>CAVBPX010000047.1:0-18981 GCA_963597395.1 Eggerthellaceae bacterium | reverse complement strand
GAGCTGGACCATGGCGACGGCACCATAATCTTCGGGCATTAGAATGCGGGCGAGAATTATAGACAGGACAAAGGAGACGAATTGTCCTGAAATTCTTTCTGAGAATTTCCAGAATAGTCCGGAAAGGATGGTTTTTCGCTCATTCGTGGAGGTCATTTAGAATAAAAATAGCTATTTATCGCCATGCATATATTCTTGAAGGAGTTTTTTAGGGGAGAATTCATTCTGATAGTGATAATCAATTGGAATTCTTTGACAAATCCATTCCGGGTCAATATCTTTTGCGCTCTTGAAAACCTTCATATAACGTTCGTTATAAAAAGGAAAGTTCTTAATATTGGGATTGTTGGTTAGGAGTTTTTTGTTGTAGCAGACGGCTTCAAAATACCGCAAACTGGCTCCGCTTTGACCTTCCTGTAAAATCTCAATAATTGTATTGCAGTTGACAACGTCTTTTAAAATTTCTTCATAGGGTTTCCAATTCCCAAGGATGTAGTGTATTCCGTCAATTTTCTCATAGGTTTGGTTTTTATAAACCATGACGTTAAAATTACATTTCCCGCCGTATGACGTGATGGATCGGTAGAGGGCATTGATGGTCTCTTCCCGGTTTCCTTTGATACCTCCAATAAAGTAGGCATCTTCTGTTGGAAATTTCAAAATCGGAAGTTCTTGTTTGGAGTAATAGTTAAAGCCTCGGTAGATAAAGCCATATTTTTTTGCATCTAGAGGATCGAAGGTGTAGACGTGATTCCAAATGTTTAATGAAATCCGAAATTTTATTTCCAAAAATCTTGGAGATGCAGCATTCATTGAATTGATTAGGTATAAATCAAGACGTGCTCCATTCCTCTTCATTTTTTTTAGCAGGTCGTCTGGGAGGTCGCGTAGGGCGCTGTCAATGATTAAAACATTTTTTGTTTTTTTCAATAGGGAAAAAATGTCGGAGTATTCGTACCAAAGGTGTTTTCCGGGAAGGTTGAAAAATCGATTTAACTTTTTGCTGAAGTGAATTCGTTTAAGGATGGCTGCTATACGGGAATGTGTTTTGGAAAGTTCGGAATAGCGCAAACATACATTTTGAATTTTTTCCAAATCGGAAAAAAGTTTTAGATGCTTTGCTCCATAGGGATAGATGAGAATTAAATCAATTTCTTTTGAAAAAGAGCGGTTTGTTTTCACCTTTCCTTAATCCTCTCTTTTTCCTGAATCCTTAAAAGGGTGGAACAAATGCCATCTGTATGAGGTAAATACACAACTTTTGCGCCGAGGGCGGCTAAATCTTTTTCCGTTTGATTCCAACGAGCGTTTCCTTTCCAGTCGTCTCCGATAAAAATAGCATTAAAGTGAATCATGTTCCATATAAAAGTTTTTGACAATGTGTCACATAGAATTACATCGTCAACACTTTTTAATTCCTTGACGATTTCGGCTCGGCTTTTTTCGTCGATTACTGGATACTTGTTCTTATATTTCATAACGAGGGCATTTGAGTTGATTCCCACGATCAATTTTTCGCATTGTGATTTGGCGTTGCGCAATAAATTTAAATGACCGATGTGGAACATGTCATAGGTCCCTTGTGTGTATCCAATTTTGTATTCTTTCATATTTCCTAAGACCTTTTGGTTTTCAAAATTTACAAATTAATCAGAATTTTGGCCTTTATGAATTAAATGGCTCCGTAAGAAATCTTTCAAAGGGGCTAGATAATCTGACTCCAAATTCCAATACTCCTCGTTAAGAAAGTTCCAGTTGCCTCGTTTAAAAATTTTCTGTTCATTCCGGGACCGCTTAAAAGCGGAAATGTACGAATAAATTTTGGCTTTTTCGTCCGGAGAGATAAATGTGTCTTTTTTTAGGGATTTGTTGGCAAAAATTCCGTCCGCATTGTTGTTTGGGAACAGAAACAGTTCAAAGTCAATGTTGAGTTTTTCTCCGCATTGTCGAATGCTTTTTGTTCTTGCTTCAAATCCTCCGTTCGTTTCTGGATAGTCCGCATCGAAAATGACCAGATTCTTTTCTTCTGGGCTTTTGTGTTCAAGGAATTTTGACCTGAAGTCGGGAAGGCTTGTAAAGCCATTTACATTGACAATGTCGTAGTGTTCGTCCAGGTTTTGTTTGCAGGCTGCAAAGACGATGTCCTTTATAAAGTTGAACTCGTTGCTTCCGCGTTTTCCGGATTCGATAAAGATATGGTTCATCGAATTTCGTTCTCCAATTCCAAAAGATTGCCCGTTTCTACAAGGGGCTTTTCTCCGCCAGGAACAGACTTGATCTGGGTTTCGTAGGACGCTTCGATATTTTGGTTGTTGACTTTGGGCGTAAATCGGACGCTTTCTGAAAATCCGTCGTTTGATGAAACGGCATCGCTTTGGATGCTTTCCGGAAAAATTGTGACTTGACTGGATGCGATTTTTTGAATTTTTAGTTCTTGGTTGAAGTTGGTGTTGCCGTCCGAGTATGAATTGATTTCAATTTCTTTTGATGTGTCCAGGTTATGAAAAAAGTAGGAAAAATCCTTGATTTTTGAATAATCCCGAATGGCGTTGCAGCGCAAAAGAAGTTCGGGGCTTGATAGACCGGTCAGTAAAAAGACGGATTCCAGAAATGTTGATTTGCCACAATTATTTTCGCCCATCAGGATGTTAATCCTGGAAAGGTTCGACAGCTGGAGGTTTGACAATGCGCGATAGTTTTTTACTGTGACTGTCTTGAACATAATCAAAAGTTCCCTTATCGTCCAAAAATGTTGTGCCGTTGCAGCTTTTTGCGATAATGACCGTTGTTCGAGTGCCCTTTTTGGCCCCACATATCCTGAAGAGTTGGAAGA
Organism: Eggerthellaceae bacterium; assembly: GCA_963597395.1. Taxonomy (GTDB): domain Bacteria; phylum Fibrobacterota; class Fibrobacteria; order Fibrobacterales; family Fibrobacteraceae; genus Hallerella. The sequence continues at coordinate 16,148 of CAVBPX010000047.1, read as the reverse complement.
AAGTTTTCCAATTTGAGCGGCAAGGGCGTGGTAGCGTTAATCGGTCTGTTGTTCATCTTTATGTTCTCTTTATCGATGCCTACAATTTTAAAATTTATTGCGATTAGATTGGTGGCTTGAGATAAAATAGTAAATAATTCCCGTGCAAAAGCTGAGTTCGAGTTGTAGAGTATAGTCTTTTTCGTGAAGCTGAAAGACTTTTTGAAAATTGGGTTCCCGCTCATCGGGTTTTACGGTCTGAATCCGATTTCCCATGGACCGAAACGGTTGCAAATGGAGTCGTAATCCATCTGTTCGGATGCATACGGTTGAATGACACGCTTTCGTGAGATGTTAAAAGAATCCGACAGAGGATTTAGGGATGGCCTGTAGTATTCCGTCTTTAAATTCGCTACATCAAATAGAATGTGGGGAAAATCGTCCGTGATGAACGGGGTGTGCCGGTGTTTGGCGAAGCGCAGGGAATCATTAGGATGTTGGACTTTCCAGCTGTCGGAAATCCAAATGAGAAATGGAACGTCCAGTTGACAATGCAGGGCCGGCGCCCCAATTTTTTCAATTCCGTAGGTTCTTCCTCTATGAACGCGATAGTCGTGCGATTCGTCACCATGGTCTGCAAAATAGATGACTAGGGCGTTTTCGCTTTCGTACATCCGGATGATTTCATAGACGATGGAATCGTTATACAGCGTAGCGTTGTCGTATGCGGCTACATCCCGTTTTTGTTCGTCTGAAAGTTCTTTTCGAAATGAATAATCTTCGGCTTTGAAATATGCGCGGTCAGGAGGATATCGGCTTTCTGAAGCAATGTGTTGCCCTTGCAAATGAATTATTACAAGGTTGAGCGAGTTCGTTTCAAGTGAATGTCTGTTTTGTTTATAGTTTTCCAGTAAATCTCCATCATACTGAAATTTTTTCTTGTTCCTGTGTGTGAACAGCTTTGGCGCAAGCTGGGGGTGGTTAAAAAATCCACAGGATGCGTCATAGGTTGTTGTTTTGGCCTCTTTGACGAATTGATTTGAGTAAAAAATCACATTATATTCCGCCGCTTTGAAAAGGGCGGGAAATAGGGGCTTCTCGTTCCAGCTGCAGGGATCATCAATACTTGAAAGTGACAAAAAGTGTCGAAAAGCATCGCTTGTCGCATTGGTTGGGGTAATTGCATTGTCAAATACAAAAAGGTTTTTGAGACGGGAAAGCTTTGGATTTGTGGGAAGCTGATAGCCGTAGAGACTTGAATGATGCCTATTAAAGGATTCTCCGATGATAACGACAATTGTTTGGGGGACCGAAACGGTTGATGAGGCTTCCAGGTTTTCGTTGGAGTTTGCACATGTTTCAAAGAGATTGCGTTCTTGCAAAAATTGTGAAAAGGCTTCGAATGTTTTAAAAGGAATCATGAAGCGGACTGCGGAACGTTTGGCGTTTCGCCAATCGCTTCGAAAATCCAGCGAAAAATTTTGCCCATAAAAAACAAGCATGACAATCGAAAGCAATACATAGAGGGAAATGGCCAGGTTGCTCCATTTCCAGAAAATACGGCCTTGTATAAATTTGGATTTTTTGATGAGTTTTGATGAAAAATGTTCCAGCAAGGCGTAGAGAATGAATGCGGAACATAAAAGCAGAAATTTCCCCGTGAAAAGATATGTCGTGACAAATTCAGACGATTCGTTTGGATTCGTTTCGCTGATTAGTTGTAAAATGCCGGCATTAATTTTGCAATCAAAAAAGAAAAAGAGAAAGAGGTTTAGGAATGCGAGAAAATAGACCGCGATGTGCGAAAGGGCAAGAAAACACAGGCTTCCCTTGGAACTGAACTTTTTAATTAGGCATGCCGCTGCGCAGACAAAAAAAATCAGTGCCGAACAAAAGAGAAAATTGACGATTTGTTGTCTTATAAAATTTCCTTCAAATTGCCACAAAAGAATCGTTAAAAAAAGAAATGTCCTGGGATGGGCCTTAATCGGAGTGGCAATGATATTTGTAATTGTACTTAAAGAATTTTTCCAGAGCTTTTTCATCGTCGCGCGTCCTCGCTAGCCTTGGTTCATTGCCTTGGGAAGCTGCTTGTCGAGCAGCGGATAGACGCGGTTCAGTTCCAGCAGGTCCTTGATGTCTTCGCGGTTTCCGAAGAACGCTTCGAATTCTTCCAGGACGCTCAGTGTCGAAAATTCCGGTTCCGTCGAGAGGTAGCCGCACTGGACGAGGTTTTCGAAGGCCCGGCGCGTGAGCTTGAGGCCCGGGAAGAGCGTCTTGTAGGTGGCGATAAGATCCTTGGTGCCGACGCGGATGCCCTTTTCCGTTTCGATGCCCTTCGTCTTGGCGGCCGCCGTAAAGGCCGTGAGAATTGTCTGGTCGTTTGCCGAAAGGACCGACCGCGGCAGGGAACGTCCCGACATTCGCACGAACAGGGTCCGGTAGAGGATTTGCGGCAGGTTCTTGCGGTAAAAGTGAACTTGCGGACGCTTGCCCTGGATGAGTTCCGCGACGCCCAGCGAGGCAAATCCCTTGCAAAGGTCAAGCGTCCCGTCATATTCGAGACCGTTGATTGCACGGATGTCTTCGGCGAGGCGCTCTACGTCAAAAACGGCTTCCTTCGCATGCTTCGCGTATTTCGAAACGACAAAGAGAAACGTCGGAATGGCGTGAATTTTGTCGAGCGCCGCCTTGTTCGACTCGAGCGTGCGTACGCGGCTTTCCATAAAGCGGAGGAACGGCGAAAACCAGACGGGTAGTGTTTTGAACGCTTTCGAAAGGTCCTCTTGCGAAATTTCCTCGACTTCGGCGGTTTCCATGGCGCGGAGCGTGTAGCGGTGGGGCGCCCTGTTCAAAAGGGAGTCCGCGCCGACGACGGAATGCGGCGGAATAACATCCTTGGAACGGAGCTTTTCGCCTTCCTTCTTTTGACGGATAAATTCCCCGCGGTGGACAATGTAGAGCTTTCCGTCCGCATCGCCTTCGGAAAAAAGGATGTCCCGTGCGCGAAGCCGCTTCATAGGTTCCCCCGGATGTTGCGTTCCCCGTGGATGGCGCTCAAGAACTTGTCGAGAACTTCGGTCGAAAGAAATAGTTTGTTCGAATTTTCCACCTTCGAAAAAATGCCGAGTTCGATGAACTTGATGATGACGATAAAATCCGCGGAAGGGATCCGCGCCTTCAGGTAGGAAATCCATTCGTCGCGGGTCTTGGTAAAAAGGGAATCTTCGAGGCTCAGCGCCTCTAAACACTTGCGTTCCCGCGGCGAAAGTCCAAACGGCGGGTAGGTTTCGCCCTTGCGCGTCGCCCGCAAATATTCAAAGAGAATGTTCAGGAGCTTGGGCTTTACGGTGAGGAGTCTCGCGTTGGGCCTTCCCGTACTGTCCGGTTCGAGCTTTGCGAACTTGCGGCGGAGAAGTTCCTGCAGCGCCTTGGCCGTTTCTTCCTTGCCGGTGCGGGTCTGCCAGCGAAACTCGCGGATGACCCGGGCCGTGTCGAGAGGCTCGCGCCCGGTCCTTTTCGCAAGGAACAGCGTAAAGCTTTCGAGCGGGCTTGCGTAGATGGGACGCGCCGCGGATTCCTTCAAACGGGCAAATTCCGACGACAGCGATGAAATAAGCTGGAGCATCCACGGCGGGGAAGCCTTCAGCACCTGTCCCATCGTCTTCTTGTCGATTTTTACGATGGTCGCGCCTTTTCCGGTGCGGACGTTATCGGCAAAGGGCGTCCCGTCCATGACGGACGCAACGCCTATCAGGGAACCTTTCGGAATCGTGTAGAGAATCCGCTCGTCGTCAAAGGCTTCCAGTTCGCCGTCCTCGATGTAAATCATCTCGGAGGTCTTTTGGCCTTTTTTTAAAACAACGAAACCCGCTTGTAGCGGGATTCGCTCAAACGGGAAATTTGAAAGGCTTTGGACGGGACCCTCCAAAATCAAAGGATGCCGTCCTGAAATTAGTCTTCGCGCTTGTCGATTCGGGCAGCCTTGCCGGAGAGCTTACGCATGTAGTAGATGCGGGCCTTGCGAACCTTGCCCTTGCGGTTGACTTCGAAGGAAGCGATGCGCGGGCTGTGGAGCGGGAAGATGCGTTCGATGGCGACGCCGTCGGTCATCTTGCGGACGGTGACGGTTTCGCCGATGCCGGTGCTCTTCTGCTGGATGATAACACCCTTGAACGGCTGGATGCGTTCCTTGGTGCCTTCGATGACCTTGATGTTCACCGTGATGGTGTCGCCGGTGCGAAGTTCCGGAAGATCCGTTTTCTTGTTTTCTTGCTGAATCGCTTGAATGTTAAGGGACATATGATGTGACCTCTGTTATTGTGTGCCAAATTTAGTATCTATTTGCAGTTTTTCGTAGATGTCCGGGCGTCTTTCTTTGGTTCTTTTTAAAGATTCCGCCCTTCTCCACTCGGAAATCCGCTTGTGATGCCCCGAAAGGAGCACTTCGGGAACGGATTTCCCTTCAAAAATCTCCGGCCGGGTATAGACTGGCCAGCCGAGGGGACCCTGTGCAAAGGAGTCCGTGTCGCCGGATTCCTTGTGGCCGAGAGCTCCGGGGAGGAGCCTGACGACCGCATCGGTCAAAAGCATGGCGGGAAGTTCTCCGCCGCTTACGACAAAGTCCCCGATGGAAATTTCCATATCGACGTAGTTTTCGCGGATGCGCTCGTCGATGCCCTTGTAATGCCCGCATACGAGCACCAGATGGCTTTCCTTTGAAAGGTCCGCCGCAATCCGCTGCGTAAAGGGCGTTCCGTCCGCGGTCAGGTAAATGACCTTTCCGCCGTCTTCCCGAACCTTTGTGCTTTCGATGGCCCGGGCGAGCGGTTCCGGTCGGAGCACCATGCCCGGTTCGCCCCCGTAGGGAGCGTCATCGACCTGGCCGTATTCGTTGATGGCGAAGTCGCGGAGGTAAACGGTCTTGAACTCGAACAGCCCGTTGCGCTTGGCCCTGCCCACGATGGAATGCTCGACAGGCGCGAACATCTCGGGAAATATCGTGATGCATTCGATTTTCACGAGACCCTCATGGCAAAGAGCTTTTGAAGGAACTCTTCGGAAATGCGCACCGATCTGTGTTCCGTATCGATGTTCAGAACGCACGCGTCGATCCACGGGGCGAGGATCTCGCTTCCTTTGTACGCAAATCGGAACGCGTTGACGCTCGGAAGTTCTTCGACCGAAAGGACCTTTCCGATTTCCGAAAGGTCGTCCCCGATGACTGAAAAGCCTTCCAGGTCCGAAAAGTAATACTTTCCTTCGGGCGCGGGAATCCGTTCGCACATGGGAACGCAAAGGTCCGCGTTGACGAGCGGGCGCAGCGCCTCGGGGCTGTCGTAGCCCTTAAAGTGGAGAAGCCAAAGGTCGTGCGCGACGCGGGCTTCCAGGACTTCGAGCGAAACGGTCCCGCTTGCGGTACGTGCAAAGACCGTGGTGAACCTGTTGCACCGCGAGAGGTCGTGGGTTTCGGGAGCGCATTTGATTTCGCCCTTAAAACCGTGGGGCTTCATCAGACGCCCGACGACGACCAGATCCTTTTCGTTTGCGTGTTCCATGTTTTCAAAAGAAAACCCCGTGCAAGTGCCGCACAGGGTTCGGTAGAGCGTTTTCGGGAATTAGGCCTGCGGAGCGTCGGCAGCCGGAGCCGCTTCTGCAGGAGCTTCCTTCGCGGCCTTTTCGGCTTCGAGACGGGCCTTGGCCTTGGGACCGAGCTTTGCCTTCTTGACCTTTTCCGGACGCGGAACGGCAACCTTTCCTTCGATGGAACGGCCGGCGCGGATTTCGTGGAAGAGATCGAGAATGCCGGTCTGGCGGAGGAGGGAAGCGACTGTGTCGGACGGCTGTGCACCGGTCTTGAGCCACTTCAGAACCTTTTCCTGGTCAAACGTGATGACCGGCTTCTTGTGGTTCGGGTCGTAGAAACCGACCTGTTCGATGAAGCTGTCGTTGCGGGCCTTGCGGTTGTCGATAACGACTGCACGGTAAACGGAATTATGTCTTTTGCCGAAACGGGCGAGACGAATCACTGTTGCCATGAAAATACCTCTTGTTTTTGATTTTCGAAGCCAAATATAGAAAGATTTTCCAAAAATCCGTCATTTAAGTACAAATTAATTTGAAAAATTTAAAAATTGGCGATTTTTGCGGAATTTCGCAATTTTAAGTCCCTGACTTTTGCTTTTTGCGGTCGTTCCAGACTTCGGTGTGGAAGAGCTGTCCCTGCGTTACCCCGTACTTTTCTTCCGCCCCGATGAGCCTTGCCGCCGTCTTCGGGGAAAGGCGCCCGCGCAGGGCTTCCACATAGAGGCGCGCCTTGTCGAGAACCTCCGCCGGGGATTCTTCGAGCATTTCGAGCCGAAACTTTCGGACGCCCGCTTCAAGGAATTCGGGCACGAGGTTCAGCGCGGACTGGGGACGTTCGAGGTAGAGCGTGTTGCGGCATTCCGCATCGGGAACGAGCGTGTGCATGGCCCCTTTGTGGTCGAGAATGTCGATGTGATGCTTCGAACAGGTCTGTTTGCAGTGGGGGAACCTCTCCGCGTCCGTCAGGTAGGCGGCATACAGGCAATGTTCCATGTAAAACGCGGGCAAATGTTCGAACACCGAAATTTCAAAGTTTTCGCCGCCGAAGTTTTTGAGAAGCGTCATCGTCCCGAAGGCGTTCAGGTCGAGTGACGGATGGAGCGTTTGGAGTCCCTGCCCGAGGAACCACTCCGCGGAAAGCGAATTGGAAACGTTCAGGCTGTAGTCGCCTTCGAGCGGAATTCCCTTTTGTTGCAAATAAATTAATGCTCCGGGATTCCGGACGAGGATAAAGTCCGGAGAAAGTTCGAGAATCCGTTTGAAATGATAGTTTTCGCCTTCCTTCAAAACGCGGATGGTGGCGATTCCCGCCCGAAATCCAAAGCTTTTGGCGAGCGCGAGGGATTCCGTGTAATCGACGCCCCAGTCAAAGTCCAGAACGACCCGGTCGATGTCGAGGCCTTTCAAACGGGAAAGCTGTTCGGGCTTTCGGAGGAGAACCGTGATTTGCACGTCCTTGTCGCTTGAACCTTTGCCGTGGAACTTTTCCCTTGCCGAGCGAATCAGCGCCTTTCCCTTTTCGGCCGAAGGCCCCGGCGAAGGGCTTCTTTGAAGGCGCAAGGCATCCAGGGTCTCTACCGCGGACTTTCGGAGGCTTCTGACCGCCTTGTCAAAGAGAAAGGCGTCGGCGGGAATGTCCAAAAAAATTTCTTTTGCCGTGTAGGCGCTGCCGGTGAGCGCGGACAGTTCTTTTCGAATGGCCTCCGAATTGTCGCGCGGCGTTCTTGCCCTTTCGAGCAAAAATTCGGATGTCGAAAGCGCGCGGTTTCCGTCCGGGTCGAGAATTTCGAGCGCGAGATTTTTGCCGATGCTTCCGCAAAGGCGCATGGTGACGGGAATCTTTTTTTCGAGGTTTCGATCGGTAAAGGTTTTGCGCAAACGCTTTTCCATCGCCGGGGAATCGTTTCGGAAAGCGGTCATCCCTGTCCGGACCTTTGACGCGTCGAAGTCGTTTCCGAATTCGAGAGAAGTGCATCCGTCGGCGAATTTGTATGCAAAGAGCCTTCCGCCCGTGGAATTTGCCTCGCCCGGATTTTCAAAAAGGATGCCGTCCCCGGGTTCGAGCGAAAATCTTCCTTCGACGAAAATTTTCCGACGTTCCACGCGAACGACTTTTCCGAGGCTCATTCCGTGATGGTTCGAAAAGTTTCCGTTGACAAGGGTCTGCTGGTTTACGCCGCGGAGCCAGCCCGGTCCGAGACCGCGCGAAAACAGGACTTCGAGCGGTTCCGCATTTTTTTCGCCGAGCGTTCCCGTGTCCAGCTTTTCGCGAAACGCCCGGGCGACCGCCGCCACGTATTCCGGGCTTTTGAGCCTTCCCTCGACCTTAAAGGATTTGACCCCGATGCTTTTAAGTTCGTCAATTTCGTCCGTTGCGGAGAGGTCCCGCGGACTGAAAAGGAATGTTTTCCCGTGCAGGTCAAAAGGCTTTCCATCTACAAACATCCGGTAGGGAAGCCTACAACTTTGGGCGCACTGGCCGCGGTTCGCCGAGCGTCCTCCCAGGTTTTCGCTTGTAAGGCACTGCCCGCTGAACGAAACGCAGAGTGCCCCGTGCACAAAAACTTCCAGTTCCGTTTTGGTCCGGCCCGCAATTTTTCGAATGTCGCCGAGCGAAAGTTCCCGCGCGAGAACGGCCCGCGTGCATCCCAACCGTTCCGCCATTTCGACGCCCTCCGCGGAGGCTATCGTCATTTGCGTCGAAGCGTGAATTTCAACGCCCGGAGCGACTACCCTAAAAAGCCGCATAAGTCCCGCGTCCTGCACAATGATGGCGTCGGGTTCGAGAGCCGCAAGCGATTCGATAAAATCCGGCAGCGCGTCCAGCTCGTCCTCGAACACGAGAATGTTCATCGCGAGGAACGTTCGCACGTTTCGGATGCGCGCATAGCGGATCATTTCGCGAACGTCGTCAAACGAAAAGTCGATGGTCCGTCCGCGGGCGTTCCAGTGCGGAACTCCGAAATAGACCGCGTCCGCACCGTTCTGGACTGCGGCAAGGAACATTTCCCTGTCGCCGACGGGGAGCATCAGTTCAAAACTTTTCGCCGAATTTTCCATTTTCCGAAATTTAAATAACGCGGACGCACTTTGCACGGTGCAAACGAAAAATCGGAACCTTCCGGGAAAAACGGGAAGCCGTTTTGAAAATTAAAAGATATATTGGAGTGCCATTATGTTTCGCCTGTCGATAAAAGGATTTTTTCTTGCCTGTGCCGCGTGCTGTCTTTTGACCGGGAACGCCTATGCGCAGGAAAACTCGGAAAAGTCCGCGGATTCCGCGTTTTCCGTTCGGACGGGCGTTGAACACGGACTTTCTTTTGCGGCCGTGGTCCTTTCGCACCGGGCCTTGCGCAATTCGGAAACTTTGCACAGCTGGCCGTTTTTCGGATTTGCCGCGCCGATGGGATGGTCTTCGGACCTGAAGGCCGATGCAAATCTTGGCCGCTTCGTTTCTCTCAAGGGGGATATCGGCGGAAACCTGACGCTCTTCGGATTTGGGCTTAAAACGGGTCTGACCGTGGAACTTTTGCACCTGCTCGAACTCGGCGTTGAAGGAAACATGGGATCCGCCATCAATTATGGAAGCCTGTGCACCTTTATGGGCGTCTTTGACCCCGAAAAAAAGGATTACACGCAGGACGTCTTTCTCACGGAATTTTCTTACGGCGTTCGCTACAGCGCAGGCCTTTCGATTCCGCTGATGGTGATTCTTCCCAAATCGACGTGGACGCGCATCATTCTCCGTCCGAAGGCGAGCCTTCTTTACTCCGGCTATACGGGGGCGGAAGACGGCGAAGTCTGGAAGGCGGGAGGTGCGAACATGGTAAACGGCTACAGTTTTCAGCTTGGCGGAACGCTTCTTTACATGCTCCCGTTTAGGCATTTTCCGATGGCGATGGTCTCTTTCGGCGTACGAGGATTTTTGAACGAGTCGGATTTTGACGACCGCTATAAGCCCTACGATCCGGGATTCAGAACGGTTTCCGTGACGCCGATGCTTTCCATAAAGTTGAACGACCGATGGGGCGGCATGCTGATGGTCCCCATCCTTCGGGACCGCCGTTACAAAAACTACCGCTACGAAAGCGGAGAGGAAATGCTCCAGGAACGCGTTGGCGCGGAATGGACCGTGAACGCGGTGATGCTCATGCTGACTTGGAAAATTTGACGGCCGTAAAAAAAAATCCGTTAACTGTCGGCCTTCGGCAAGTTCCAATTCGAAATAAAAGGTCGGCTTTTGTTGGATGCTCCCGAAAATTCGCAAAAAAAGAGAGCGACGCTCGCGCGCCGCTCTAAATGTTTTCACAACGGAATAATCCTTATTGTGAATTGCTTTCAGATTTTAGCCCTTTCAATATAGCTTTATAAACTTGGAAAGTCAATAGGTCACCTCTAAAAATTCAATTTTCAAAAATTTGGTTGCGACACTTCGCGCTGGTTCGTCCCGCCCAGCCATCGCTTGGTTTCACTCAGATTTTGACAAAAACTGTCAAAAGGCGGATTTATATTTATCAGTTTGCCGTTTTTGGAAAGCGCATAAAAAATTCATCGAAATTGCCCGAATTTTTGAAATTCCGCCAAATCAAAGCCAAAATTTATTATATTAGGTAAGTAAAAATTTAAAATTCGCACTTATTGGCGGAGGTCGTAAATGAAGAAGATTCTTGGGCTTGATTTGGGAACGAACAGCATCGGCTGGGCGGTGGTGAACGAAGCCGAAAAGGCGGGCGAAAAGTCTTCGATTGTAAAGCTGGGTGTTCGGACCATCAGTTTTGATAATTTCGTGAGCACGGAAACGGGAAAGTCCTGCATGGATGCCGTTGCCGACTTCAAGGGCGGAAAGGGCATTTCGAGCAATGCCGGTCGCCGCGGGGCGCGCTCCATGCGTCGAAACCTGCAGCGTTACAAGCTTCGCCGCGAACATCTTCGCAAAATTCTCAAGGAACACGGCTTTATTGACGATGCGACCATTCTTTCGGAAAAGGGAAACGCGACGACGTTTGAGACGCATCGGCTCCGTGCAAAGGCCGCTTCTTCCGAAGTCTCGCTCGTGGAACTTGCACGCGTCTTGCTGATGATCAACAAAAAGCGCGGTTACAAGAGCAATCGAAAGGCAAAGTCCAAGGATGAGGAAGGTTCTCTCATCAACGGAATGGATGTCGCCAAAAAACTTTATGACGAAAATTTGACCCCTGGCGCTCTGGTCCTTTCCTATTACGAGAAAGGAAAGCGTCCGGAACTTGAATTTTATCCGTCCGACCTGCAGGCGGAATTTGATAAAATCTGGAACTTTCAAGGAAACTTTTATCCGGACCGCTTGACGGCGGAGTTAAAACTCAAATTGCGCGGCAAGAACAAGTCGCAGACCTGGGCCATTTGCAAGGAACCTTTTGGCCTTGTGGGAATGAAGCGGGCGACAAAAGGTTTTGAACAGCAAAAGGAAGATTATGCGTGGCGCGTCCGTGCGCTGTCGGAAAAGCTCGGGCTTGAGGAACTCGCCATTGTTTTGCAAAATATCAACGGGCAAATTTCCGGAACGAGCGGTTATCTGGGGGCCATCGGCGACCGCAGCAAGGAGCTTTATTTTAACCATCTGACGGTCGGCGAATTTCAGATGGGAGAACTTGTCAAGAATCCGAACCACAGCCTTCGCAAGCAGGTTTTTTACCGGCAGGATTATCTTGACGAGTTTGAAAAAATCTGGGAAACGCAAGCAAAGTTTCACCCGGAGCTGACTCCGGAATTAAAACGTGAAATTCGCGATGTGGTCATTTTTTACCAGCGGCCGCTGAAGTCAAAGAAGGGCTCGATAGCCGTCTGCGAACTGGAAGGTCGCACGGTGACGGCCGAGGTCCTCGGCAAAAAGAAGACCTGTAGAATCGGGCCCAAAGTCGCTCCCAAGTCCTCCCCGATATACAACGAGTTTCGTATTTGGCAGGTTCTGAACAATCTGGAATTGACGAGCAAGGAGGACGGCGAATGCAAGCCTCTTTCGATGGAGGCAAAAAAGGCTCTTTTGGCGGAACTGAATATTCGCGAAAAGCTTTCGAAGGAAGAGGCACTCCGCATTCTTTTTGGAAAGGAGTCCCGGAATTACGATTTGAATTTCGAAAAGCTCGAAGGAAACCGCACACAGCAAAAGCTTTTTGAGAAGTATCAAAAAATCATCGAAATGAACGGGCTCGGCGAATCCAAATTTTCGAAACTGGGCGCTTCCGAAGTGTTGAAAATTGTCCGGGAATCCTTTGAAAAACTGGGATTTAAAACGGACTTTTTAACGTTTGACTCGAGTCTTTCCGGAAAGGATTTTGAGTCTCAACCGTTATATAGGCTGTGGCATTTGCTGTATTCCTTTGAAGGCGACAAAACGGCAACGGGAAACGGGAACCTGATTTTGAAAATTCAGGAACTTTGTGGTATGGACCGTGAAAGCGCAACGATTCTTTCGACGGTGACGTTCGAAGACGATTACGGAAGTCTTTCGGTCAAGGCCATCAAAAAGATTTTGCCTTTTCTGAAGGAAGGCAAAATGTATAGCGAAGCGTGTGAAATGGCCGGTTATAAACATTCCAAACGTTCGCTCACGCGCGAAGAACTGAAAAAAGTTTATAAGGCTCATTTGGAGCCGATACCGCTGAATACGCTCCGAAATCCCGTTGTGGAAAAAATTTTGAACCAGATGGTGAACGTCGTAAACGCCATCATCGACTGTTACGGCAAGCCGGACGAGGTTCGGATAGAACTTGCGCGCGAACTCAAAAAGAGCAACCAGGAACGCAAGGAAATGGCGGATGCCATCAAGCAAAGCACGGCTGAATATGAAGGATACCGAAAAGTTCTCGAATCGGAATTCGGTCTTGCGCATCCGAGTAAAAACGATCTCCTTCGCTATAGGCTGTATTTGGAACTTGCCCCAAATGGCTATAAAACGCTTTACTCGGACACCTATATTTCCAAGGAAAAGCTGTTTAGCAAGGAATTTGACATTGAACACATCATTCCGCAGGCAAAGCGCTTTGACGATTCGTTTGCCAACAAGACGCTTGAAGTTCGGCAGATCAATTTGGAAAAGAGCAATCTCACGGCGTTTGATTTTGTGAAGGCGAAATACGGTGATCAGGGACTGGATGATTATAGAAAACGGATTGAAACATGCAAACTTGGAAAGGCGAAGGTGAAAAACCTTTTGACGACCGAGAAGGACATTCCGGAGGGCTTCATCAACAGGGATTTGCGCGATACGCAATACATTGCCAAAAAGGCGCGCGAAATGCTCGAAGAAATTGTTCCGTTCGTGGTGCCGACGACGGGATCGGTGACGGATCGTTTGCGCGAAGACTGGCAGCTTGTGAACGTGATGCAGGAGCTGAACTGGGACAAGTATAATCGGCAAAATCTTACCGAAACTTATCAGGACAAGGACGGAAGGACCGTCAAGCGAATCAAGGACTGGACAAAGCGCAACGACCATCGGCACCATGCGATGGACGCTCTGACAATAGCCTTTACAAAACGGAGCTTTATACAGTATTTGAACAACTTGAATGCGCGCGTCCAGAAGGGAGCCGAAGAAGTCATCGATCTTGCAAACTATGACCTTTCGAACATTGATCCGAAGGATGTAAAGCGCATTGAAGCGGCCATTGAAAAGAAGGAACTTTACCGGAACGACAAGGGAAAGCTTTGCTTTATTCCGCCCCTTCCGCTTGACGAGTTCCGCGCCGAGGCCAAAAGACAGCTTGAAAACGTGCTGATTTCCATCAAGGCCCGGAACAAGGTGGTGACCAAAAACTGGAACTGGACGAAAAAACGAGACGGGGAAAACGCCCAGCCGACGCTTACGCCGCGCGGGCAGCTGCATAACGAAAGTATTTACGGAAAGAGCCTTGAAGAAGTGGTGACGAATGAAAAAATCGGGGCGAAGTTTACGGCCGAAAAGATTGCGACGGTGTGCAGCGAAAAGATTCGTACTGCATTGCTCGCCCGCTTGCAGGCTTTTGGCGGTGACCCGAAAAAGGCCTTTACCGGGGCGAACGCTCTTGTCAAGAATCCGATTTACATGGATGCGATGCATGCGCAAAAGGTTCCGGAAACCGTGCAAACAAAGGTGTTCCGTCCCATCTTTACCATTCGCAAACAGATTTCCGCGGATTTAAAAGTTGAAAAGGTGATAGATGCGAAGGTTCGCAAAATTTTGCAGGCGCGCCTTGCGGAATTCGGAAACGATGCCAAGAAGGCCTTTGAAAACCTGGACGAAAATCCAATTTGGCTGAATCGCGAAAAGGGCATTGCCATTAAGAGTGTAAAGATCCGGGCGGACATTACCGCAATTCCTCTTAGGAATGGACATGATTTTGTAAAGCCCGGTAGCAACCATCACATTGCGATTTTTCGGGATGCGAACGGCGACCTGCAAGAAAATGTCGTGTCGTTTTACGATGCGACGCAACGTGCTATTCACGGGCTTCCGATTGTCGATAAGGATTACAAAAAGGACGAGGGCTGGGAATTTCTTTTTACGATGAAACAAAACGAGTTTTTTGTGTTCCCGAATGCCGAAACGGGATTTGACCCAAAACTTGTCGATTTGCTTGACCCGCAAAATTATGTGCAAATCAGTCCGAATCTTTTCCGTGTGCAAGTAATTTCTTCAAAGTATTATGTTTTTAGACATCATTTGGATTCTACACTTAGTTTTGGAAAGGAATTAAAAAATACTACTTGGAAAAGAATTACGGCCATCAATGAAATGGGAAAAGCTGTCAAGGTTCGCGTAAACCATATCGGGCAGATAGTTTCGGTGGGCGAATATTGACCCGTTAAACCCGAAAGGAGGGGAGAATGATTAAGCGCACGCTCTATTTTGGAAACAGGGCCTACCTGAGCCTCAAGGACAACCAGCTCGTCGTCAAGAAGAACGACGAGGAACCCAAAACCGTACCCGTCGAGGACGTGGGGTATATTGTGCTGGATTCTCCGCAAGTGACGCTCTCCTGCGCCCTTTTGAGTTTTTTGATGGAGAACAATTGCGCGGTCATTTGTTGCGACGGACGGCACTTGCCGTCGGGCCTCTTTTTGCCGCTTTCCGGGAATTCCCTCCAAAACGAACGGTTTCGGGCGCAGGTGGAGGCTTCGCTTCCGCTCAAAAAACAGCTGTGGCAGCAGACCGTCCAGCAAAAGATTTTGAACCAGGCGAGCGTCTTGGAACTTTTCCGTCGCGATTCGGTCAAGACGATGCTCGGATTTGCGGGGAGCGTTCGGAGCGGAGACGCGGACAATCGCGAGGCGGTGGCCGCGGCGTGCTACTGGAAGTCGCTATTCCCTGAAATAGAAAACTTTACGCGGGATCGTTTCGGCGTTCCTCCGAACAACGCCTTTAATTACGGCTATGCCATTTTGCGAGCCGTGGTCGCGCGTTCCCTGGTTTCGAGCGGGCTTCTTCCGACGCTCGGCATTCACCATGCGAACCGTTACAATGCCTATTGCCTGGCGGACGACATTATGGAACCGTATCGGCCGATTGTAGATAAATTAATTGTCGAAAAGTTGCAAGATGCCGGCGAAATTCCCGAGGAGCTCTCGAAGGAGTTCAAGGTGGCGCTGCTCCAGATTCCGGTCCTCGATACGAGGATTGATGGAAAGCGCAGCCCGCTGATGAACGCGGTGACGCAAACCACGACTTCACTTTGCAGATGCTTTTTGGGGGAGACGCGAAAAGTTCTTTATCCGGAGGTGCCAAATGGAAAGGATCAGCGAGTATAGGGTTATGTGGGTACTTGTATTTTTCGATTTGCCGACCGAGACGAAAATTGAACGTCAACGTCACAGCGAGTTTCGCAAGAGCCTGCTCAAGGACGGCTTTAGCCGGTTCCAGCTTTCCATCTATGTGCGACATTGCGCATCGGTGGAAAACGCGGAGGCGCATATGGCGCGAATCAAGGCGTTTATGCCGCCCAAGGGGACGGTGAGCATCCTTTGCATTACCGACAAACAGTTTGGGAAAATTCAGATTTATTACGGGCGAAAGGAAAAGCCGAAGCCTCCGGAACCCGTTCAGCTGGAACTTTTTTAGGATGCGGAAAGTTGCCCGAAAACAAAAAATCGGCCTTGGAAAAGGTCGATTTTTTGTTTTTTGAAATCTAGATCTAAGTCGTTGATTTCTTTCCAGTTAAGGCGGGTCTGTTGTAAACGCCGCTTTTAATCTAGAAAATCTGAAAGCAATTCACAACTTACAAGGCCCGCTATCTCGACGTTCTCGAGTTGTAAACGCCGCTTTTAATCTAGAAAATCTGAAAGCAATTCACAACTCGGCGACCTCGCGGTTCAGTCCGGGGTTCGTTGTAAACGCCGCTTTTAATCTAGAAAATCTGAAAGCAATTCACAACAGTGCACGAGTCGTTTAGGTTGCTACCTGAGTTGTAAACGCCGCTTTTAATCTAGAAAATCTGAAAGCAATTCACAACGGATGAAAGCGAATTGCAAGTTCACGACGAGTTGTAAACGCCGCTTTTAATCTAGAAAATCTGAAAGCAATTCACAACTTCTGTCGTGTTCGCAATCACGAATGCCCAGTTGTAAAC
>CAVBPX010000046.1:0-19264 GCA_963597395.1 Eggerthellaceae bacterium | reverse complement strand
AGCGCGAAGCGTCGCAACCAAATTTTTGAAAATGAATTTTTAGAGGTGACCTTTAGAAGTTCCCCGAACCTCTTGACAAAACTTTTTGCAAAATCTATATATACATATACCCATATAGGTATAGTTTCAAAATCCGAGAACCGCCCATGAAAACGCCATTCCAACATTTTCGCACCTTTTTGAAACAACGAAAGTCGAAAATTGACATTGCCTTTCTTGTCCTTTCGGGGTTTGCCCTCGTCGGAAGCTTTTTGGACTTTTCGCCGCTTCCGTTTGACCTCGCCTGGATTTCCATTATTTTGTGCGGAATTCCCATTGTAAAAGGTGCGGCAATCGCCCTCGTCACCCAATTCGACATCAAGGCCGACGTACTCGTTTCCATGGCGCTCATCGCCTCGGTCGCCATCGGCGAAGACTTTGCAGCGGGCGAAGTCGCCTTCATTATGCAACTCGGAGCGTTCCTCGAAGAGACCACGGTCAAAAAGGCCCGCAAAGGAATCGAAAAACTCGTAAAATTAACGCCCGAAACGGCCCGCGTCGTCACGGCCTCCTCGGAAAAAATCATTCCCGCAAAACAGGTAGGTGTCGGCGACAGGCTGCGGGTTTTTCCCGGCGAAACCGTTCCCGTAGATGGCAAAATTCTTTCCGGCAAAACCTCCATCAACCAGGCCGTCATGACCGGAGAATCCCTCCCCGTCGATAAGGGTCCGGGCGACGAAGTTTTTTCGGGGACCCTGAACCAGTTCGGAGCCTTCGAAATGCAGGCGACAAAAGTCGGCGAGGACAGTTCCATCCAGCGAATGGTCAAACTTGTACAGTCCGCCGACGCAAACAAGGCGAAGATTGTAAACTTTGCGGACCGCGCCGCCACCTGGATTGTCGTCGCAGCCCTTTCCGCCTCCGTTCTCACCTGGATTTTTACCGGGGAAATCATTCGGGCCGTCACGATTCTCGTCGTCTTCTGCCCGTGCGCGCTTGTACTTGCAACTCCCACGGCCATCATGGCCGCCATCGGAAACGCAACGCGCCACGGATTCCTCGTCCGCGAAGGAGATGCGCTCGAAAGGCTCGCCTCGGTCAATCGGATGACGTTCGACAAAACGGGAACGCTCACAGTCGGGACGCCCACCGTCACTTCGGTCAAGAGCTTTTGCAAGGAGCTCGGGGAAGAGCGTTTGTACGCAATTTGCGCCGCCGCGGAAAGCGGTTCGGAGCATCCGCTCGGAAAAGCCGTCGTCAAATGCTACCGCGAAAAATTCGGCGACCCGGGCCTTTGCGTCGAAAACTTCCGAATGATTCCCGGGAACGGCATCTTTGCACGAGTCGAAGGGATGGACGTTCTTCTCGGAAGCCCGGAATATCTCCACCAAAACGGCGTCGAAATTTCGGCCGACGGAAAATCCTTTGCGGAAAAATTCCTTTCGAAAGGCGCAACAGCCATCTACGTTTCGGTCGGCGGAAGGTTCGCCGGTTTCATCGCCCTTTCGGACACTCTCAAGGAAAACGCCCGAAAGGCTATCGAAAGCCTCGAGGCCCAAGGAATCCGCACGGCGCTCCTTACCGGAGACTCAAGGAAAGCCGCCGAGGCGATTTCAAAGGAAGTTCACATCGAAGACGTTCACGCAAACTTTCGGCCGGAAGACAAGCTGAAACAAATTGCGGCCTACCAAAAATCCGGTGAGCGGGTATGCATGACGGGCGACGGCATCAACGATGCACCGGCGCTCAAAAGTGCGGACGTAGGCATCGCCATGGGAGGCATCGGAAGCGATATCGCAATAGAAGCCGCGGACATTGTGCAGGAGAACGACGATATTGGCGAACTTCCCCATCTCACGGCACTTTCCCGTCGCATGATGAAAACGATCAAGGTCAACATCGCATTTTCCATGGGCCTCAACTTTCTGGCAGTCATCCTCGCCATAAACGGAACGCTCGGACCTGTCGTCGGCGCACTGGTCCACAACGGAGGCTCGTTTCTCGTCATCACGCATTCCGCGCTCCTGCTTTCGTGGAAACGCCGCAAGGAAAAATCCTCGGCATAGCGTTTTTTTCTACTTTTTGCGCGTATGAATCAGAAAATTTACTACACACTCACGGACGAATCGCCGTTTCTTGCGACCCAGTCCCTGCTCCCGATTGTCCGGGCCTTCGCCAAGCACGCAAATCTCGACGTCGAGACCAAGAACATTTCCCTTGCGGCGCGCATTCTCGCAGCCTTTGCGGACAGGCTTCCCGCCGGTTCCACGTTCGACGGAAAGCCTCTTTCCGACGACCTCGCCTTTCTCGGAAAGCTCACCCAGGATCCGACGGCAAACATCATCAAGCTCCCGAACATTTCCGCGTCCCTTCCGCAACTGAAGGCCGCCATCGCGGAGCTAAAGCAAAAAGGCTATGCGCTTCCGGACTACCCGGACGCCCCCGCGACAAGCGACGAAAAAGACATTCGCGAACGCTACGACAAGGTAAAGGGATCGGCCGTAAACCCGGTACTTCGCCAGGGAAACTCCGACAGGCGCGCCCCGACCGCCGTCAAGAACTACGCGCGCAAGCATCCGCATTCAAACGGCACATGGAACGCCTCCGTCAGGACGCACGTTTCGAGCATGACCGAAGGCGACTTTTACGGAAACGAAAAATCCATCACGATGCCCCAGGCCGACACGTTCCAAATTGAATTTGTCTCGGAATCCGGACACGTCTCGCTTCTCCGAAGCGCAAAGCCTCTTCTCGAAGGCGAAATTCTCGACGCAACGGTCATGCACATCAAAAGCCTTGAACAGTTCATCGCGGAACAGATGCAGGACGCCAAGGAAAAAGGCGTTCTCTTCTCCGTCCACCTCAAGGCGACAATGATGAAGGTTTCGGATCCGGTGATGTTCGGAGCGGTCGTCCGCGTTTTCTTCAAGGACGTTTTCGAAAAGTATGCGGGTCTCTTCGCGGAACTCGGCATCGACGCGAACAACGGACTCGGCGACCTCTACAGGCGCATCGCCGGAACCCCGAAGGAAGCGGAAATCAAAAAGGCTATCGACGACTGCCTTGCAAAGGGACCGAGCCTCGCCATGGTCGATTCGACGAAGGGCATCACGAACCTCCACGTTCCGAGCGACGTCATCATCGACGCGTCCATGCCCGCCATGATCCGCAATTCGGGATGCATGTGGAACAAGGACGGAAAGCTCGAAGAAGTCAAGGCGGTCATTCCCGACAGATGCTATGCGGGTATTTACAAAACGACCATCGACTTTCTCAAACAGAATGGAGCCTTTGACCCCAAAACCATGGGAACGGTCCCGAACGTCGGCCTGATGGCCCAGGGCGCCGAGGAATACGGCAGCCACGACAAGACGTTTATCGCCAAGGGAAAGGGCATCATCCGCGCTCTCGACTCCCGCGGAAAGGTTCTCCTTTCGCAAGAAGTCGAAGCGGGCGACATTTTCCGCATGTGCCAGGCAAAGGACGCCCCTATCCGCGACTGGGTAAAGCTCGCCGTCACGCGCGCAAGGCTCTCGGGGATGCCCGCCATCTTCTGGCTCGACCCGAACCGCGCCCACGACCGCGAAATCCAGAAAAAGGTAGCCGCCTACCTTTCGGAATACGACCTGAAGGGTCTCGACATCCGGATTCTCCCGCCGACGGACGCCATACTGGAGTCTCTCACGCGCGCAAAACAGGGCAAGGACACGATTGCCGTCACCGGAAACGTCATGAGAGACTATCTCACCGACCTTTTCCCGATTCTCGAAGTCGGAACCTCCGCCAAGATGCTTTCCATCGTCCCGCTCATGGCGGGCGGCGGGCTTTTTGAAACAGGTGCCGGCGGAAGCGCGCCGAAACAGGTTCAGCAGTTCCTTTCCGAAAACTACCTGCGCTGGGACTCCCTTGGCGAATACTTCGCGCTCGCCGCCTCGTTCGAACAGGCTTCCCTCCCCTCCGCGGAAAATCCCGAAGGCAACAAAAAGGCCAAGGTTCTCGCCTGCGCCCTCGACCGGGCAAACGAAAGGATTCTCGACAACAACCGCACTCCCGAAAGAAAGCTCGGCGGGCTCGACAATCGCGGTTCGCACTTCTATCTCGCGCTCTACCTGTCCGAAGAACTCGCCCGGCAGACGGAAGATCCGGAATTGTCCGCACACTTTGCACCGGTCGCACTCGCCCTTCAAAAGGACGAAAGCGTCATCGTCAAGGCGTTCGCAAGCGCCCAGGGCGTCCCCGTCGATGTCGGAGGCTATTACGCCATGAAGCCCGAGCTCCTGTCCAAGTGGATGCGCCCCGTCGAAGCGTTCAACCGCATTATCGACAGCCTGTAGAGCCACCGTTTACAAACAGAAATCCCCGGAAAATAATCCGGGGATTTTTCTTTTCGTCTAGTCTAAAAAAACTCCGAAGGCAATTGATTTTATAGTGAACTTTATGTATTTTAGGTTCAACCCATTGGGGTCAAGAACCAACATTCTACGGAGGAAACCATGAAAGACACAAGACCGATTCCCGAAATCGTCAAGAACGCTTTGGCCGAAGAGGCTGAACACTACAAGGGCAAATTCATCTACATCGGAAAAAAGGACGGCATCGACTGGTACGGCTATAAGTACGCCGAACCGATACCATTCCGGTTTCTTTACATTTGCGGACTGAAGGACGGAAACCTCATCCGGGTCAGCCGTTCCGAAACCCTGCAAATTATCAGATCGCTGGACGAAGAAAACGAATTTTAGGAAACGTCTTCCAAGTCAAACTTGCGAAAAATTACGGAAGGCTTCGCGACATTTCCGCCTCGAGCCTCTCGGCAAGTTCCACCACGGCATCGTCCACTAAGGACTGGTAATGCCCGCCGTACCGCTCCGCGAACGCCTTGATGACATCGACCGCTCCCGAATGCAAACGGAACGTGTAGGGTTTCCGTGCCGTGGCGCGGAACTTCGCGGAATTTGCGGACAGAGCCTTTACCGTTTCATGTGCCGCCTCTCGCAATGCGGCAACATTCCTTTCGGAATCCGCGTCCGGTTTCATCTTCCCCGACTCGAAAGCGGCCAGAATTTCCTGTTCCTCTTCGTCAAGGCCATATTTCTTCACATGTTCTTCGAAAGAAAGCATCATACGTCTCCGTGTTTCTTGTTAGCCACCCTGCTAGGAAAAGCCGTTTTCAGGAACCGCGTTCCATCCTCCTCAATTACATAGGGAACCTGCCAAACATAGTTCCGGAAAGAGACCGACGCAATTCGCTGACGGGGATATTTTTCCTTGTTCGGATGCGGCATGTCCGCGATGATGGCACCGCTTTCCATAGCCTTGACAATTTCCTCAAAGGAAACAAACCTTTCGCCAGCCTTGAGAATTTCGTTCTTTTTCGGATCCCACCTAAACTCCATACCTTAAATTTATCCTCATGTTTTACTTTTGTCAATACATTTCACGGAATTTTTTACACGGACGGTCAAAACTTTGCCCGTATTTCGCAAAATTTCCGGTTCATCCCAATAAAAAAGGACGCTTTCTTGTGGAAAACGTCCTTTTCGTGGATGATGTAGGGATCGAACCTACGACCCGCTGATTAAGAGTCAGCTGCTCTACCAACTGAGCTAATCATCCATGTCTCATCGACGGGCTCAATTATAGAAACATTTTGTCGGCGTGTCAAGGGGAATCGGGCAAAAAAAATGTTTTTTTTTGATGGACCGGACGCCAAAAGGGAGGCTGGACAGAATTTCTATATTTGGGCAGCCCATGACGCTCCTCAAAAAAACGTTCCTTTTCCTCATCGCAGGGTTTACGGTTCTCGCCGCGGAAACGGCAAAATCCGAATTTCAGCGGTTTTCGGCGGTTCCCGTGCTCGGCTACACCGAAGAAACGGAGCTCCAGTGCGGCGCCATGATCCTTTTCTTTTTAAAGCCGGACGCCGAAGGAAGAAAAATTCCGGAAATAGGCCTTACCGCCTACGGCTCCTCGCGCGGACAGCTCCAGATTGTCTTCGAGCCCTACCTCTACTTTTTTGACGACCGTGTAAGCCTCTGGTTCGACCTGGAATACCAGGACTGGGTGGCGAGCTATTTCGGATACGGAAATTCACCCGACATCGACAAATTCACGGGCTACAACCGAAAAAAGCTCTATTTCGGCACAAGGCTCGAATCGCGCCTCGGCGCTCCCGAAGGCTTCAAATACGGTGTGGAGCTGCACACCGAGCATTCGGAGATAGACTTCGACAAGGACGGCTCCGTCGCGACGCCCGACCCGCACACCGGCGGAAGAAACGGCGTAGGCTACCTTCTCGCCTACGATACGCGCGACAACACCAACTGGACCACCCACGGTTTTTTGGCCGAATGGGAACAGCTCTTTTACAGCAAGTACATCGGGGACTATTCGTTCCGGGTCGAAAGTCTCGACCTCCGCGGCTACACGACGCTTCCCTACGACTTTACCGCCGCGGCCGGAATTCTCTGGAAGCGCACCGAGGGGGACGTTCCGTTCGACATGCTCGCGGGCCCGGACGGCATCAAACGCTTTCGCGGCGTCGAGAGCCTTTACTTCAACGGAAAACAGGCTGTCATCCTGCAATCGGAAGTCAGGCGCTACCTCGCATGGCTTCTCGGCATCCACGTTTTCTTTGAAGGCGGAAAGGCGGGCGAATATTTTAGCGAGCTGATGCGCAACAAATGGCACCGGTCCGCAGGCGTTGGATTTCTTCTTGCGCTGAACAAAAGCGAGCGTCTTTTTGCCCGCGCGGACGTTTCCTGGGTGGATTTCGACCACATCGGACTTTCGTTCTATGTCCGTCAGGCTTTTTAGCGGCGCAAATTTGCAAGTCCATCCCCGATTTGGCCTTTTTAGTCGGAAATCGTTTCCGAAAAATGGAGAGTTTCCGTTTTTTTTCTATCTTGTGAGCCTAAAACGAACCCTTGACCAACGAGGTTAAAATGAACAAGGAAGAAGTCAAAAACAAGCTGAAAGAATTCTTTATGTCCGACCTGGGCGTCGATGGCGAAGTGCTCCAGTTCGATACCCCGCTCTTCGGTGAAGAAATCGGTCTCGACTCCGTCGATTCCCTTGAAATCATCTCCTTCGTCGATAGCAACTTCGGCGTTTCCATGACCGGCGTGGGCAAGGAACCCTTCCAGAGCATCAACACCATCGCCGACTTCATCGAACAGCACAAGGCCTGATTTTCCCCTTTTAAAAATTCCGGTTAAAAGATGACTCCAAACGATTGCCGTTGTGTCGTTACCGGTCTTGGCGTGATTTGCGCCGTCGGTAACAATGTAGAAGAAACCTGGAAGAGCGCCCTCGCGTCCGTCTCGGGCATCCATCATACCACTTCCGTCGATACGGAAAAATGCTATGCGGATCTCGCCGCGGAAGTCAAATGCGACACACTCGATAGCATTGACGCTCCCGAAGAAAAGGACCGCGCCTCCAAGCTGTGCATCACGGCTGCGGAAGAAGCCCTTCGCGATGCAGGTCTCGGAAACTTCAACGACAGCGGACGCGTGAGCGTCATCATCGGAAGCTGCGTCGGCGGCGTTCTGAGCGTCGAACACTACCACCAGCACGGAAGAAACCCGAACGATATTCCCAAGATGCCCATCGCGGCCATCGCCTCCCAGGTGGCCGAAACGTGCAAGGCGGGCGGCATCGTTACGAACGTCGCAAACGCCTGTGCGGCAGGGACCATTTCCATTGCGCTCGCCTGCGACCTCATCCGCGCCGGAAAAGCGGACGTCGTCATTGCGGGCGGCGCGGATTCCTTCGCTTCCGTCCCCTATTCCGGATTTCTTTCCCTGCACGCGCTCGACGAAAACGGATGTTCGCCTTTTAACCACTGCAATGGAATTACGCTCGGCGAAGGTGCGGGCATCGTCATCGTGGAATCCTATGCGCACGCAAAGGCTCGCGGTGCAAAGGAATATTGCGAAGTCCTCGGATCCGGCGTCACAAGCGACGCGCATCACATCACGGCTCCGCGCGAAGACGCCCTTTGCCTTATCGAAGCGATGACACGCGCCATCCGGAACTCCGGAATTTCCAAGTCCGACATCGGCTACGTCAACGCCCACGGAACGGGAACGGGCAAAAACGACAATGCGGAAATCACCGCGTTCCAAAAGTTCTTTGCAGACGAGAACCCGACTCTCAGCATCAGTTCGACCAAGGCGATGACCGGTCACTGCCTCGGCGCCGCCGGCGCCATCGAAGCGGTCTTCAGCATCAAGGCGCTCACGACGGATACGGTTCTCCCCACCCTCGGATATTCCGAAGCGGATTCCGAGGCTCTCAAGGCAAAAGTCGGGGCTCTCGACTTTGTGCAGAACACGCCGCGGACAAAAAAGCTCGAAAGCGTCATGAGCAACAACGTGGCGTTCGGCGGAACCAATGCGAGCATCATCTTCTCGAAACAGGCCGGAAACGTTCCCGAAATGCCCTGCCGCGAAAAGAAAATCGCGGTGACGGGAATCGGCATTGTAAGCCCGCAGGGGAACAGCAAAAGCGCCTATATTTCGGCACTTGAAAAGGACGCTCGTCCCGAAAGCGCCTCCATCCATTCCACAATTTCCCTGGACGACTACAAGGAACTCGGAATCAAGATGGCGTTTTACCGCAAGCTCGACAATCTGGGGCAGCTCCAGACCGTTTCCGGAATGCGCGCACTACAGGATGCAAACTTTAAGGTGACGGACGAAAACGCAAAGGATATCGGCATTATCGTCGGAACAAGCGAAGGCGGCCTCGGCGCGACTTACGATTTCGAGGAACTGGTCGCAAAGCTCGGCAACGCCAACGGAAGCGCGTTCAAGTTCCCGCACACGGTCTATAACGCGGCGGGCGGCTACCTTTCCATCTGCTCGGGCATCAAGGGCTACGGCGTCACCATTACCACGGGCCCGCTCTCCGGTCTCGACAGCATCGGCTACTCGATGAACGTCATCCACGACGGACAGGAACGTGCGATGCTTGCAACGGGAACGGACGAGAACCTTCCGATTCTCACGGAATTTGCCGAAAAGCTCCAGGTTCTCGCAAAGAGCCCGGTCGCTCCGCATTCCATGTCCGACGGTTTTGTTCTCGGAGACGGAAGCGTTTCGCTTTTGCTCGAAACGGAAGACTCGGCGAAGGCCCGCGGCGCAAAGGTTTATTGCTACGCGCTCGGCTACGGAAACGGTCGAAAGAACGTCAAGTTCGGACATCTTTCGGGTTCGGACGAGGCTCTCGACAGGGCCGTTCTCGAAGCGGTCAGCGACGCCGGAATTTCGCTTGACGAAATCGATGCGGTTTGCGGATTTGCCAACGGGCTTAAAACCATTGACGAAATCGAAAGGAATTCGCTCGGACGCCTGTTCAAGGAACGCCTTTCGGAAATTCCCCTGTTCGAAGTGAAGGAACGCGTCGGCGAAGGCCGGGCAGCCTCCGCAACGCTTGCCGCATCCGAAGCCGCCATGCTTCTCGGGTCGGAGCTTTCAAAGGACTACGCCTACTTTATCGGGAAGGACGGAAAGGCTCTCCGCAAGATGACGGACGCATCGAATTTTAAGAAGATTCTCGTCATCTCGTTTGCCGCGGGCGGCTCCTACAGCGCGGTCATTTTAGGGAAATAAGGTCGGAGGAACCATGAAAGTTGCCATCGTAACCGGAGCGTCCAAGGGAATCGGAAAGGCATGCGCCATCCGTCTCGCCAAGGACGGCTACACCGTTGTCATCAACTATTCCCGCTCGGACGATGCGGCAAAAGAAACGCTCGCAGAAATCGAACAGGCCGGCGGACAGGGAATGATTTACAAGGCGGACGTTTCAAAGCTCGCCGAAGTCAAGAACATGGTCCGCGAAGTCTTCAAGGCCTACGGCCGGATAGACGTCCTGGTGAACAATGCGGGAATCGTCCGCGACGAATACCTGCTGATGATAAACCCCGATACGCTCGACAAGTGTTTTGAACTGAACGTGAAGGGCTACATCTACTGCGCCCAACAGGTCGCGCTCAAGATGTTCAAGCAAAAGTCCGGCGTCATCGTCAACATGTCGTCGGTGAGTTCCAAGTTCGCGCTCGCAGGCCAGAGCGTCTATAGCGCAACCAAGGGCGCGGTCAACTCCTTGACGCAGACGCTCGCCAAGGAACTCGGCGGTTACGGCATCCGCGTCAACGCGGTCGCTCCGGGCTTTATCGCGACCGAAATGATCGATGCGATTCCGGAAGAAACGCGCAAGTCCTACGTCGAAAAGATTCCGCTCAAGCGCTTCGGGACTGCGGACGAAGTAGCAAACATGGTTTCCGCCATCGTCTCCGATGAATTTTCCTATGTGACGGGACAGGTCTTTGTGCTCGACGGAGGACTTTCCCTGTGAGCCTGAACATTTACGAAATCAGTGAACGCATTGCCCAGCGGCCCCCCTTCCAGATGGTGGAAAGGGTGACGGATCTGGTCCCGAACGAATCGGCGACGGGCATCAAGAACGTGAGCGTCAACGAACCCTATTTTATGGGACATTTTCCGGGGACGCCCATTATGCCGGGAGTTCTCATCGTCGAATCCTGTGCGCAGCTCTGCTCGCTCGTCATCGAAAAAAAGCCCGAGGACCTTGACGACAAACTTTACGTCCTTTTGAAAATTGACGGTTTCAAGTTTGTGAAGCCCGTCATCCCGGGAGACCAGCTCGAACTTTCCGTCCAAAAGACAAAGGGCGGCGGCGTTCTCGTCGGGTTCGACTGCACGGTCAAGGTCAACGGGACTCTCCACGCAAAAGGTTCGCTCACCTTCACGACCATTCCCAAGGATTCCATCGGGAAGTAAAAAGCTCGGGAAGACATGGCCATTTTCGAATACCCCATCAGACTTGCCGTCTGCCTGTGCGAAATCATCGGAAAGCTTTATTTCCGCATTTGCTTTCGCCCGCAAGTGACCTTCAGCGATCCGTCCGTCACATCGACCCGTTTTTCCGCACCGTCCATTATCATCGCAAACCATACGTTCACAAGCGACCCCATCATGATGCTCACGCTGATTACGCACAAACGAAGCATCGTCGTCGCCAAGGACTGGTTCGAAATGAAAAAGTTCCACTGGATTCTCTCGCGCGAAAAATGCATTCCGTGCGACCGTTACAATCTGGACACGGAATGGGCGCTCCTCGCCAAAAAGCAGCTCGAAGCGGGAAACTCGGTCATCATCTTTCCGGAAGGAAAATGCCGAGAAGACGGTCTTCTGAACGAGTTCAAGTCCGGATTCGCCTTTCTCGCCCGCAGCACGGGCGCGCCCGTCATCTCCGTAGGCCTTGACGGCATTTACAGGTTCGGGCATAAAACGCGCATCGTTTTCGGAAACGCCGAACGCATCGAGCGGGTCAAGGGGATTCCTTCGTCAAGGCATCTCGCGGAACGCTCCGAATATTTTCGCCAAAAGGTCTGGGGCCTCAAGCAACAAGCCCTCGGAACAAGCGGAAAGCTTTTGCCGGTTGCCGCCAAGACGCCCGCCGAGGAGGTGCATCCGTGAAGACGGGACTGGTTCTCGAAGGCGGATCCCGCCAGACAATCTTCACCGCGGGAATTCTCGACGCGATGATGGACGAGCACATCGAGTTTCCCTACATTGCGGGAGTCTCCGCAGGGGCGCACGCCGCGGCAAACTTTATTACCCGGCAGCGCGGGCGCTTTCGCCACATCATCATGCCCACCAAGCTGCAACAAGGCAAGAAAAAGGCGCACCTTTTTCTCGACGGCATCCAAAAGGAATGCCACGCTCTGCACTTTGAATCGGCCACGGGCGACATGCCGTTCGACTTCGAAACCTTCTTCAAGTCGGACGTCGAATGCGAAGTGGCCGTCACGTGCTGCGAAACGGGCCGCGTCGAATTCCGCACCGAAAAGCACGACAAGGACAGACTGCAGACGCTCATCAGCGCGAGCTGTGCCCTTCCGATGATTTTTCCGAACGTTCAAATTGGCGAAAGGCACTACGTCGATGGCTGCGTCTCGGACCCCATTCCCTTTGAACACGCCTTTGAAAAGGGCTGCGAAAAGGTTGTTGCCATTTCGACGCACTTTCCGGGCGAAATCGTCACGGACTTTACCAAATACAAGGCGATTCTCGTTCCGCTCTTCAAGTACAAGTTTCCGAACCTTTTCCGGGCGCTGATGGTCCGCTACCGCCGCTACGAAAAAATGTTCGCGCGGATGCAACAGGCCGAAAAGGAAGGACGCCTCTTTTTGATGCGGCCCGAGCGGGATCTTTGCGACCTCTTCGAAACCGACCTGAAAAAGCTCGACGCGTCCTACTACCTCGGGCTGGACTATGCAAAAGCCCGCATGGCGAAACTGAAAAAGTTCCTCGCCGAATAATTTGTACGGAAAATTTTTATGGAAAACGGTGAATGGCTGGATTCCTATCTGTCGCATCTCGCCGTCGAGCGGAACCTTTCCCAGGCGACCATCCAAAGTTACGAAGAGGATTTGCGGCACTTTATTTTTTGGGCGGATGACCGGCACGCAAAAATTTCGGACCTTTCGCCCGAGGACCTTGACGAATTTCTTTCGAAAGTCGCCGGGGAGGCGGAATACAGCCCCACGTCCGTCGCCAGGCACTTTTCAAGCCTGCGGGGATTTCTCAAGTATCTTTTGCGCGAAAAGGCCTTTCCCTATTCCACGGACAGCCTGCTCGCGCCGCCGCGCATAGGGCTTTACCTTCCGCAATGTCTGACCGTCGAGGAAATCGACAGCGTCTTTCTCAAAATTCCAGAGCTTTCCAAAACGCCCGAACGCGACACGGCCCTCATCGAGCTGCTCTATTCGGAAGGCCTTCGCATTGCCGAGGCGCTTTCGCTCCGCATCGAGGATATAGATTTTGACAACGAATGGATAAAGCCCATCGGCAAGGGCAACAAGCAACGAATAGTCCCGCTCGGAAGCCGCGCCAAGGAAAACCTCAAAATCTGGATTTGCGAAAAGCGTCCGCAATTTGCGCCCAGGTCCGACACGGTCATTCTCAATGCGCACGGAAAAAAGATGTCGCGAATGGGCGCCT
This sequence comes from Eggerthellaceae bacterium, assembly GCA_963597395.1. GTDB lineage: Bacteria > Fibrobacterota > Fibrobacteria > Fibrobacterales > Fibrobacteraceae > Hallerella. The sequence goes on along the minus strand of CAVBPX010000046.1, from coordinate 6,251 downwards.
GGAAGCTCATTCAAAAATACACGGCGCACCTCGACAAGCACGTCACGCCCCACACGTTTCGGCATTCCTTTGCAACGCATCTGCTCGAAGCGGGCATGGACCTGCGCGTTTTGCAGGAACTTTTAGGGCATGCAAGCGTCACGACGACGCAAATCTACACGCATGTCAGCGGACAGACCATCCGGGAAGAACACCGGACATTCCATCCGCGGGAAATCGAAAACCGCTAGACCTTCAGTTCGCCGGCGTCAATCGTTTGCCAGTCGTTAAACCTGTCGAGTTCCGGGCGGACTTCGTTCTTCACAAAAAGTTCCACCTGGGACGGGGCGCGGCCGACAAACTTTTTCAGGTCGAGAATGTGGTCGAGAGCCTTTTCGTCAATGCCGAGCTTTTGGAACTTTTCGTTTTGCAGAATGCGGGAGAGAAGGTCGTTGTCGCGGCCTTCCACCTTCACGACTTTCGCGGCTTCCATGCTCATCTTGCGAATTTCCTCGTGGAGTTCCTGACGGTCGCCGCCGTTCTTTACGCCTTCCATGATGATGTTCTCGGTCGCCATGAAAGGGAGTTCCGCGCGGATTCTCTTTTCGATGACCTTCGGATAGACGACAAGGCCCGTGGAGACGTTTTCCGCGATGATGAGCATCGAGTCGATGGCGAGGAAAGCCTGCGGAATCGCAAGGCGCTTGTTTGCGCTGTCGTCGAGCGTGCGTTCAAACCATTGGGTGGCCTGGGTGATGGCGGTGCTCGTTTCGAGCGAGATGACAAAACGGGCGAGCGAGCAGATGCGTTCGCAGCGCATCGGGTTGCGCTTGTAGGCCATGGCGCTTGAACCGATTTGCGTACTTTCGAACGGTTCCTCGACTTCCTTGTTGCCCTGCATCAGGCGCATGTCCGTTGCGAACTTGTGAAGGCTCTGTGCGATGGACGAAAGAACCTGATTTACGCGGTTGTCCCACTTGCGCGTGTAAGTTTGGCCGGTAATCGTCAGATGGCGCTTGAAACCGGCGCGTTCCGTGACGCGGCGGTCGAGTTCGCGAATCTTTTCCTCGTCGCCGTTGAAAAGATCCATAAAGCTCGCCTGCGTACCGGTCGTTCCCTTGACCCCGCGGAACGGGAGAATGTCAATCAAAAAGTTCAGCTGTTCGAGGTCTATCAGAAGGTCCTGAATCCACAGACAGGCACGCTTTCCGACGGTCGTCAGCTGGGCGGCCTGAAAGTGCGTTGCACCGAGCTGCGGCATGTCCTTGTATTCGAGAGCAAACTTCGAAAGCTTGTCGATGACGCGCATCAGACGGCGGCGCACGTAAATCATCCCCTGCTGCATCTGGATGAGGTCCGTATTGTCGCCCACAAAGGCGCTGGTCGCTCCCAGATGAATAATGCCCTTGGCCTTCGGGCACTGTACGCCATACGCATAGACATGGCTCATCACGTCGTGACGACGACGCTTTTCCTCGGCTTCCGCCACGTCAAAATTGATGTCCTTCGCGTGAGCCTTGAGCTCGTCAATCTGTTCCTGCGTAATCGGAAGTCCGAGTTCCATTTCGCTCTGGGCGAGAATGATCCAGAGCTTCCGCCAGGTTTCGAACTTGTATTGCGGGCTAAAAAGGAACTTCATTTCCTTGGAGGCATACCGCGTATTGAGAGGGTTTTCGTATTCGTCGCGCATCTTGATTTCCTTTTGGGTTAAAATTTTTAATCCGACGCGGAAGAGTCCGCAGAAACGGCCGGACGTGAAGAATCGGGCGGAGCGTTGAGCGCCTTGAGACTATCGACCTTGAGACTGTCGCGTTTCGGAAACATGTTCTGGTAGATGACCGAGCGGCGGCTCGCCATAAAACGGCTGTAACGCCCGTTCGGGCTGTGCTTTCCGGGGCTTGCGAGGACCGCGGCCATGTTGATTGCCTGGTCGAGATTGAGGCGCGAAGCGCTCTTGTGAAAAAATTCCTGGCTTGCCGCTTCGCAGCCAAAAATGTTTGCGCCCCACTGCGCATAGTTCAAATAAAGTTCGAGAATGCGGTCCTTGCCGAGCATCTTTTCCATTAAAAGCGCGTAGGCGAGTTCCTTGAACTTGCGCTCCCAGGACCTTTCGCCCGAAAGAAAAAGGTTCTTCGCGAGCTGTTGCGTAATGGTGCTTCCGCCGAACTTGGTCTTTCCGTAGTAGCGGTTCGCGTCGAGAGCCTCGGCGATGGCCCGCACGTCAAAGCCCGGGTGGAAGTAGAACCCAGCGTCCTCGCTCGCCACGACGGCTTTTTGGAGGTTCGGGCTAATGCTATCGAGCGGCACAAAGCGGTGGCGGATTTGCGTCGCCGGGTTGGAATCGACGAGCGCCTGCATATAACGGCTCATTTTCGGATTCGAATGTTCGAGCTGCAAAACGTTGTCGTAAATTGCGTAGCAGTAGGTAAAGCCCTTGTAGAGGGCGACCGAGACTCCGACCGTAAACACAATCGCATAGAGCATCAGCGAAAGCAGCACAAGCCGCGTCAAACGGTTCAGAATCCGGTAAATCCACTTGAAAACGCAAAGCACGGCAAGAACCTTGGACCGAACGCCCGCCGGGACCGAATTCCACGCCTTTGAAAGGGACTGCCTTATCTGAAAAAACTTCACAACGGGAATATAGAAAATCTGAATTTTCCAATTTGTGGGACATGTCCCACAAATTGACGAGGAGACGTTATCAAAAGCCCCCCTACTTCTTTCCGCCGAACCAGGAATTGATGTCCTGGCCTTCCTGCATTTGAAAGCCCTCGGCGCGAATTCCCTCGGCAAGCATCGACGCCGAAATTCCGGCGGACTTTAAAATGTCGAGAATCGCATGGGCGCCGGTGCGGCCCGCCTCGTCCTGGTCCAGGCACACAATCACCCGCTTGTTTTTAAAAAGCGCGGTCCACTCCGGCTTAAACGCCTTGACGCCCGGGATTCCCACCGCCGTAAATCCCCGGTCGATTAGCGTCAGCGTATCGACGACACCCTCGCAAAGGTAAATCCAGCCCGGTTCGCCGTCAAGCGCCGAAACGTTATACGGAAAGGGCACGGCTCCCGAGAGGTTCAGTTCCTTGGGCTTTACGTCCGGGTCTATCGTCCGGGCCTGAAAATACCGCGGAATGATTTTCCCGTCCAAATAGGGAAAGAGGAGCCTATGCCTGTAATAGCGCAAGTTCCCGTTTTCGTTGTAGAGGCCCGCACGCCGAAGGTTCTCTAAGCCGAACTTCTCAATGAGCCCGCGGTTTACCGCATCGTAATCGACAATCGTCCGGAGCCGCATCCGGTTCCACGTCTTTTTGAAAATGCGCCGTTTCACGAGCCACGCCGCGGCGGGCGTCCCTTCGACGGGCGAGAGCATCTCGAAAAATCCGAGGATGATTTTTACCCGAAGCGTCGGATCCATCTCGGGAAGCGCTTCCCTGTGCACGCTCCGGAGCGAAACCTTTTCCGGCTCGCCCGAAATGCCCGGCAGGCTTTCGCCGGAAAGCCACTCCACGGCCCCCCGAAAGTCCAGGTTCCGCACAATTTCCACGAGCCTGATGACATCCCCCCGAACATCCGGGCACACCCAGCAATTAAAAAGCCCTTTCGATTCGGAGATGGAAACGCTCGGCGTCCTGTCGCCGTGGGCATGCCGCATCGCATAGGGGCACCGGAACTTTCCGTGAACGACCGAGAGTCCCAGGCGTTCCGCAACCTGCGTTATGGAAAGCGAAGCCTTCAGTTCATCGATGTCTATGCGCGCATTTGCCATTCAGCGTTTACCGTCCAAAGGAAATATAAACATTTATATATTTATCCGTCAAAAAGGAGCTCCCGATGCCGAACATTCTCGAAAACGTCGATATGAAGCAGCACACGACATTCCGCGCGGGCGGATGCGCGCGCTACTTTTCAAGGGCGGAATCCGTCGAGGACATTCTCGAACTTCAAAGTTTTGCAAAGGAAAGGAACCTTCCGGCTTTTGTCATCGGGCTCGGTTCGAACGTTCTCGTCTCGGACGACGGCTTTGAAGGCCTCGTAATAAAGCTCGGCAAGGCCTTTTCGCATTTCAGGTTTGACGGGGAGCTTCTCACGGCCAAGGCGGCGACGCCCCTGTCGCTCGTTGCGCGGATGAGCGCGACTCTCGGGCTTTCGGGACTTCACCTGCTCGCGGGGATCCCCGGGTCGGTCGGCGGCGCGGTCGTCATGAACGCCGGAGCCTATGGCGAAGAGGTTTCCCAGACCCTGCAATCGGCAAAGGTTCTCGACGAGGACGGAAAGGTCCGGGATTATTCAAACGAGGCATGCGCCTTCGGCTACCGCAAGTCCGCATTCCAAAATGCTCGCCGGATGGTTCTCGAAGCGACCTTCCGGCTTTCCAAGGGAAACTCGGCGGAACTTCTCGCCGAACAAAAAAGAATCATGGAAGAGCGCAAGGCCAAGCAGCCACTCGAACAGCCCAGCGCGGGTTCCGTCTTCAAGCGAAACGAAAAGGGATTTCCCGGCGCCCTCGTCGAACAGGCGGGCCTAAAGGGGCAAAAAAACGGCGGCGCGCAAATTTCCGAAAAGCACGCAAACTTTATCGTCAACACCGGGAACGCGACCGCCCGCGAAATCTACGACCTCGCAAATCTTGCCAAGAAAAAGGTTTTCGAAAATTCCGGAGCCGAACTCGAAACCGAGATAATCTTCCTCGGAAAGTTCTAGTCCTGTTTTTCGGACGTTTCCTCGCGAAAAATCCGGAAGCGCTTCCAGGGCCTTACCGCCCGATAGACAAACGCGCCGACAAGTCCGCCGATAAAGTCCGCGCACACGTCACCGGCCGAGACCGAACGCCCCGGCACAAAGCTCTGGTGAAACTCGTCGAGAACGCCAAAAGCAAGGCAAAGAAGCGCCGCACAAAACGCCATGAGAGCGGACCTCTTTTCCCACCGGGCGTTTGCAAACCACAGGCAAAAACACGCGCCGAGCACCGCATAGACGCCCCCGTGAACAAACTTGTCGAAAGGCGCGGCAAGCCACGTCATGCCGTCGCCCGGAATCGCCGACGTGCGAAAAATCATCGCGAGCAGAATCAACCCCGGAATATAGCGGAACAGGGGGTAGCGTTCCAAAAAACAGTCCAATTTTTCCATACAGGGAATTTAGCAAATCGCGGCCCAAATTTCCACCCGGTTTTTCAAGGGAATCCGCCCGGTTCTTTGTATATTTTCCGCATGGTCTGGACATTTCCCTACAACTCCCCCATCGGAAGCATCACGCTTGCAAGCGACGGCGAAAGCCTCACGGGCCTCTGGTTCGACGGCCAAAAGTTCGACCGCGCGACGGTCCGCGAAAGTTCCCGCGAAAACGGCGACCTGCCGGTTTTCAAAAGCGCCGTCAAATGGCTCGACATCTACTTTTCGGGCAAGGCTCCGGACTTTACGCCGCCCCTGAAAATCGAAGGTTCCGACTTCAAAAAGGCCGTGGCAAAAATCATGCTCAAAATTCCGTTCGGACGCATCGGAACCTATGGCGACATCGCAAAGGAACTCGCAAGAACATTTCACCGAAAGTCCATGAGCGCCCAGGCGGTCGGAGGAGCCGTCGGCCACAACGCCATCGCCATCATCGTCCCGTGTCACCGCGTCCTCGGAAAAGGCGGAAAGCTCACCGGATACGCCGGCGGACTCGAACGGAAAATCTTCTTGTTAAAAAACGAGGGACTTTCGGCCTCGGACTATAAAGCCCTCGACGTCGCCAAGGAAAATTTCGTAATTTAGGGAATACGGCGAAAGGCAAAAGCCTCCGCCATAAAGGGTAAGGAGAAATACGAATGCCTCACGAAATAAAGTTTATGAAAATGCAGACATTCAAAGCAGAATTCTCGTGATAAGAACTCAACAGGTGATGATTGACCGGGATCTGGCAGAACTTACGGGGTTGACACTAAAAGGCTGAACGAGCAGGTAAAAAGAAACATAGAGAGATTTCCGGCAAACTTTATGTTCCAGCTTGAAGATAAAGAAAAAGACGAACTGGTCGCAATTTGCGACCGGTTCATCACGTTGAAACATTCTTCTTCAAACCCCTACGCCTTTACGGAACAGGGAGTTGCAATGCTGAGTGCAGTTTTAAAAAGCGAAACCGCGGTAAAGATGAGCATTCGGATTATGAACGCTTTTGTGGAAATGCGGCATTTTTTGCAGAATAATTCCAGACTGTTTGAAGAAATCGTAAATATAAAAGGGAACCTCTAAAAATTGCTTTGGTAAAGAAAATTTGAGTGAGACCAAGCG
>CAVBPX010000045.1:0-20224 GCA_963597395.1 Eggerthellaceae bacterium | reverse complement strand
ATCGCTTGGTCTCACTCAAATTTTCTTTACCAAAGCAATTTTTAGAGGTTCCCTCAATTTCATTGATCCTTCTCCTTTTCGATTGCATACAAGTTAATCCCGAGCATCTGGAGTACGTTCAGCACTTTGCCGATGTGCAAGGATTCCTTGCCGTTTTCCAGTTCGGGAAAAAAGCGGTTGCCGACGCCGCAAAACGCGGCGCATTCCGCCTGGGTTAGCTTTAGGCTTTTGCGACGTGCCTTGACAAATTTCGAAATATCCGAAGGGGCGTGAACTTGCATCGGGAGAATACAACAAATTTTTCCCGAACGGGAAAATTCAAGATATGTTCCCCGGATGTCGGAGGCCGTCAAAATTTTTAACTTTTGCGCATGATCAACACGTCCCTCTGCTACATCGAACAAAACGGATCCTACCTGCTGCTCCACCGCGTCAAAAAAGAGAACGACATCAATCGCGACAAGTGGATTGGCATCGGCGGAAAGTTCGAAGAGGGCGAAAGCCCCGAAGATTGCGTGCGGCGCGAGGTCCGCGAAGAAACGGGGCTCGAACTTTTGGACCTGCACTACTCGGGAATCGTCACATTCAGGAGCGACGGCATGAACGAGACCGAGTTTATGCACTTGTTCCGGGCAAGGGAATTCAAGGGAACACTCACCGAATGCGACGAGGGCGTTCTCGAATGGATTTCAAAGGAAGACTTTGCAAAGCTTCCCCACTGGGACGGCGACCGCATTTTCCTTACGTTGCTCGACCGCGAAGCGCCCTTCTTTTCGCTCAAGCTCACCTACCGCGGAAGCACGCTCGTCGAGGCGCTTCTCGACGAAGTTCCCGTAAAAGTCGAGGATTTTTCTTTCGGGTCAAGGCCCGTTTTCCCGGCCATGCGGAGGGCCGACCGTCAAATGACAAAAGATGCGGCCGAGGACATTTTGCGGACAGCGGAATACGGCATACTTTCGACGATCAACTCCGCGGGCTACCCTTACGGAGTTCCGCTGAACTTTGCGTTTGACGGAAAGAACATCTGGTTTCACGGGGCAAAGGGCGAAGGCGAAAAGGCCCGGGCCTTTGCAAAGAATTCACGGGTGTGCTTTACGGCGGTCCGCGGCGCTGCGGTGCATCCCGAAAAGTTTTCGTCGGAGTTCGAAAGTTGCATCGTGTTTGGACGCGTGCGCACTCCCGAAAACCCGCGGGAAGGCCTTATGGCACTTGTCAAAAAATACAGTCCGGAATTTTTGACAGAAGGCGAAGCCTATATCAAGCGGGCGATGTCCCACACGGGCGTTTACAAAATCGAGATAGAGAATTTGTGCGGAAAGAAGCACCTTTAGGCGCGCCATTTCTCTCTTTTGGAAAGTTCGTTACTTTTTGAAACTGTCGCGAACCACGCGGTCGTAAGTGTCGAGGATGGCGGCGGTCGAAAGGACTCCCTCGATTTTCCCTTCGGAATTTTTCACATAGACTTCGCTCAGGGAATGTTTGAGCATAAACTTCATGGCCGTATGCAAATCGGCGTTTGCGGAAAGGAGCGGCGTGCGGGAAATACAGTCCGAAACGAGCAGCATGTTTGACGCCCCTTCGATGGAGACGATGTTTTGAAGCGCCAGGCTCCAGTCCAAAATTCCCAGATATTTTCCGTCCTCGAAAACGGGATAGGTGTGAACGTTTGCGGAATCCGTATGTGCCATGTTGAAAGCGTTGATTTCGCGCTCCGCTTCGTGAAAGGTTCGGGATGCGGAAATTTCGAGAACGGGCGTTTTTTGCATGACGGCGAAAACGGAAATGGTCCTGAGCAAATCGGGGTCCATTTCCATCCGATGAATGGGAGAGGCAAACTTGTTTAACACCTGGCTGCGGTAAATGCTCCACTTGCGGCTGCATGCGACGTGCACCACCGCGGCAATCATGATGCTCGGTAAAAGCTGGTAGCTGCCCGTCATCTCGCACACCATCACGACGCCCGCGAGAGGAGCCTTGGCGGCTCCGGCAAAGAACGCTCCCATGCCCACAAGCGGCATCGCTCCCGGTTCGCGGAGGGTTCCCGGCGAGACGGATTCCACGGCAATGGCAAAGGCCGCTCCGATAACCCCGCCCAAAAAAAGCGACGGTCCAAAAACCCCGCCCGAGCCGCCGCTACCCACCGTGCAGCTCGTCGCCAAAATCTTTGCCAAAACAAGTCCGAGCAAAAATATCACGGACGGTGCCTCTTCGGGACGGACAAGGCGCGTCATGCTTTCCACGTAGTCCCACGTGCCGCCCATCGCCTGCGGAAATCCGATGGCGACGACCCCGCAAAGCGCGCCGCCAATCGCGGGCTTTACCCAATTCGGAATTTTCCACCGCGTAAAAAAGTCCTCGACCGCATAATAGCATTTCACATAAACGAACGAAAGCGGGACGCAGGCGAGCCCGAGGAGCGCGCAAAAGAAAAGTTCCACGCCGTTTGCAAAGTAAAAGTCCGGCACGCTAAACGTGGGAGCCGTCCCGAAAACGCTCGAATACACGGTAAACCCGACGACCGATGCGACGATGGAGGTTCCAAATGCGCTGCTTTCAAAGTCCTCGCGATAAAGGATTTCGACGGAGGTCAGCGCGCCCGAAAGCGGAGCCTTGAAAATGGCGCCGAGACCTGCGGCCATCCCGGCGAGACCGAACTGCCGGCGGACCGCTCGCGGCATGCGAAAAAGGCGGCATATCAGTCCGGCAATTCCGGAGCCGATTTGCGAAACGGGACCTTCGTAGCCCGCGCTGCCGCCGCTTCCGAGCGTAATCGTGCTCGCAACGAGCTTTACGGGGGCAACCCGTTTGCGGAGCACTCCCCCGTGATGATGAAACGCGTAAATGGAACGGTCGGTTCCCTGTCCCGAAGCCTCGGGCGTCCGCGTCAAAACGAACAGAAAAAGCCCGCACACGAGTCCTCCCACGGCCGGTGCAAGGTAAAGCGTCCACCCGGTAAAAGTCCCCTGCACAAGCGACGACGTCCATTCGAGCGCAAGGCGAAAGACGACCGCGACGCAACCCGTCACAAGCCCGATAAACGCCGCGAGGAGAATTTTCGGAACGTAGGAATTGACAATAAAGAGCCGGGAGAATTTTCTCATCGAAACTTATTTGCGCCGTCGCCACACAAAAAGAACGCCCGCCACGGAAAGCACAAAAATGGCGGCAATGATCCAGAACGAAAAAGGATTGTCGGACCCGAGCCCAAAGGGGAACGTAACGTTCATGCCGAAAATGCTTGCGACAAACGTCGGGATGGTAATCGCAATCGTGATGACGTTCAAGTTTTTCATCAACGCGTTCATGTTGTTGTTGACGACGCTTGCCCGCGCATCCATGAGGGACGCAAGAATGTTCGCGTAGATTTCCGCCTGGCGAAGGCTCTGCCTGTTTTCAATCACCACGTCGTCGAGGAGTTCCATTTCGTTTTCGTTAAAATGCATGCCGCGGCCCGACTGCAATTTTTTGAGGAGCGCCTCGTTCGAGTTGAGGGCGTTTGCGTAGTAAATAAGGCCCTTGTTCAGGGTAAACATGTATTGCAGATATTTGTTGTCGAGCGTGTTCTGCAGCTTGTCCTCGAGTTCGTCACTGATGCGGCTGATGATTTTCAGATGTTCGTTAAAATGATAGACGGAATAGTTCAAAAGCTTGATGACGAACGTGTTCAGGCTGTCGATTTTCGAAAAGCGGCGCAGGTCCATCAGTGGAAGTTCCGCGTCGGAAAGGAGCAGCACCCAGTCCGAAAAAAGGAAGATTCCAAAGGATTCCACGCGAAACTCGAAGTTGTCCTCGGACGTGTAGTTGCGCGGCTTCTTAAAAACGATTGTGGTAAAATCGTCGTCGTATTCCACACGGGAAAGTTCGTCGTTATCGAATGCGGATGCAATCGTATGTTCCGCAATCTCGTATTTTTTGACCAGGGCGCCGCGCTGTTCCGGGCTGGGACTCCCCATCAGCACAATGTCCGCGGAGTCTTCGTCAAAGGCCTGCAGAATGCGGCCGTTCTCGATTTTATAATACTTGTGCATAGGGGCCTTCTTGTATTACGGACACTTTCGAGTTTTCGGTGCAAAAATAAAAAAGACCCGGGCTTATGCCTAGGTCTTTCGTGTCATTTCGATGAAAAATTTAGACGATTCGACGCACTCGGGAATTGAACCAGACCACGAACGGTGCGCAGATGCAGATGGACGTGTAGGTTCCGACGATGACGCCGAACGACATCACGATGCCGAAGTCGCGGATCGAGGAACCGCCCATCACGGCGAGGATGACGCACACAAAGAGGGTCGAAAGGGACGTAATCACCGTGCGGCTCAAGCACTGCGAAACGGAGCTGTCCACCGTTGTCGGGAAGTTCGAGGAACCGTGCAAGCGGACGTTTTCACGAATACGGTCGTAGTTGATGATGATATCGTTTACCGAGTAACCGATCATCGTGAGCAGCGCCGCGATCATCGCTCCATCCACGGAAAGTCCGAGGACCGAGACTAAACCCACCGTAAGAATCGTATTGTGAATAAGTCCGACGACCGCTCCGATACCGAAGCCGAGGCCGAGCTTTCCAAACCGGAACCACACATAGAGGCAGATGGCAATCCAGGCGAAGATGACGGCGAGGATTGCATTGAAGCGGAGTTCCTTACCGATGGTCGCTCCGACGTCGTCCTGCGAAAGGATCTTCACATTGTCGTCGGAATCGATGGCCTTGACCACATCCGGACCCTTTTCGCTCTTCACGGAGACTTCGTAGGCGTTCTGGATGGCGGAGCCGCCGACCGCGCGGACCGTTCCGTCCGTCACGTTGAACTTCGCAAGAACCTCGTTCAGGTCCTGAATGTGATCGTTCGAATCGTTATACTGGACGCGGAAAACCGTACCGCCCGTGAAGTCGATACTGAAATTGAAGCCCTTGAAGATGGAGCAGCCGATTGCGAGAACGCAAAGCGCCGCGGAAACCGTAATGAAAAGCTTTGCGTGGCGGACAACGGCGAGCTTTGCATGGTTGATGGCCGCAATGCCGTTTCCGATGGAGATGGTGTTCGAATCCTGCTTGGCGAGCTTGATGTCGAAGATGGCGCGCGTAATCGTGAGAGCGGTAAACATCGACACGGCAATACCGATCATGAGCGTAAGGCCAAAGCCCTTGACGGAAGCGGTACCGATCTTGTAAAGGATGAGGGCCGTGAGGAAGGTCGTGAGATTCGAGTCGAAGATGGCGCTGAAGGCGCGTTCGTAGCCCTTGGAAATAGCCATGCGGGCCTTGTTGCCGTTGCGGAGTTCTTCGCGCACACGTTCGAAAATAATCACGTTCGCGTCAATCGACATGCCGACCGTAAGAATCATACCGGCAATGCCCGGAAGCGTCATCGTCGCATGGAAGACGGAGAGGACCGCCGCAGTAATCAAAGCGTTGCAGACAAGGCCCGCGCTCGCAATGAGACCGCCAAAACGGTAATACATAATCATGAAAAGAACCGTGATCACAAGTCCGATGAGAGCGGATCCGAATCCGGAGCGGATGTTGTCGTCGCCGAGCGTTGCACCGATCGTGCGGCTTTCGATGATGTTCATCGGAGCCTTGAGGGCGCCGGAACGGAGAACGACCGCGAGGCGGTTCGCTTCCGCCATGTCGTCGAGGCCCGTAATCTGCGCTTCGCCGTTCGGGATGCGGTCGCGGATGACCGGTGCGCTAATCACCTGGTCGTCGAGGACAATCGCCATCTGCTTTCCGATGTTCGCGGCGGTGATTGCGCCAAAGCGTTTGGGCCCGATGCCCGCAAACTTGAGGCTCACGGCGACTTCGCCCGTGTTCGTTCCGTCGCTTACGCGGTAGGGGCGCGCATCCGAAACATATTCGCCGCTCATTTCCGCGCGACGCTTGAGAAGATAAAGACGTTTGGCCTTGATGTTTGTGCCGTTCATCTTTTCGAAGCCCGACCCCCAGGCGAAGACGACGTCGTGCGGAATCAGGTTCTGCACGGTACGGTCGGACAAAATGCGCTTGACGGTTTCAATCTGTTCCTGCAGAACGAATCCGCCGTTTCCAAACGAAGCGTAAAGGGCGGAGAGAGCCGTTCCCTGCACATTCCCGCTCGGAGCCGCGACACTGTCCGCGACCTCAGCCGGCACTGCGGAGTCGGTCTTCACGGCGTTACCCGCAAAGAGGTCCGCTTCCGAAACGCTGTCCGCCTTTGCGGCAACCGGTGCCGCGGAATCCGCGGCCGTCTTGTTCGAATCCGCAATTTCGCCGCGGTTCACCAGGTAGCCGTCAATCATTGAAACGACCTGCGAGAACTTTTCCTGTTCCGCGAGAATCTTGAATTCGAGCTTTGCCGTGCTACCGACGAGGCTCTTTGCCGTGGAATCGTCCACGCCTGCAAGTTCGACGATAATGCGGTCCTTGCCCGACGGGGAAATCAGCGGTTCGGAAAGGCCGAACTGGTCCACGCGGTTGCGGACGATTTCGAGCGACTGCTGCTGAATATCCTTGATGTCCTCGTCCTTCAGGCCCTTGCTGTCGATTTGGAGCGTAATGCTCGTTCCGCCGGCGAGGTCAAGTCCAAAGTTCACCGCCTTGGCGGCGACCTTCGGATTTTGCTTCACGTATTCCTTTTTCGCATCTCCGGTCTTGGAGTGGACGCGGATCGAAGGAATGACCGTGTAGCACGAAAGAAGCAGGATAACGAGTATGATAAACTCGCGTAAGCCGAATATTTTTTTCTTCATCTGATCTTTTCCTTAAAGGCGTAAAAAACCTAAAGTGCCGTTCAAATTTAGTAAGTGAGAACCCTTTTGGAGAGAACCACCCCGCCTTTTGCCACGAAATAGCCCGCCACATCCGCAATCGGCGCGCGTCCGCGCTCGTAAATGATTTCGGCATTCGACGGAATTTCGGGAAACGGAACCATTCCGGGGCATCCGAGCCGCAGTTCCACGACCGTATTTTCAAAAGTCCGGCACACGAGAATGCCCTTTCCCTCGGACCGGACGGCAAAGGTTCCGCGCGTCAATGCGGGCTCTTTCCGCCTAAAGTTCAAAAAAGTCCGCACCAGACGAAAAATTTCCGAATCTTCCGCCGCTGGCATCTCCTGCCACGGAAAACAGCGCCGGTTGTCGGGATCCTTTCCGCCCTCAAGCCCAATTTCGTCGCCGTAGTAAATGGAAACGGCTCCGGGCAGCACGAGGAGAAGCGCGGTCACCATCAAAAGCGCTTCAGGATTTTCCCTGCAAAGCGTCCGCAAGCGGGCCGTGTCGTGGCTTCCGAAAAGGTTCATTTGCACGCCGAAAAGGTTCCGGTCAAAAAGCGCCTGCAGCTCGGTGCAAAATTCGGAAAGGCTCCGATTTTTTTCAGAAGTTCCCGTCGTGTCGCCGGTCGAAACCGCATCGGAAGAGCGCATTCCCTCCGGGCAAAAAAATTCGAGGACGAGCTTTCGCACCGGATAGTTCATGACGCCGTCAAACTGGTCGCCCTGAAGCCAGCGGGAAGGCTCCTCCCAGATTTCGCCCACGATATACGCCTCGGGGTTCACCCTTTTGACGCGCAGCCGAAATTCCCGCCAAAAGGCGTCATCGTCAATTTCGTTCGGAACGTCCAGCCTAAAGCCGTCGATACCGCGGCGCATCCAGTATTCGGCCACGGAAAACAGATATTCCCTCACCTCGGCGTTGTCCGTGTTGAACTTCGGAAGGGGCGAAAGCCCCCACCAGCATTCATAATTCGGGTTTTCCGAATACGCGTTCACGGGAAAGGAGCGGATGTGAAACCAGTCGCGGTAAGGCGAAGCCTCGCCTTCTTCCATCACGCTCAAAAAAGGAAAAAATCCGCGCGAACAGTGGTTAAAGACCCCATCGAGAATAATCCGCATGCCGCGGCGATGCACTTCGCGCACCAGTTCGTCAAAGTCTTCGAGCGTTCCGAGAACCGGATCGATTTGCAGGTAATCGACCGTATGGTAGCGGTGGTTGGCCGCGCTTTTAAAGATCGGGCAAAGGTAAAGCGCATTTGCCCCGACCCGTTCAATGTAATCGAGCTTTTCGATGATTCCGCGGAGGTTTCCGCCGCAAAATCCGGAAGTTTCGGGCTTTGAACCCCAGTGCCTAAAATGCCCGGGAGGCGCATAACGGGCGCTTCGCGCAAAACGGTCCGGAAAAATCTGGTAAAAAATCGCGGAGCGCACCCAGTCGGGGCACCCGGACGAAAAATTCTTCATAAGCGAGCCCTAACCCATGGAACGTCTGGAACGTTCGTCGGCAAGCTTTGCAATTTCTTTCGAAAGTGCGGACTTTTTCGAAAGCTCCTCGATGGTGCACGGCATCCGATAGGCCCAGTTCTTGGGCCCGACCGTCCCCGGCGTATTCACGCGTTCGTCTTCCGGCGTCTTTGGGGAAAGGCTTGCGGAAAGCGCGAGAAAGTCCTGCAGCGGCGGAATGCAGAAGAGGCTGTTCGCCCGGAAAATGTTCCGGAGAATCAGACGCACCACGTCCGGCGTGAGGGATTCCGGAGCGTTCCCTTCACTGTGTATGTGGTTTCGCCAAAAATAGTTCCGGTCAAAGTCCTTTTCTTGCCACAGCCCGAGCAGCGTCGATGTATCGTGGACGCTCGTCGTCGCGACCGAAAGTCGCGGATATTCCGAAAGTTCAAAATACGGCTGGGAAGGCGCTTCCCAGTTTCGCGCCCAGCGCTCCACGCGCAGCGAGTTGATGCGAAGTTCCGAAAGGACCTGCGGCACACAGTGCGGAACGGCTCCCAGATCCTCGGCGCAAACGGTCATATCCGTTGCACTCGAAAGCACGGACAGAAGCTTCTTTCCGTTGGCGTACCAGAGCGCCTCCTGGGCGGATTCGTTGTCGTGGAGAATTTTCGAAAGCTTTTCCTGCTCGTTCTGCGGAAGCGTTCCAAGGACGGGCGCATTATACCAATACCAATATGGGTAATAGTGCCCCTCGGGCGTTCCCGGCACAAAAATCCGGTTCCAGAGAACTTTCAAGAGGCCGTCCTTCACGCCTTGATCCTCGTCGGAATCGATGATCGCGCTTTCGGCGCGGAAAGCGTCCTGCAAAATGTAGCGGTCGTTTGTAAACGGCAGCAGTTCAAAATATTTTTCGATGGCCCGGTCCGTTGCATCTCCCAAAAATTCGCGGAGCTGGTCGCGCGAAAAGTTCGGATTTTGCAGATAGCGGAGCGTTTCGGGCTTAAAGCCCGCGGCCGTCAGCGCTGTTTCCGTAAGCGGTATCGCCGGAGAAAAGTGTCCGAGAATTCCCGTCCGCTGGTTTTCGGGAATGGTCCAGATGCGGAAAAATCCGAGCACATGGTCGATGCGGAAAGCGTGGTAGAACTTCCCCGCCTCTTTCAGGCGGTCCTTCCACCATTTAAAGCCGTCCGCTTCGATGACGTCCCAGCGATACGTCGGAAATCCCCAGTTCTGTCCGCTATAGCTGAACATGTCGGGAGGCGCACCGGCCCGCTCGTCGAGGGAAAAATACTTGCGGTTGTACCAGACGTCCGCACTGTCCTCGTTGAGCAAAATGGGAATGTCTCCCTTGAGACGCACGCCGAGTTCCGAAAGCTTGTCGGCCGCCACCTTGAACTGCGCCTCCGCTTCGAACTGCATCCAGCACTGGAAAAGCGCATCCTTGTGCATTTTGCGGAAAAGAGCGCTCACGCGGAGGACCGTCGGATTCGAATCTTCCTTCCAGCTTCTCCAGCTCGCTTCGACGTTCTTTTCCTTAAGGACGGCATACACCGCATAGGGCTTTACCCAGGGGTTCGCATCAATCCATTTGAGAAAGGCGACGTTGTGTTCGAGCTGCGCGTACCGCGCATCAAAAATTTTGCGGAGAATTTTCCGTTTTTCACGGGCGACTTCCTGGTAGCGAACCTTTTTATCGGAAACGAAACTCTTTTGAAGCGCAAGAATTTCGGGCATCACGGGTTCCGCACCGATGATAATCTGCAAACGGATAAAGGCCGGGTTGAGTGCAAAGGCGCTGCGCGCGCTGTAGGGAGAAGACTCGTAGCCGGTATCGTTCACCGGCAAAATCTGGATGAGGTTCAGTCCGCAAGTCTTTGCCCACTTTCCAAACGGCACCAGGTCCAAAAATTCTCCGATACCGACACTGTCGTTTGAACGCAACGAAAAGAGGGGAACCGCTACACCGCTCTGAAAACAGGAAATATCACCATATCTCATGCTCCAAAGATATATTCAAACTGCCCCAAAACGGCGATTTTGGGCAAAAAGTATGCAAAATGCAAATTAGAGACTTTCCGGGAGCGGATTTTTCCGCGGGCGGCCGCGCTTCCGCTTGACGGGAACGGCGGGAACTTCGCCCGAAACGGGCATTCCGAGGGGAGAATTCGGCTTAAAGAGGGCGTTCGGGTCAATGCCCGGAGCCTTTGGAGCGGAAATCCCGGGCGTCATCAGGTTTTGACGTTCAAGCTCGAGGCGTTCAAAAGCCGCGCGCTTTTTCGCAATTTCCTTCTGACGCTTCGCTTCCTCGAGGGCGCGCTTTTTTGCCAGTTCGTCCTCGGAAATGATTTGCGTCTTGGCCGCACCGAACTTTGCGCCGCCAAACGAACCGACCAGGACGCGGCCCGAGCTTTGCCGCGGCGGGAGCGGTGCCGGAGCGGGCTTCGGCGGAAGGCTCATCGGATCGGGCGTCACGGCGGGCTTTTTCATCTGGCTCGGAACGAACAGCGTTTTCCGCGGCGCGGACTGCACCGGCCGCCTTCCGGCGGCCTTCGAGGCCCCGTTTCCGTCAAAGTCCGACATTTTCGGCATCGGTCGCGAAGAATGGGAAATCCGGTCCCGATTCTCGTACTGTTCCATCAGGCGGCGAAACTTTGCCTGTTCGCGGGCGAGCTTCTTTTCGGCGCGTTCCTTCTTCGACGGGCGGAAACGGTCGCGCTTTTCCGGGTCCACCGGGTGCAGCGCAAGAATTTCTTCATCGGAAAGGCCGCGCAATTCGGGGGGAACTTCAACAATCGGGAGATTTTCGGTCGGTATAATATTTTCCATCGTTTTTACAAAAGCTTGGAATGATTCGATGCTAAAAACGGCGGTTCTACATTTAAATAAAAAAAATCTATTTGTCAAGACCTAGAAATTCTTGAAATAGAGTTGTATTTTTTACGCAAATGCTCCGATTTACACAAGAAATCCTTCTTACGCTCCGAGCCCGCTCGAATGAAGAAGAAGCACGTACCATGTCCAAGAGTATGCGCGATTCCTTCGACTTCCTCGGGGTAAGCGTCATCAAGCGTCGCGAGGCCACCTATCCGATTTTTGACAAATTTCCGCCAAAAAACGGGGATGAACTCGCCCAGCGCGTCACCGATATGTGGGGACAGCCCTACCGCGAAGTCCAGTATGCTGCATGCGACTACCTCTTCCGGCACAAGTCCCTTCTCGGCGGCCAGCACCTCAACTTTTTGAAAACGCTCATCAAGACCCGGCCGTGGAAAGACACCGTCGATACCATCGCAACGAGCATTCTCGCGGATCTCGCCTGGAGAATCCCGCCCATCCGGGGGAAAATTGCGACGTGGATTCGCGACCCGAACATCTGGGTCCGCCGAAGCGTCATTCTTTTCCAGCTCCAATACCGCGACCACACGGACTGGGAACTTCTCAAGTCGTGCTGTTTGCACTGCGCCAAGGACGACAACTACTACATCCGCACGGGCATCGGGCAGGCTCTCTCCGAATACGCGAGAATCAACCCGACCGAAGTCCGTCACTTTGTAATGGACACGGACCTCGCCCCGCAAACATCCCAGGAAGTCTTGCGGAACATCTAGGGGAACCTCTAAAAATTGCTTTGGTTAAGAAAATGCAACCAAATTTTTGAAAATTGCATTTTTAGAGGTGACCAAACCTAAAACCTTTGAACACAGCAAAAACGGGCGCCTCGGCGCCCGTTTTTCGTTTAGCATTTAGAACTTCTAGCGGATAGCGGGGACGATGACGAGAGCCTTTCCGCCGGGCCGGACGTTTGCCGTGTACTCATACCGCGCGACGGCTCCGCCGTTCCGGTTTGTCGCAAGGACCGAAAGCTTGTGAATTCCGGGCGTTGCCGGAATTCGCGTCATTCGAACCTCGTGCGGCAAAAAGAGGGCAACGCGCAAATCGGCCTGTTCGAGCTGCCCCGCGGCGACATCCGTTCCGATGCTCGTCAAAAGGTTCAGCCAGACGTTATCCGTCTCCATTTTCTTTTTGGCGGTCTGCGCGGCGATTGTCCGCGTAATGACGCGGACGGCCGTGCGTCCGAGCGTCGTCGAACGTTCCTCGTCGAGGTTCTTCGAAAGGTTCTTCGAGTTGTCGAGGAACACTTCGGGCCGGGACCCGAGCGGTTTTCCGTCCAGGTAAACCTCAAAGTTCTCGACCTGATAGGGAACTTCCTTCCGCTCCGGAATGGCAATCGTCACCGAGAAGGTCGTTCCGCCGTGACTTCCGATGGCCGTTGCCGGGAACGGAATCGTCAGACTCTCCACCCTTCCCGATTGCGGATTTTTGCCCATCACATTCAAAACGCCGCCGCGGACGTAAGTCCCGGAAAGCATCCACTCCCCGAGAATTGCGCTGTGGCCCGCATACCCGACCAAAACGATTTCGCCGTTCGCCGCATCCGCCGCAAGCGGCAAGTTCTTTGCAGCCGTCGAAAGGTTGAGCGTCCGGGCATCGTCCTCGCGCCCGCTCTTTTCGAGGCGGCTCGCGATAAAGGCCTGGGCCTCAATC
This sequence comes from Eggerthellaceae bacterium, assembly GCA_963597395.1. GTDB lineage: Bacteria > Fibrobacterota > Fibrobacteria > Fibrobacterales > Fibrobacteraceae > Hallerella. The sequence continues at coordinate 7,484 of CAVBPX010000045.1, read as the reverse complement.
GGGAGCTTTGTAGGCTCTTCCGAATACGCGCGGACCGTTTTATAGTAGGCAATGGCCGCATCGTCCGTTTCGCCGCCCATTTCAAAAGCGAGAGCGATCAGATACCGCAAAAAACCGGCATCATTTGTTTTCTTGTCGCTTTTTTGGTACAGCTGCTGCAGTCCGATGTCCGCGGCCCGGGCCTCCACCATCGCACCGTCAATGTCCTTCATGGCGAGATAGTTCAAAATGTTCATCTCGTAAAGAGCGAGCATTTCAAAGGGACGCGCCCGGTAAGGCCGCACGTTGTCGTTCGTAAGCAGCGACGCGGCCTCGTTCGTAACGGACTTCGTATAAAGATCGTCGTAGATTTGCTTCGCCTTTTCAAGCTCCTCCGCACTCTTCCGGAAATCCCCGTCGTAGTGGTAGAGCGTTCCCAGGTCGAAGTGATACAGAAACTCCGAATTTGAACCGTACAGTTTTTCCTGGTTCTTTTGAACGGCATCGATTGTCGCCGGGAACCCTCCTTTGGCCATCGGCTTTGCGAGTTCCTCGTAGCGGGTCATCGACTTGTTCGCGCACGAGGCAAAAAAGAGCAGGGAAAAAGCGAGAACAAAAAGGCGGAGTTTCTTCATCTTGCGGCTCCGATTACATCTTTACGGCGCTTTTGCTCATATACTTCTTGATTTTCTTGTCGCCGATCCAAACGGTCTTGTGCGTCTGGATGTCAACGAGCTGCAGGTCAATCTGGTAGAACACGACCTGTTCGCCGCCTTCCTGATCGACGATGGAGTTCAGGCTGCCGGTGAGCATCAGGTCCGCGCCGATTTCCTGGCCGGCTTCCTTGCGGGTTTCTTCCGTGGCGTTTCCGGACTGGCTCGCGAGTTCCGCGCGAAGTTCTCCGCGTTCTTCCGCGTTTGCGACAAAATCGACCTTGCCCGAATTGATGAGGGCGCGCTGCATGTCCTTGATAAAGGTTTCCACGTTGATGTGTTCATGACTCTTGTTGCGGACGCTGCCGATGACGACCGTCGGAAGGTCGCCGTTCTTGTTCTGCAAAAGCTTGCCGTACCAGGGGCGGGCAATGCAATCCTGAATCATTTCCTCGGCGACGAGGCGGGAGTCGGTATCGTTCCACTTGCCGGAGAGATCGACCACGGAATCCGATTCGATGCGGGTGACCTTCTTGCCGCCGGAGCATGCGACGACGGAAACGGCCAAAATGGAAAGTGCGAAGAGGCGAAGAATTTTAGACATAATGATCCTTCTGTTAAGTTTTGATATTGCCTTTCAATATAGCAAACATTCCCCTCGGGCGCATTTTTTAGCAAATCATCCGAACGTTTCGCAACTCCTAGTAAAATACTATGGTTTTTTGCTATTTTTGGCCCCGCAGAATGTTCTGCACAAAGGAGATTCCTTATGAAAAAACTGATCTTCTTGATTTGCGCCCTGATGACGGCCTCTTTCGCAGGCGAAGGACGTCCCGTCTATAACCCGTTTTCGAGCTTCGGCCTTGAACTCGGCGCCTTTAAACCCGTAAACGACGCCTGGAAGGACGAACGCACCGTTTTTGGCGAAACGAACTTTATCGCAAACTTCCAGATGCTCCCCTACACGAGCATCACGGGAGACATCGGCTACTCCTTCCCGGGCAACGGATTTAACGCAAAGCTCGGTGTGCAGCAAATGCTCCTTCCCATGGGCGTCACGCCTTTTGTCGGCGGCATGGCGGGCGTAAGCATGCTCCCCGAGGACGACATTCTCGACTCGTTCGGCGACCGTTTCGGACCGACCGTCGAAGCGAACGCAGGCCTCTACTTTCTCCGCGAATCGTTCCTCTCCTTCCGTCTCAAGGGCTATTACCAGTGGACCTTCGCCAAGGAAACGGAACACGGCTTTGGCGTTTCGCTCGGAATTCTCTTTGCCAATTCACGCCCGGGCCTCAAAGCGATTGACGTGAGCAAATGAAGATTTCCACCCGCGGACAATACGCGCTGGAATCGCTTCTGAGCCTTGCCGTCTCAACGGAATCAACGCCCTTGAGCATTCACGCCATTGCAGAGCGGACAAGGCTTTCGGAAGGATATCTGGAGCAGCTTTTTATTCCGTTAAAGCGCGCCGGTTTTATTGTGGGAAGTCGCGGCGTGCAAGGCGGATACAGACTTGCAAAAAAGCCTTGCGAAATTTCCGCGTTTGACGTCTTGAACCATATGGAGACGTCGCTCCGTTCCGTCCCGTGCCAGCAGGGCGGAGAGTGCGAAAGAAAGGACCGTTGCAAGTCCAGGGAACTTTGGGAAGCGGTCGAATGCGCGTTCGAAAAAACGCTCAGGTCCGTTACACTCGAAGACCTGGTAAAAATTTACCGTGGCGTGGAGGGCTTTGTCGGATGAAGATTTCCACCAAGGGCCGCTACGGCATCCGTTTTTTGATAGACATCGCGGAACAGGGCGAAGGTTCGCACACGACGCTCTCCGAAATTTCCGAGCGCCAGAACATTTCATCGACATACCTGGGGCAGATTGCCGTCGTACTGAAACGCGCCGGGTTCATCCGCTCCATCAAGGGTTCAAACGGCGGATTCATCCTCGCGGAACCTCTTTCGGACATTCACGTCGGCAAGGTTCTCGAAGCCCTGGAAGGCGACCTGAAGATTGTGGAGCCCCCGCTCCCCGATGCGGACGAGACGCCGTTTCGAAAGGCCTTGCGCATAGGGCTTTACGACAAGATTGACGAGGCTTTTGCCCGAATTTTCCAAGACGTAACGCTTGACAGGCTCGTTCAGGACCGGGCCGCGGGATACATGTATTACATCTGAGCGGACGGTTCGTCGCCGCCGTTCCTCAAAACCTCAACGACCTCACCGAAGCTTTCGCACCAGGCGAAATCCATCGAGGAACATTCTCTGTTTATAGGGCGAGCAGGTTTCAACGAGCTTTCCGTCGGAGTCAAACTCCCCCATGCAAATTTTTTTGCGTTCACTTTCACGACGGCCGACCATGTCAAAAAACAGCCAGCATGCCGCGCTTAGGTCATATTCAAAGCCCATTTGGCATTCAAGCATGTGATAATAACGCACCGAAGAGGAACGTTTCAATACATATTCCAAGGCGTTTCCATAGACATCGTACAGGCCATACGGATTGGGAGCCTTTTGGCCGGAAGGACGACAAAAAGCGGACGCCGTATCGCCGAACTGTTGTTCATATTTGAGGACCTCCCCGGAAAGAGAATTGTCATTTCCCCAGAAAAAATCTCCCGAACCGCCGGCCTGCTGCAAGGCCGCCCATTCTTCATAAAAAGGCACCCGATAGCCGTTCGCCGAAGAATCAAATGCGACGACGACTTTTCCCTGTCCAAAAGATTCCACGGAAGGGAGCCCGCTTTTTTGCCACTCCTCCCCCGACAAAATTCGATACACGGAATCAAGACCGTCCCGGACGCTGCGGGCATTTGCCAACAGATATATTTTCGAAGTTTCCATCGGCAAGGAACTTCTATTGTAGAGTTTTTTTTCGTCAACCAAATTCAAGTTCTTTCCAATCAATGACTGCGTTTTTTCGGAACCCAGCAGCCATTCCGCATCCCCGACCCGAAACTCCGTGGCATCCACAATCAAGTCATAGGAGAAGCTGACACTTTTGTATTCCGATTCCGGATTTTTCCGAAGCGACATTTTCTCGCCTTCGAAAAAACGGTGCGTCCCTTGTGAAAGCGGCGCTATTTTTTGCCCGACAAGAATCCAGTTTGTATCCACCGCGTCCATTCTTGAAGTGTCCGGAACATACAAGGCCAAAAGGCTTCGGACAAATTGATCCGTAAAAACGCAAAGGCAGTTCGACGAATCCGCTTCGAAAGGAACCTTGGCTCGCCAACGACCTTTGCCTAGCGAATCGGACGGACAAATCCTGACGTATTCATTCCTTTCCGCCTCATACCATCGTGTCCTACCCTCTTTTAAAGCCGGATCGACGGTGCTGTAGTTCGACTTTTCTTTGCTTGCAACATTTTTATGAAGAACAAAATAAACGCCTTTCGCATAATTTTCATCCCGAACTTTTCCCGTCCCCTCCATTCTATCGACCAGTCTCCCCTTCGCATCCAATACAACTTTGTACTCCGCCGCAAAGGCTCCATTCAAAGCCAGGAAAAGAATCAAGAAACTAAAAATTTTCATGAGGGAACCTCTAAAAATTGCTTTGGTAAAGAAAATTTGAGTGAAACCAAGCAATGGCCCCGTTGTAGGTCGCAAGTTTCCATTCCGAACAGGGGAACTGCACCGCAATGGTTTTTCCTAGTAAAATCAAAAGCAGCAGAGGAAGGACTCGGAAATGCATTGACTTGGGTTCTCCTTTTAGGCAGGAAGGGAAATATAACAAAGTGAAGTAAAATTTCACCTTTCTAAACGCTTTTTACACGCAAATATCCCGCGGGACGAAAAATGCGGGACGTTTTCGGATATTTTCACGTCTATGAAACATTTACATCCGATATGCCTGTTTTCCATTGCCGCGGTATTCTTCGGAGCGGAAACCGTCGAAGCAAAACCGATGCCTCCGTTTGCACTTCACCACGGGCAGTCCGATGGCGACACGCTCGCATTCAAAAAGTTCGGGGACGAATACGAAAACTGGGCCGAGACGTTGGACGGCTACGTTCTTGCCCCCTGCGGAAAGGACCTGTGCTACGCAAACGCCAAAGGCGAAAGCTCCGGCATCGTTGCGAAAAATGCCGAGAAGCGTTCGTCGAAGGACCGCGCCTTCTTAAAAGACCTTGACAAAAGCGACGTTCAAAAGGCCTACCGCGAAAAACAGCCGAAAAAGGAGCGCCGGCCCTATGGGACCTACAAAAAAGTCATTACGCCAAGCGGAATTCTGAAAAAGCCCGCGGCCGAAAGCTGGACCCAGGGCGAACAGACGTTTCTGATGGTTCTTGTAAACCACAGCCTCAAAACATGGACGACCACCGCGGCGGCCAACTTCAAACGAATGCTGAACGAAGAGGGCTACAGCGACAACGGGCACTTCGGAAGCGTGCGCGATTACTACATCAAACAGTCCGGCGGAAAATTCAAGCCGACATTCAAGGTGATAGGCCCCTACACCTACAACGGCTCGCCGTCGGGAAACGATGCGAACGTTATGCGGGAGGTTCTTGCCGCGGCCTATTCCTCGGGAGACCTCACCTCCTTCGACGGCTACGCAAAAAACTCGAACGGAACCTTTGTCGGACTTGTCCTCGCCGGGAACACGGCGGAATACGGGATGGACGGCACCATTTACATGGGATGGATGATGACGAACCATTCGCAGGGTTCCGTCGGCCGCTACGTGTATATTCCCGGCATGTCCGACAGCGACGCCAGTTCGGTAGACGGCATGGGAACCTTTGCACACGAATTCGGACACGTTCTCGGACTACCCGACCTGTACCAGACTTCAACCGAAAAAGGAACCTTCAGGACGCCAAAACATTATGATGTCATGGACGTAGGATGCTATAACAATTCATACAGAACCTCTACGGGAATGATTTACGGAAACCACGTTCCCAATATGAGCTCACTCGAACGGGAATGGCTCGGATGGCACACGCCGACAAACCTTTCTTCCGTTGACGGCGTCTATTCCATTCCCGCCTACGACGCCAACAACTTCGCCTATCAGATAGTCGATCCGAGCGATTCCGATCAATGGTTTGTGCTGGAAAATCGCCAACAGCAAAACTGGGACGCCTCGCTCCCGGGGCATGGGCTTTTGATTTGGCACATTGATTACAATCAAACGATTTGGGATAAGGAAGGCGTGAACAACGGAACGCAATATGTGGATATCGAAGAAGCGGATGGAACAACAACGGACGAATCCGCGGCCACTTTTCCCGGAACTTCCAACGTAACAAGTTTTGACAACTTCAACAATTGGAGCGGTCAAAAGCTCTTTAACAAAATTTCGGGCATTACGGAACAGAACGGATACATTTGCTTTGCCGTCGGAAACGCGACCGTAACATCCTGCCCGGCAACAGGCACGAACGTTTCCAGCTCTTCTGGCACTTCAAGCAGCTCCGTTCCGACATCTTCCAGCAGCGCCAACGCGGTGCAACAGGAATTTGTTTATACGCAAAACATTCCCATCCAGCAAAGTTACCAGGCGACAACCGTTCCCATCGGAAGCGAAGCACTCCAGTTCCTCGGAATTCAGGCGTCTCAACTTTCGGCGCTCTTCGGCAACGGACTTGATTACTTTGTATTGAATGCAAATGGAGCCCGCATCACGACATCTACGGCCAACGCCCCCGGAAACTGGTTTGATGCAAACGGAAACAGCATATTGTGGGATAATTCGGGGTCCTTTATTTACTCGGAAGTGGACCTTGCGAACGCTTCGCTTCTTATCGGAAACTATCCTGACCGCGTTTCGAACGGTTCGACGGTCACTATACGGCAAGGACTTTCATACCAGAACAAGGAAGCCGTTTTGAAATACACCCTTACATTTATTAGTGAAGGTTCCACGATTCTCGCCAAGCAGGGTTTAACCCGACAACGCCTTTTCGAAAACGGCCAAACCCTTTCGGAATTTTCAAGAAATGCGCTTGCACAGGGTGCCAGACTGCACATTTACGATCTGAAGGGAAACCGCGTTCTTACCATTCGAAACTCAACGGATGCGGGAGCGCTGCGGGCTCTTGGGAGCGGAGCCTATCAGGGAATTCTCCTTTCACACGGGAAATCTCTTGAAAAAGAACTCTTCCACGTTGTCAAATAACACCCACACAAAACCGGGAATGGCGGCCGAAAGGCCGCCATTCCTTTTGCTACTCGTTTTGAAAAACAGTTCCTGTTTTCCGGACTTCTTTAGCGACAAAGGTCTTCGTTAAAAAGGGAGTTTACAGCCAAAAAAAACGTTTTTTCATTAGCAATCCTCAATATTACTGTTCTTCTGTAGGATGCCTCCATCCCACATAAACAGTAGCGTTAACGACATCATCCTTTTCCGGATCTTCTCCGTTCCAAGAACAAATAAGCGTATAATACGGATAATAATCGTCCAATGCCGAAAAACCAAACATTCCATTTTCCAATTTACTTGATGCAATCCACCTCATAACTTTTAATGTATCATCTGCATGAGTATAAAATTCCAGATAACAATTTGAAGGGACTGCTATATCCACGGAATCGCCCCGTTTTTTATAAGAATGAATCAGTTCCGAGAAATTTACAGAATATTCTCTTTCATTGCCCTTATCATCCTCCAAAACAAATTGGACGCTTTCACTTTTACTTTTTGGGAAAGTGTAACTATCATAGTCTGCAGAAGTAACAATTTTAAGTATCTGATTATATCTTAACGTATATACATATTTATCAATATGACAGCATCCTTCAATATGGCTGGGAGCCTCATCTATTGCATTAAAATCAAATACAAGTTCACCGCACTCCTCTTCATATGGACAAGATAATTTGAAGTTGAGATTCAACCTTCCATAAAAAGAGC
>CAVBPX010000044.1:0-20760 GCA_963597395.1 Eggerthellaceae bacterium | reverse complement strand
GCCAGCGCAAAGCGTCGCAACCAAATTTTTGAAAATGAATTTTTAGAGGTGACCAATAGATTTTGTATATTGGGAAAAGTTGCGCTACATAGATTCCCTATGCGGCGTTTTTTTTTGAGGTATCGGATGAAACAAATGCTGCCCGGCCGGTTTTCGGTCGGAAACAAAAAACTTTGGGAAGAAGCCAAGATCGCATTCTTTGCACCGGACGATGCGGAAGAAGTCGTCAAGGAAAAAATCCGTTGTTGGAGCGGAAACCAGGCGAAAAAAGGAATGTGCTTTATCGGAGCGTTCCACTCCGAAGCGGAAAGCGCCCTTTTCCATGCGGCCCTCCGAAACGGCGGAAAGGCAGTCTGGATTCTCGGGAAATCCATGCCCGAAGAATTTTCGCGTGACGAGCAAAAGGCCCTCGCCGAAAACCGGCTGCTCGTCGTCCCCTGCTTTCACCGGGAACGCTACACGCGGGCGACGTCCCGTTTTGCAAACCACGCCGCGGCGATGAATGCGGAGGCGGTCATCTTTGCGCATATTTCGGACAAGAGCCGCCTCTATCCCTTTTTCCGAGTACTTTCCAAAAAATGCCCGAACAGAATTACGCGGATCAAGTAGGTTTTCGTCGTATTTTGTATGACAAATGCCTAAAATTTTGAACAATCATCTAACAGGAGACGTTTAAATAATGTATTTTTACTACAAACCGTTCAAGGAGGTCAACATGGCTCAGATTACGCTTTCCGCTCGCATCGACGCAAAGGACAAGGAACGCTTCGACGCCTTTTGCGACCATGTCGGCCTTACGGCGTCCGCCGCCATCAACATGTTCGTCAAGAACGTCATCCAAACGCACAGGCTTCCGTTCGAAGTTCGCGAACCCGACCCGTTTTACAGCGAAAAGAACATGCAGTTCCTTGAAGAGGGCATCGCCGCGCTAAACGCCGGGAAAGGCGTCGTTAAAACAATAGAAGAACTCGAGGCAATGGAAAATGAATAAAATTGCCTTTTCTCCCAAAGCCTGGACCGATTATCTGTATTGGCAGGAACAAGATAAAAAAACGCTTCGGCGCATCAATCAGCTTTTAAAGGATATCGGCCGAAACCCGTTTGCGGGGATTGGCAAACCGGAAGCCCTGAAAGGCACTCTTAGCGGATTCTGGAGCCGTCGCATTGACGATTCGAACCGACTCGTCTATCGAATTGCAAACGAAATCATCGAAATCGTTTCCTGCCGAGAACACTATTGAGGTCACCTCTAAAAATTCAATTTTCAAAAATTTGGCTGCGTTTTCTTAACCAAAGCAATTTTTAGAGGTTCCCTTGATCCATTTTGATTTTGGCGTTTGCGTCAAAGGGAAGATCCTCGGCCCGAGGCGTCGCGACAAAGACCTGACATTTTTTTTCGCGGATGACATCCGCCACGGCACCGCGGCGCGTCTTGTCGAGTTCCGCAAAAATATCGTCGAGAAGCAGGACGGGCTTTACAAGGTGGGCGCTTGCCAAATCCGAGGCGGCGAGCCTTAAGGCTATCGTCGCGCTGCGGCACTGCCCCTGGGAACCGGAAGTGCGCATTTCGTGCCCGTGGAGAGAAAGCTTCAGGTCGTCCTTGTGCGGGCCCGCAAGCGAAATACCCTGCATTCTTTCGGCAAGGTCGAGCGATTCGAGTTTTTGTTCGAAGGCCGTCCGAAGCTCTTCGTCCGAAGCTCCATCTTCCGCTACGGAACTTTTATAGGAGACGGAAACTTCGTCTGCCTTGCCGTCGAGCATTTCGTAATAGGCGCGGATTTGCGGAGAAATTTCGCGTACAAGTTCCAGACGTTCCTTCCACAGCAAAACGGCATGGTCAACAAGCTGTTTTGTGAGAACCGAAAAGAGGGCATCCCCGCCGACGGCTTCGCCCGACCTGTTTTGCCGCAGCCACTGGTTTCGCTCCGAAAGAATCCGTCGGTAACGGCGCAAAAGGTCTGCATTTCGCGCATTGCGAAAGCACAGAAGCTCGTCGAGATAGCGGCGGCGCACCTCCGGCGCACCCCGCGTCATTTCCATGTCGGCGGGCTGCATAATGACCGCGGGAATCGTTCCGAAAAAAGCGGCGGCGCTGCGACACGGAACACCGTCCTTCTTGGCTGTCACGCCTTTGGACCCCACGGAAAGCGCCCGTTCGAAAAGCCGATCGGTGCCGGAGTCCGCGGAAAGTTTCCCGCGCAAAATCATTTCGGAAGTATTCCACCCGACAAGGTCCAAAAGGCTGTGGGAGCGAAACGAAAAGCCCTCGCAAAGAATGTGAATCGCTTCGAGAAGCGTCGTTTTCCCCGTCCCGTTCTTTCCGCAAATTACGGTGATTCCGTCATCGAATTCGTAGCGTCCTTCCCGCAGATTGCGAAGCGAGACAAATGAAAGCGAGCGGATCATAATCCGAAATTACTTCGCTTTTAAAATCCCGTTGAGGATCAAATCACAAAGCCTTTTTTCGAACGCATCCTGCGACAGGTTGTACTTTTGGGCCATCTTCAGGGAATGCGGATCGAGAACGGCTCCGTGAAACACCGAGAGGATTGCGTATGCAGTCATCTTGACGTCATCTATCTGGAACGTTCCCTTGGCGATGCCGTATTCCAGCACACGACAAATGTAATTGTAGGCGGGGTCAAAGACATGCTTGACGAAAAAGTTCGCAAGCTGCGGAAAGTTTGACGATTCCGCGACGACGAGCTTCGGAATTCCCGAAATGCGGCTGTCCCCGCTGACGGCGGCAAACCACTTCTGGATAAGAATCGCCAAAAGCCCTTCGGCAGAACCGCTGTAGGTTTTCAGGATGGCGTCGCTGTCATCGAAAACGATATTGATCGTCTTCATGATGACTTCCTGGAGAATCGCTTCCTTGTTCTTGTAATAGACGTAGAGCGTCCCGGCCGTGACACCGGCCCGCTTTGCGATTTGGCTTACCCTTGTCGCGGCGTATCCCTGTTCCACGAAAAGTTCCGCGGCCGCATCCAGAATTTCTTGCGGACGAATCTCTTTTTTGCGCTGCCACCGGGGTCCCCGGGAAGCCATCGCCTGTTCATTTTCTGTCATCATGCCTCAATAATACAAATTGAAATCCGTCAGATTGTTCCGCGGAAGCCGAAGCTGAGCGGATTCCACAGGTCGGCGTCGGATTCATAGACTAGCGCGTAGTCTATTTCGAAGTTGTAGCGACGCTTGCCGAAGCGGATGCCAAAGCGGTAACCGAGTCCGAACGTGTAATTCCGGTCGTCAAATCCGAAGCGGACGAGTCCGTCCTCGATGGCCTCCCATTCCATGCCGAAGCGTCCCGTCCAAATGTGATAATCCGGGTCAAAGACGAGGAGCGTGTCGGCCACCTGGTAGTCGAGCGCTTCCATCCAGACGGAGATGGGACGGGAGAAAAGCTTTGTGTGGTATCCCAGCCCGATCTGCAAAACCTTGGGCCTCACGCCTTCGCTTTCTTCGACCGAGTTGTCGTTTGACGCGTTGCGGGTCCATGTGGCGGAAAGGTTCTTGCTGAAGCTCAAATTTCGAATCATGACGGCGGAAGACCAGTGCTCGTTCCATTCCCGAAGCCATCCGATGTTGAGGACGACGGGGCTTTGGTAAGAATCCACGAGGCTCGCTTCCTCGTAATGCCCGGAAATATCCAGATTGTCATAGCTTATCGCAAGCGAAAATCCGATGCCATCCTTCCGCGTAAGGCGGTAGCCCACGCCGACGAAAGCGGTCATAAAGTAGGGGGAGGCCGTCCCCACCGTTTCGTCGTCGCTGTTGATGACCGTAAAATCCAGGTCGGTGCGATAGAGGACCGCGGCGCCGATTCCCATGCGGTTTCCGATTTTCGATTCGATGCCGAGCGATCCGCCGGCGCGGTCAAGGTCGCGCTTTTCGGCCGCAAGCGAATAGGCGATTGTGTTGCGAAATCCGAGAATGGCCGGGTTGAAATAGGCGGCGGGAAGAGCCGATGTGTCCGCGACGCCGACGTTTCCGCGCCCGAGTTCCCGGCCGCCCGTTCCCATGCGTTCCACGAAACCGTCAAAACCTCCCAGGTTCGCCTTTTTGTCGGCAAAGGTCATTCCGCACAGGCATAAAACGAAGAATACCAAAAGTCGCTTCATGCTACTTGCCTCCCAAAGTCATCGTTTTTCCCCAGCCGACGTGACCGTGATTGTCCTTTACCCGAATATAATAGACGCCCATCGTCACCGCGTTTCCGCTGTCGTCGCGTCCGTCCCAGAAGTCTTCCGTTGCAAGCGTACTGCGGGTCGTGCTCGCGGGGCGCTCGGCATTTTTCACGACCGTGCGAACCTTTCGCATGTCGTAACTGAAAACTTCAATCGTGATTTTCGAATTTTTGCTTACTTTGTACGAAACCACGGACTGGTTTCCCGCGCCGATAACGGACGGAATCATTCGGATAGAGCCCAGATCGTTTCCGACGGAGGTCTGGTTCATGATGTGCGACCAGGACTTTCCGGTGTCGGCGGAAACGGAAATTCCGGCGCCGTTTGTGCAGGCGACAAGCCCCGTCACGGTGGAGGAAAGGGGAAACGCCGCAACCGATGTCACTTCGACGTTTCGATCGACGACACCCGCGTTAAGTCCGTAAAGCCATTGGTCCTCGTCATCAAACGGAACCGCTCCGATGCTATCGAGTTTTAAAAGTCCGCTTTTGCTGCCTTCGACGGCCTGGACCGAAAGAAACGCCATGTTTCCGACAAAGGCGACGTCGCTCGTCGTAAAATCGTTCTTGTCATAGATGTTCTTTTGAGCTTTTCCCGTCGTATCACGAAAAACGACTTCGGAAAATTTCTTTCCGTGGAAGGAGCGCCAAAGTCTCCCCTCGGTACTAGTCTTGTTTCGAACGCTCGTCTCCGCGATAATCTGCCGAGGAGAACCTCCCGCCCAGACGCCCGTCACCCGTCCCGTATCAAGTCCGGGAATACCCGTCTTCGCGAGCTTCTTTGTCGTCCCGGAATAAGAGAAAAGACCCTTTCCGGTCGCAAGCCAAAGTGTCCCGTCCGCATCAAGAGCCATTCCATAGACGGCGGGATTGTTTACCGTATCGACCTTGGAAGAAGACCGGAGGGAATCGAGTTCGAGAGTTTTGACGTTCACGACAAAATAAGAACGCTTGGGCGAATTGATGCCCGCGCCGATGTCCTCCTTTTGAATGCCGTAAATGCCGCGGGCAAGAAGGAGCGTATTTGAAAGGGAATCGAAGACAAATGCCGAAGTCGCATGCGCCATCTCCGAATGTTCCGGAAATTCGCCCGGTGGCGTCGGAAGAGGCTTTGACGTAACGGCTCCGGCCGTCCGCGCACTGAAATATCCCCATGGGACTAAATAGCCCGAATCGCTCTCGGCAACCAGCGGAACGACAAGTCCAAGCTTCCCGGCACGGGCAAAAGGCGTCCGCCGATGTTCCGCGGTCACATCCGAAAAGACTCCGTCCTGCACGGGCGTAATGGAATCCGGCAAAAGTTCCGTCGTCATTTTGGAAACGTGAACGTTTCCGGATCCAAGCGCAAGGTTCACAAGGGTAAGCCCGCTTCCGGAAGTACCGCGGCTTACGACCCAAAGGGTTCCCGTCAAATTCCCGGGCCCCGCCGCATACGTAAAATTGCTCACGAATCCGTCCGAAGACGCAAAGGAAAGGACGGTCGAAGAGAAAATCGCCGTCCAAAAGATTATCGCTTTTCGAAAGTTCATTTTGCCCTACCGCATATCGATGACATCGACGCCCTTTTCCGGCACCGGTACAAAGTCCGAAGCCTTGACATTATCGACGCGTTTCAAGTTCGAAATCTCGTACGTGGTGACGTTTTGCAGCGGATCGACCGTGACGAGCTTCATCGGAGAAGCGTCCTTTGCCGAAAGCCAGACTTCCATTTCGGCAAAATCCTTTCCGTACTCCGAAGCGTCCAGCGAAAGGACGTTCGCCTTTTTTCCGCCGAGCGTTTTTTCCTTCATCGAAAGCGGCCTGCACTTTAAATACTTGAAGAGAAGTTCCGACGGGTGCACGTTGCTTTCCATGTCTTCGAGGAGCTTGAGCAGGACCTGTTTCGTTTCCCTGTTCCACTGCCAAAAGTTTTTCCCGTCGGAGTAGATGGACATTCCCACCATCTGCAGGCGGAACCGGTCGGAATCCGCCACGAGCAGATTTCCGCTTTGAAATCCCGACTCGGCGGAACCCGCGTAATCGGCTCGCACGCGAAAATCAAAACTCCAGGCCTTTCCGGAATCGAACCATTTTTTGGAAAGCGCCATCACGGAATCCGCGGGAGAGGCCGCGACACTTGCAGCCAACACCAGGGAAGAAAGGAGAAGAATGCGATTGAAAAATCCCATAATATGGCCTAATTTACAAAAAGGCGCACTCTCTTGATGGATTCTTTGCCCACATATTTCTATTTTGAACCCCGAATCCGTTTTTTAAAAAGGAAACTATGATCAAGCAACTCAGCTTTTTTGTCCTTCTTTCCGCAATCGCGACCTTTGCCGTCGATGTAGAACTGCACGGCGACATCGACGCGGACTATGCGACCTACTGGGACGAGGATTTTAGCCCGACCAATGCGGCAAACCAGGATATCAAGCTCGAAGGCAAGGTCCTTCTCGACGAAAATGTTTCCGTGACGGTCAAGGGTCGCACGCACAGCAACTATGTGACGGCCGGCGACACGGGAATTTCCAGGGTGCGGAACGAAAGCCGCGCAACGGCCATGGGCGACGCCGAAAACCGCTGGACCGGTTTTGACTTTGACGGCATCCAGTTCACATGGCAGTTTACGCCGCTCGTCCGGGTCATCTTCGGCGACCTCACCTACAGCGCCGGGGGATTCTCCTACTACTACTGGCGCGACACCGAAGACTATGCGGTCATTCTCCAGGACAAGCAAATTCGCGGTATCGGGTTCGAAGTGGAAAACGGCAAGGCCTACATCGGCGCAACCGAAAACAACGCGCATTCGCTCGCCGCGTTCATCACCTACGGATTCGACCTGATTTCGAAGACGGAAGAACGCTTTACCATTACCCCGAGCCTCGACTGGGTCTTCGGCAAGGAAATCAGCCGTTCCTACACCTATGCGCTCGGAACGGAAGTCCAATACACCAAGAGCACCGACAACTTCAACTACGGCATCACGGCGACGTGGGGCATGCACCCGTATAAGGGTCACGGAGTCCACTCCTTCCTCGTCGAGCCTTCGTTCAACTACCGCTTTTTCAACCTCGCAGCGAGCTATTTCCAGGCGCTTCTCGCCGACGACGAAGCTCCCGTCGAAGAGCAAATCTTTACCGAGGACGAACGGATGATTTACATTGAACCGTCCCTCGACCTCCACAAGAAGTTCTCGATGGGCCTCGCCTACGAGTATCACGACCCGAGCCTCGAAATCGACGACGACAGCCGCCACTTCGTCGGCCCGTCCTTCTACCTCTACCCGACCGTCGAAGCGGAGATAGTCTTCTGGGGCGGCTACAACATCTGCTCTTCCTCACCGAACCATTTTTCAATGGGAATCAGTGGACACGTCGAATTCTAAGGCGACAAAGCCCGGTCGCATTCCCGCCCTCGATTCCATTCGAGGGCTTCTTTTGTTGCAAATGACGCTCGACCATTTTTCGGGTCCCGTTTCACATTTGCTCTACCAATGCTTCGGATTTTTTTCCGCGGCGGAGGGCTTCTTTTTTCTTTCGGGATTTGTCGGAATGCTCGCCGTCACAAGCAAGTCCCTTCGCGGGGAGACGACGCGCTGGATGCGCGTGCGCGCCTTTCGTATTTGGAAGTTTCACATGGCAACGCTTTTTTCCATTGCCGTTCTCGCCTTTTTTCTTTTTCCGCAAATCCGGGGATTTTTTGCCGGACTGTATGCCCATCCGGTTTCCGGAACGCTCCTTGCAGCCCTTCTCGCCTACACGCCCGAATGGATTGACGTCCTTCCGCTTTACGTCTTTTTGCTTCTCCTCGGATCGTTCGCCTTTCCGCAAATTTTGCGCGGCCGGTTAAAGGTCGTCTGGGGAATTTCGTTTGCGGTCTGGATTCTTGCGCAAGGTGACCTTCGAAGCCTTGTGCTGCAAATTTTCCCGGACTGGGCCTACCCCGGATTCTTCGACCTTTTTGCCTGGCAGTTCGTCTATTTTTCGGGAGCGGCCGTCGCCTTTCTATGGAAGTCCCGTGAAAAATCCGGCAAGGGTTCCCAAAAGATTTTGGACAAGCTTCTGATTCCGTCCGCATGCCTGTGCGCGGCCTGTTTTGTTTGGTCGCACGAAATTTTACCCATTCCGCAGCCCGGCGAATTCTGGATTTCAAAGTCACACGTCGGAGCGCTTCGGGCACTCAACTTCATAGCCTTCGTATGCGTCGTTTCGGGCATCGTACGGCACCGTTCACGGCTCCTCGATTTTTCGTTTTGCAGGACGATTGGACGCCACAGCCTGGAAGTTTTCACGGCCCAGACCGTGTGCGTCTATCTGTGGATGGCCGCGCCCAAGGCACTGCAGTATCACGCGCCGTATAACGTGATGGTGCCCATCCTTTGCGCGTGCATTCTATTTGGAATCGCTAAAACGCTAGAACGAACCCGGTGACAAAGAGGCCCGCGCCGACAACTCCGAGCCCGAGGGCGATGATTCCCTTAGTGTCGCCCGAATCATTCAGGTCCTTGTTCTTCTTGACGAGCCTTTGCGTGTCCGGACTTTCGAAAGCGCTCTTGTTGTAAACTGTCTTCTTGTCCGCGGCATCCGACCAGTCGCGTTCCGCGAGATACCAGAGGACGCCCCCCGCGATAATCGGAGCGATGGATCCCCACAGAAGTCCGCGCCCGACATAACGCCTCGAACGTTCCCTGTCATATTCGCGCTGCATTTCCACGACGCTCGAATTATCTACAGCGGAGAGTTCCACATACACCGGGTTCGGCATAAAGGCCCGGACTTCCACCGTAAGCGCGGTATCGAGATACCCGACCTTCCGCAAATAGACGACCTTGCTTACCGAAGGCTCCGTTTCAAACGAGACGTCCGTCAAATATTCGGGCATCACGCTTTCGTTCGGCTGCTTGTCCAGATACACTTCCACGCCGTCGGGAATGGTCGCCACGGTGAGCTTCGTACGCGGGCGTTCCACTTCGATTTTCACCTTGTTCAGCGAGTCCGCATTGATTTTTACCGTCTGCGTTCCCCACCAGTCAACGTCCTTCAGCTTCTTTTTGACCGAAATCGTGTACTTGCCCGGTTTTATGTTCTTGATGGTGTCGGGAGCGGTCATTTCCAAAGGCTCGCCGTTGATGAAAAGTTCGCAGCTGTCCGGGAAGGACGAAACGAGAAGGTTCGCCTTGCCCGCCGGGTAAAGAGGCTCTTCTTCTTCGACGTCGTCCGCAAAGACAAATTCCGAAAGGGAAAGATCGACCGGCTTTCCGGTTTCGAGGTCCGTCATCCGCTTCAGGTCAAACTTGAAAATCCGGATGTATTTGGCTTCGATGGGGATGGCCGCTTCGCGAGCAAGCGAATCCGCAAGGGCCTGTGCCCGAATGGAATCCTGAACGGCCTTTTCGCGGGCAACGGAATCCTCAAAAGCCTGCTTTTCCTGTGCGAGGAGCGCCGCTTCGAAATCATCCTCGGCGACCGGTTTTGCCGTCGAATCCGCGGCGGGAACGGTGTCCACGGGAGCCTCTTCGTAGGCGCTCGCCTGTTCCTGCGGAACTTCCGCTTCCGAAACTTCCTCTTCCGTCGAATCGGGGGCAATCTTATCGAGAAGGGCCTCGTCCGCCTTTAAAATCTCCGCCTTTTCCGCGGAATCCAACGGAAGCAAATAGACAGTATCCTTCGAAAGCTTGACAAACTTCGCATCCTGTTCGATGGAATCGTTCGAAAGGACATAGCGCACGGGAACTTCGCGCGAAAAGGCGAGGCCCGCCGCCAAAAGCGCGGAAAAAAGAAAAACACTGATACGGACGTTCATGCCTTGAAAAATAATTTAAAACGCCCCGAACGGAAACTTTTTTACGCAGGAGAAAGCTTTTCGAGCCTGGCGCAAAAGATGGGGCCCCGGCCACCGCACAGGTCCGGCAGCATGTGAAGCCCGAATTCCGTTTTTTCCGTCCCCGGAATTTGAGGAAAAAGTTCAAGGACGCGCACCTTCCCCGCCCGTTTTTTCAAAATTTTCCGTACCACGTCGTCGTTTTCCATCCGCGTCAGCGCACAGGTGCTGTAAACCATCTGACCTCCCGGCCGCAGCGCATCGACCGCGCTTGCAAGCAGCGAACCCTGCTCTACCGCAATGCGGGAAATCCGCTTGGGGCTCCACTCCGAAAGGTACTTTTCGCTTTCCATCACGTGCCGTTCCGAGGAGCAGGGAGCGTCGAGAAGAATCCGGTCAAAGCATTCCCGGCGGAACATTCCAAAGCGGGAACCGTCATAGCCTGTGACCTTGACCGCCTGCCGCAGTTCGTCGGGGAGCGTGTTTTCGAGAACATGCGAAAGGCGCACGCGCCGATCCGGGGAGCGGTCGTTTGCCTGCAAGGAACCTTTGCCCTGCAGCGCCTCGGCAAGAATCAGCGTCTTTCCGCCGGGAGCCGCGCACATGTCGAGAACGTCCATGCCGGGTTCCACGCCCAGGGACTTTGCGGCAAACACGGAAGCCTCGTCCAAAAAGTAAGGAGTCTTTCCGGGGTAGGAGATAGCGGTATAGACGCTTTCACCGCGGAGAGCCTTTGAAAGAGCCTCCCAACGGTCGCCGAAATAGTCAAGAAAGTATTCGAAAAATCCGGGTGCGTCCATAGAAAATCCACAAAAAAAGGCGATTCAAGAACCGCCGTTTTCAAAACCTGAAGAATTGAGCTACCAGGATTCGAACCTAGACAAACAGATTCAGAATCTGTTGTGCTACCATTACACCATAGCTCAATGGTCGAACCAAATGTAAAAAATTTTACCGATTCGGCAAGGGGGGCATTGCAAAAAGTGCCCAGGCCTGTGTTTTTTCGGCGGATTTTATCCAATCGAGCAGCCGAACCTGGTCGGAAATTCCCCGCAAGAGGTAGGAATCGTCCGAAAGAATCGATTTGAGAACCACGGGGCGAGACGGAGAAAGTCCGGAAAGGCGTTTCGCTTCCGAAATGGCGACGTCCAGACCGCCGATTTTGTGCACAAGCCCGTTTTGAACGCCCTGGCTTCCGGTAAAGACCCGTCCCCCGGCAAGGCTTTTGTCCAAGGAATCGAGCGAAAGGCCCGTTGCATCGCCCACGATGTTCAAAAACCTTCCGTAAAAATCGTCCAGGTAGTTTTGGAGGGCTTCCTTTTCGACTTGGGAAAAAGGCTCGCCGATTCCTTCCGCGGCCGCAAACTCGTGGCTTTTGACGGACTCCGCCCGAATCGAGAGCTTTTCAAAAAAGTCCTTAAAGCTGACCTTCCCGCCAAAGATTCCGATGCTTCCCACGATGCTCGCCTTTTCCGCGATGATTTCGTTTGCGCCGCACGCGATGAGGTATCCGCCGGAAGCCCCCATGTCGCCGATGCTCGCGATAACGGGAAGTCCCATTTGCGAAAGCGTGTGCAGCCTGTGCCAGATTTCGTCCGACGCCTGGGCCGAACCTCCCGGGCTGTTGATGCGAACAATCAGCGCGGCGTATTCCGGCGAGCGCATCAGGCCGTCAAGCGCTTCGAGGACCTCCGCGGATCCCGTCACACGCGAACCGGTAATGGGATTGTAGCCGCCGCGCCCGTCCACAATGGAGCCTTCGATATTCAGCAGCGCGACCTTCGACCGCGGACGCCAATCCTCGTCAAAAACGCGAACGCCCGCCTTCGGCGAAAAGTTCGAAACCGCGGCAAACGGAACCTTGACCCCGTAAACCGACCCGAGCACATAGGGTGCCACCTCGTCGAGGTAAAGCACCGTATCGGCGAGGCCCGCCCGCTTGGCATCGGACGCAAGCAGGCTCGGACGCGCAAGCAGCGAATCGAGAAGCCGCGTATTCGAAACCCGCGCCCGAGAATCCTCGGCAAGAACGTTCCACCATTCGCGGTAAAGGTTCTCGTAGTTTTCGCGGGCCTCCGCGCTCATCGAATCCGCCGTATAAGGCTCTACCGCCGACTTGTAGGCACCATGCCGCAAAAGTTCGACCTTCACGCCCAGCAGGTCCAAAAGTCCCTTGTAATACAGAACCTCACCGCCGATGCCGCGGTAGTTTACACGGGCCGAAGGTTCAAGAACGACCTTTGTCGCGGAGCTCGAAGCGAGAAGGGTCGTCGGTCGAAGTTCGTCAAGATAGGCGACGGTCGTTCTTCCGTACAAATTAAGTTTTGCGATTCCCCGTTCGATTTCCTTCGAAATCGCGGTGCCCGCCCGGTAGCCCGAAAAATCAAAAATGATAATTTGTGCGCTTTCGTCCGCGAGAAGAAACTCAAAATTTTCGCGCAGGGACTCGACGCTGAGAGAGCTTTTTCCAAACCCGGGAAGGGAAAGCCCCGCCTCAGTTTCCGAAATTTTTCCGGAAAGCGGCACCCGCACAATTCGCGACATCAGATACGGATCCGGAACCTTTGCCGAGTGATATCCGAGCGAAACGCGCCGCGGCTTCCAGTCGTCCCCGACGGCAAGCGTTCCCTTGAACGAGCGTCCGAATTCGTGCGAAACATAGACGCGGTAAGGATCGTCCCCGTAAAGCGGAATCTGTACGCCGAGGTTCAGAAGTCCAAAATCCGCATCCACGAGCAGCCTGTGCGCGGCCAAATTTTCGCCCGCATAGCTGACCGAAACGCCTCCGGGGATTCTCACCGTGGCGCCGTATTCCTGGACGCGCCTTTGACTTTTGGGCCCGAGGTTCAGCACGTTCCGGCTGTCAAACCCGAGAGAAAGCCATTGGAAGGGGCGGACGACGATTCCGGGCGAAAGCGAAAAATCCGTGCCGTCAAAGTCCGCGCTCCGAAAGGCGCCGACGGACGCCCCCAAAAAGGCGAACCTCGAAAAGACGGGAAACGCCCCGACGACGTTCCAGCGGGTTTCGTCAAAGCCGTCATAGTCCGAAAGATACTCGAAGGACGCCCCCAAATGGCTTCCGTGGACGCCTGTCGAAAATTCATAGACGCCGTTCTTTTCCTTCCCAAAATTGAACAGCGCACCGGGCGAATCAAAAGCCGAAAGACCCGCCGGATTTCCGAACAGGCCGTTTGAATTCGAAAGCGAAGGAAAATTTTTTTCGCCGGGCAAATAGGCAAGGCACGCCGAGCCCAAAAAAAGCGACCAGACAAGAGGCTTCAAAGTCATCGTCTCACCCCGATTTTAAAATTTTGCGGCATCAGTCGATGCGGTAAATCTTCACTTCCTTGAACTGGAAGTGCGACTTGTTCTTTCCCAGATTAAATTCCAGACGCGCGAACAGGTCCGTCACAAGGGCCGTATATTCGAACTCGAAGGATTTCCAGAGCGTATCCATCACAAGATTCCGCTGGAAAGCTTCCGTCGTATAGGTGCTGTAGGAGCCCATGCGAACCATAAAGTTCGAAGGCGTATCCGCGACCCCGGTAAAGACCAGCTTGTATTTGCGGTTTTCGAGTAACGGGATGTCCTCGTGAATCAACTGCACGCTGTAATTTTGCGTACCTCCGGAAGAAATCCGGACTTGCATGGCGCCGTTTTCGACGCTCGTATCGGCAACACCGCCGAGCTGTTCCACCAGATACCAGCTTTTACCGCCGTCGGCAAAGTTTCCGTTCGTCACCCAGTTCGAATCCACGATGTCGTAATCCAAAAGGGTCCTTTCGGCATAGGCGTTTTCCGAAGTTCCGTTTGCGAAATAGACGATGCGATGTTTTGACGAAAAAGCGAGGCCGAAGCGCGCCGTGAGGGAATCCCACAGGGCCACGTTGTGCGCAGCGTCCAGCCAAAGCGTATCGTCCAAAAGTTCCGCGGAATCAAACGAAAGACCATCCACCCAGACCGGCACGCGAAACCGCACCGTAAGCGAAATCGCTCCGCTCTCCGACGTATCCAGCTGATCCTTCAAATAGAGAACTTCCAGGGAATCGATGCCCGAAAGCGAGAACGCGAAGGGCACAAGGGTTCCATTCCGGAGCACGGCTCCGGTAAGCCGCGGACTGTATTGCACCGGGGAGAACATGGCGCCGACTTCCTTCAAAAGGCCGTCCTCGTCTATTTCGATATCGCCCAGGGCGGCCTTCCAGGCCTCCGGCTCCACGGCGGAATCTTCCGCAAAGGCAATGTTTGCCGGCGCTTCGGAATTTTCGGGCCAAAGGGTCTGGCCGTTTTCCAGGTCAAAGCTCACGTAGGTGTAATAGCTCGAATAGGCGGCAAGCCGCGAAAGCGAAAGCTCGACGCCATCGACCCGAACGGTTCCCGTCAAAGCGGAGCTGTCCTCGTCCGCACCCGTGCCGTAATCGACCACGAACCGGGCCACAAAGGCGCGGGCCTGAATCTCCGGATTTCCGATTTCTATCCCCGCATGCGTCGAGCTCTCGCACGCAAGCAAGAGAAAAAGGGATAAAACGCCCAAGGCGACGGGAACAAAAAAGCGCATCAGTTTCCTCGCGTTAACGGAAACAGCTGGATGTTCACCTGAACGACATCCTCGCCGCTTCCTGCATCACAGGAAAAATCTAATAGTTCTTTGCGCATCAGTTGCAAATGTTTTTTCAAAGTGGGGAAATCCTTGCGCCGAATTGCGAACGTCACCGCCGAAATGTCCCTGTTTTTTGCCGGGACGCTCTCCAGCGAATCCTTGGCGAGGTCGAGCATCTGCCTGTGATATTCCTTAACGAGCATGTCGTTTATCTCGCTGTCCGTTTTCATCACCTCGTCGTCCGTCGTCACCAGGTTCCGGGACTGCCGGTAGCCGTTGGCCGTCTTGGAAAGAAGTCCCAGGGAGGTCAAAAGCTTGAGGGATTCCGTCACCTCTTCCGCGGAAACCTTGCAACCGAGCTTCCGGGAAATCCATTCCGGAGCGGGGTTAAACCCCGAAAGGTCCACCATTTCGCGAATGACCGAATGATACCATTCCGTAAAAATGCGGAACTGCGAATTGGAAAGCTTGCAAAGACGCGACCCCGGCGAAGACTTGACGAGCTTCCCATAGTAGAAGGTCTTTTCCTTGTCCGTTTGCGCCTGGTTAAAAAACACCAGGTTTTCGAAATACTCGGCGCGTTCATCCACAAGGCCCAGCCCCTGGATAATCTTCACCACCGTATTCTTTGTAATGTTCCGCTTCCCGTCCATCACGAGCTTCAGGTGCGCATGGCTCGAAAGCCCGGCCCGGGCCGCAAAAAAGCGCAGACTGAACGCCGCGGACGTCGCCTTTTTGTAGGCGTAGTAGTCGTGCAAAAATACGCGGTAGTTCGTGTATTCCAAAATGTCCGGCGGGGACGGCTTTTTTTCTTCGTCGGAAGATTCCATGCCTATAAAATAGAAGCTCTTCCCGCTTTTGAGGAAGACTTTCGTATTTAAATGTTTACATTCGTAACCGGCTGCGGGAAATCACTTCAAAAGGAGCGCCCAGCGGTTAATGTTCCAAAACTTTCCGTGTAAATATTCCGCATCCCGGGAAATTCCCTCCCATGTAAACCCGAGCCTCCTTGCCAGCGCGTTGCTTTTTGCGTTTTCCGCCGCCGCCGAGATTTCGACCCGATGAAAGCGCATTTCACGGAGCGTCTCGAGCATCAGGCCGCACGCCTCCGCGGCAAGGCCCTTCCCCGTCCACGCGTCCCCCAAAAAATATTCGAACGCCGTCGATCGGTTTTTCCGGTCCACCCAGCTCAAAATCAAGACGCCCGTCAGCTCGCGGGTATTCAATTCCCGAATTCCATAGGCGCCGCCGCTCCCCGTCAAAAGCTGGTATGCGTAGCCGTTGACGTAGCGGGTCGCCTGCGAAAGCGTCCGAACCTCATCGACCCAGGGAAGCCACTTTCGGAGAGTCGCCCGCGAAGATTCCACCAGAGAAAAAAATTCCTCGGCATCATGGACCCGGAGCGGCTTCAAAAAAAGGCGCTTCGTTTCAAAAGTCCCGTCCGGCACCGCTACCGCATATTCCCCGTCTTCCGAATCTTCCGGATCTTCTTTCATCCGTCACTCCACGTCCCGCACGTAAAAGGCCCGCTGGCACTCCACGTCGGCCAGGGACTCGCAGCTGTCATACTTTTTTTCCGGGTAAAAGTCCCCCGTCACGCGCGCAAGGCGCACCGCGGACGAATCCTGCCACCCGGAAGGAAACGCCGACACGTCGGACAGGTAAATGCTGTCTCCGCGGACCCGGTTTCCGTCCTCATCGACGTCATACAGAAAAAAGCATCCGCTCCGCGCGCAGCGGCCCGAAAACTGAAAAGAGACTTCCCCGTAAATGGTCCGGCAAAGAGACGAACCTTCCACCCGGGACGAGAGTCCGCGAAGGCCCGCCACGGTAGAAGATTCGCACGTTTCGAACGAGTCTCCGGAGCCGGAACATCCGGCAAGGGCGGCGCACAAAAGAGCGCCGCAAAACGTCGCAACCAAATTTTTGAAAATTGAATTCTTAGAGGTGACCATGGACCAAATATAAAGAAAAAAGTCCCGTTCCGAGGAACGAGACTTATGCGGGTGAAAGGACTTGAACCTTCATGTCCTTGCGAACACTAGAACCTGAATCTAGCGCGTATACCAATTCCGCCACACCCGCGAGTGTGCAAGTCCAATTTTAAAAAATTCTCCGATTTTGTCAAGGGGAAAGGTGACCTCAAGACCCGGGCCTTCCCTTTCAGCGGAGAAATTCGCCTATCCACGCCTTTCGGTGAAGCGTCCACCACGACCAGTCGTGTTCGCCCTTTTCGTCAAAGCGCAATTTGCACGTTTTTCTTCCGAGCGAGCGGCAAAAGGTTTCCACCCACGGAACGGTACGGTCCGACGGATAGAGCCTGTCGGTGCCTCCCTGGAGAAACAGCCACGTTCCGAGCCTCACCCGCGGGTCCTTCGAAAGGTTCTCCGCGTCCGAGACGCTTGCAAGGTTCGTACTTACCAGAAGCCTCGAGCGGACTTCCCGTTTGCCGTAGAGCGTGTAGCCCACGACGCCGAGTCCGCCGTCCGAAACTCCCGCAAGCGAAACCGTGTCGATTTTCAAATTCAGACGAATTTCCACGGAATCGAGCATCCGATCGACGGCAAGAAGCGGGCCGCTCGAAAGCCAGTGATTGTCCCTGCACGCCGAAACGCTCAGTACGACGCCTTCCTTCGAAGCCTCCGAAAGGAACGGCACAAGGGCGGCTCCCGCCTCATAGCCCTTCGCACATTTCGAACTTTGCATTCCGCCGTGAAACCAGACGAACACCTGCGGACGCTTCACCTTTTCGCGGTGCCACACCGCGGACGGGCTTTCAAAGTCCCCGACGCGAATCGTCACGGAATCCGACACAAAAGGCTTTTCGCCGCGCGCAAAAACGAAAGCGGCCAAAAGAAGGACCGGGAAAAGGAGCTTCATCTTTTCCGCCGAAGCGCGCGGCGCAGCGAAAGAAACGAAACGCCCAAAAAGACGACCGTCAAAAATCCCGACCACATCATCGCGCGCAGCTGAAAATCGCGAATCGAAAGCGAATCCAGCTCCCCGGCATTCCCTGCGATTCCCGTCACAATCCACTCCCGCGGCGAGACCCGTATTCCGCGGACCTCAATAGGCTCAGGCATTCCCGTCTCCGACCAAAAGGAAATCCACTCCCCGAGGATGGCCTTTTCTTCCGCGGGGAGCGCAAGCGTAAACACGGCCTCCCGGTCCTCGTTCAAACAAAAAAACGTTCTGTCAAAAAGAGGGACGCCCGAACCGTGCCATCCGCGCGGAAAGGCGACCGAGGATATTTTCCCGTAAAAAAGATCCTCTTCCCCCGCGATCGTCCGGTAAAACGGAAGCGTCTGCAAAAAAAGATACGACGCCAAAAAGCAGAAAAAGGCCGCAATTCCCAAAAAAAGAAACCGAAAGGAGCGAGACATCATTTCCTCGACCGGATGACAAAGAAGACCGTAAACAGAAGAAGGACTATCGACATCAGGTAAAAAACCTGCTGAATCCAGAACTTGACGTCCCGATTGTCCAGCATGTGCATTTTGAACTGCTGCAACAGGTTCTCGCAGCGGACAAGCGCCTCGTCGGTATCGATTCGGTTCCAGATGACGGAAAGTTCCGCATTGTCGTCAAGCGCCTTTTGATAGCGTTCGGCAAGGTCATTCGGAAGCCCGCGGAGCAAAACCGAATCCGCCACGACGACCGTTCCCGTCCGGGCGGAATCGAGCGAACGGGCAAGGCTCGGGCCGAGCGTCCCATCCAAGCGATAGAGTTTTTCCGTCAAAACCGCCGCGCTGTCGAGCCATTCGGAGCGGGCCGGAACATAGCGTCGAATGGACGCGACCCATCCGAGGACGGAAGTTTCAAAGGCCGAGAAGTCTCGTTCCGGCGGCATCCAGTCCTGGGAGCGGGTCTTTTCCGAAGCCGCATACACGGCCACCGCGCTTTCGCGAAGGCTTCTAATAGAACTCATCAAAGCAGACGGATCGCGCTCCGGCTGCACGCGCACGCGCTCCATTTTTTGCATTATCCGCGACGAAAAAAACTTGTACTCGGAAAGCGTCTCCACATAACGGCCGTAAACGTCCTCGCTCTGGCGCTGCGAAAAATAAAAGAGAACGGTCAGCGCGAGCGTAAGCAGCAAAACGCCCCAGGCGAGCGGCGCGTTGATCCGGCTTTTCAGGATTTCGGAGATCCGTTGGATTTTCTTTGCATCCATACTCGGAAATTACCTTTTTTCTATGTTGTGAACATGACGAAATTCCAAAAAATCGCCATTTTGGCCCTGTGCGCCTCGACATTTTTCGCATGCGGCGAAAAGGACGTCCGCGAAACGACGCATTACAACGGCATCCGCAAAACGCAAGTCCCTTATCGGGACGGCAAACCGGACGGCGAATTCAAGCGGTGGACATCGCACGGCGACCTCGCGGAATCGGGCCTCTACCAAAACGGCACCCGCGAAGGCGAATGGACGGAATGGTTTTCGAACGGAAAAGTCCAGGCGAGAGGCCTCTACAAAAAAGGAAAGAAGGACGGCTCCTGGAAGGAATACTTCTTTGACGGGAGCCTCGCCGCCGAAAAAACGTTCCTAAACGGCGAACCGGTCGGCATCTGGAAAACATTCCACGAAAACGGCAACCTCCGCGAAAAAAATTCCTGCTTTAAGGGCAACGCGAACGGCACGCGCGAAGTCTTTGCCGCAAACGGCAAGCGCATCTCGGCCGAAACATGCAAAAACGGCGTACTGGATGGCCGCCGCGAAACATTCTACCCCGGAGGCCCCGTCGAAACGCGCTCCGAATATCAAAACGGAAAGCTCCACGGCAAATCGGAACTTTTCCGCGCAAGCGGCGAACTCTGGAAGCGCGCCTTTTACCGAAACGGAGTCCGGGATTCCGTGTGGACCTACTTTAAAAAGGACGGCTCCATCGAACGGCAAAGCCTTTTTCAAAACGGGAACGGAATCGCCTACGGGGAACTCGGCGAAAACGGCATCGACGCCGAAACGACCTTTGTCGATAACCGCATAAGCGACACGCTCCGCTACAGGGTTCCCGGTCACAGGTTACTTTATATGGAAATATGGGAAAACGGCGAAAAGAAAAAGCTTCTTTCTTTTTACGACTCGCTCGGGACGCACGCCAGCGAAGGCTTTTTCCGCAACGGGAAAATCGACGGCTGCTGGCGAAACTGGTTTTCGGACGGAAAGCTCAAGGACAGCCTTTTTTACAAAGACGGCGAACCTTTTGGAGAGCAGCTCCACTACGACTCCACGGGAAGGCTCTATATGCGAAAAAACCGCTACGGCAAAAACGGCCCGATGAAAGTCGGGTTTGAATAAAAGCCTCTTGACCTTTCGATAATTTTACACGCTCACCCCGCTTCCCGCAAGATCAGCGCGCTCCGGGTGAGCTTTTATTTTTATGGAACAAAAAAGCGCATACAAAAAAAGATTAAAGTTGTGAATTGCTTTCAGATTTTCTAGATTAAAAGCGGCGTTTACAACATCCGTATTTCGCGGATCTGGCCAAAAAGGGTTGTGAATTGCTTTCAGATTTTCTAGATTAAAAGCGGCGTTTACAACCGCGGATCTGGCCAAAAAAGCCGAAGCGGCGTTGTGAATTGCTTTCAGATTTTCTAGATTAAAAGCGGCGTTTACAACACTCAAGAATATAGCTTAAAAAAACACCTTGTTGTGAATTGCTTTCAGATTTTCTAGATTAAAAGCGGCGTTTACAACCAACACCGACAACAACACCACCACCACCAAGTTGTGAATTGCTTTCAGATTTTCTAGATTAAAAGCGGCGTTTACAACCGTCCGAAAACATCCTACAAGCCTACAAGAGTTGTGAATTGCTTTCAGATTTTCTAGATTAAAAGCGGCGTTTACAACTTCTGCCAAATCTGCAAAATACGGGTCGGTGTTGTGAATTGCTTTCAGATTTTCTAGATTAAAAGCGGCGTTTACAACCTGAGAAAAGCAAGCGCAAGGCGCGCAAGGGTTGTGAATTGCTTTCAGATTTTCTAGATTAAAAGCGGCGTTTACAACTGACGACCCGAACGACTCGTGCGCGAACGGGTTGTGAATTGCTTTCAGATTTTCTAGATTAAAAGCGGCGTTTACAACCTTTTTTTGTTGACCGACGCGACCGCGTCGGTTGTGAATTGCTTTCAGATTTTCTAGATTAAAAGCGGCGTTTACAACCTTTTT
>CAVBPX010000043.1:0-20763 GCA_963597395.1 Eggerthellaceae bacterium | reverse complement strand
GTACATAGCGTCGCTTCATGGGCCAAAAAAAAAGAAGTACCCCCACTGCGAATCGAACGTAGATCTCACCCTTAGGAGGGGCGTGCTCTATCCATTTGAGCTATGGGGGCATTTGCCGCGACGTTACCCTCGCAGCAGCCACAATATAGAAAAATCCGAACCATCCGTCAGAAAAAAGCGGAGGAAACGGTTTCATTTCAAAGCAAAAGTCTCATTCCGAAAATGTCTTCAAATGTTTTAATCTATTTTGTTATATATGAATGCAACAGCTTAAGCCATACTATGGAGAAAAAACGATGGGAAATTGCCAAACGGTTGGTTAACTCACTGGAAGTAAAGCCCACAAGCCGATCTGCGATTATTCAAAGGAATACCCCGAATGAAAAAAGTTCTCGTACTATTTCTTTTAATCTCCAATTTGTCGTTCAGCAAACAACCACAGTTCCTTGAAGGCGATGCTGTAATAGAATGGCTAAACAATCCCAGTGCGTTAGTTGACTTCGATTTTGACCTTATGGCACTTCCCTGCAAAAGTGACGAAGTGGAATATGAAGGAATTTTATATTCTACGTGGGATCCTACGAACACCCTTTATTTTTATCCGTTATTTTTTAAATATGGCCGCATTCCTCCCGGACTTTGGATCAAGTCCCTCGTTAAGGATTCCATTCTTTATGTCGTCGAGGCCGGGATTTGTTTTGCCGAAAACAAATATTATAACATTCCCGACAATGATACCATTACAAAAATTCCGTTAAATCTTATTTTTCCGGGCTCCCAATCCGATACGGTCAAGGCAGACTTTTTTACCCATGAACTGGAGGTGGTTAATAAAAATGGCGACGAACTGTTTTTCATTTTCATAAAAGGAAAGGCGGCCTATATCATGGAGCGCAAAACCTTGAATTCGAAAATATTCGGTCAATTTGAAAAAAATGAATCCGAAAATTGCAATACGTCGGCCAAACCACGCCCCGAATGCGACAATCCTCCTATTTCGGAATACTTCGAACTGATGAATCTCCTTAAACCGTATTACCATAAAAAAGAACGAAACAAAAAAATTTTTGAAGACGAAATTAAAAACGCAAGACGAATCGAAAACCTTTGGAATGCAGAGAAAGCCAAAGCAAAAAAATAAAGGTCATCTCTAAAAATTGCTTTGGTCAAAATCAATTTTTTGAAAATTGAATTTTTAGAGGTGGGCTCAAAACTGAAAATACAGAAACGGATTGTAGCTTTGCGTAAAAAGCGCAAGGACGGCAAAGGCAAAAAGTCCAAAGGCCAGAGCGATCCGCGGAGCGCTAATCTTTTGGCACCAGTCATAGGCGCGAACCGGAGAAAACGCATAGACCAGCGCAAGCAGCATAAAGACGACGGACGTCGGCGTAAAAATTTCCGCGGTCAAAAGCGGATTTGCCGGATTTACGGGAGAAAGCCCGAGCATTGAACTCCACATTTTTCCGGCGGACGCAAGATCCGTGGCGCGAAAGAGCACCCAGCCGAAAAGCACTATCACCTGCGTCAAAAAGATTTGCATCACACGCGGAAGCTTAAAGTAGAGAGCGCGTTTTCCGTTTGCCCGTTCGACAATCATAAAGAAGGCGTGATAAAGGCCCCAGCAAATGAACGTCATCGCGGCACCGTGCCAGACTCCGGAAGCAAACATCACAAGAAAAAGGTTCACATACGTCCGACGCCGGGAAATGCGATTTCCGCCGAGCGGAATGTAAAGATAGTCCTTGAGCCATGTCGTAAGAGAAATGTGCCAGCGGCTCCAGAACTCGGAAATCGAACCGGAGCGATACGGTCCGTTAAAGTTTCGCGGAAAATGAAATCCGAGCATAAGCCCGAGCCCCACGGCCATATCCGAATACGCCGAAAAGTCAAAATAGATTTGCATCATATAGGCGAGCGCCCCCCACCAGGCATTCAAAACGCCCGGGGATTCCGCGCCAAAGACCCTGTCCGCAATAATGCCGACCTGGTTTGCAATCAAAATCTTCTTGGCAAAGCCCAAACAGAAATACGTCATGCCGCGCATCCAGTTTTCCCAGGTGTGCGAACGGCTTTCAAGCTCCTCGGCGACCGTATTGTAGCGAACAATGGGCCCCGCGACAAGCTGCGGAAAAAGGGAAACGTAACAGGCAAAAGTCGCAAAGTTCTTGACCGGCGGAGCGTCCCCGCGATACACGTCTATCGTATAGCTCATCGCCTGGAACGTATAAAAAGAAATTCCCACGGGGAGAAGCACGCGCAAAACGGTAAAGGGTTCAAGCCCGAACATCGTCACCAGGGCATTCACTCCGCCCATCGCGAACATGTAATACTTAAAGAATCCGAGCGTTCCCAAATTGACAAGAACGGACAGCACGAGGGACGCCTTCCGCTTTGCGTTCGACGCGCCCGCTTTTGAAATCTGCCTTCCGGCAAAATAGTTCACCCAGGTCGATCCGAACATCAACAGCACGAGCCACGGTTCCATCCATCCGTAAAAAATGTAGCTGAAGACGGTGATGAAAAAATTGAGCGTGGAGTGTTTCGCCCTGCGCCACAAAAGAAAATAGTAGCCGGCAAAGAACAGCGGCAAAAAGTAAAAAAGAAAAATCTGGGAGGAAAAGACCATCCGATTATTTGGCTTCCAGAACTTCTACGGCAAGAAAGCGATCCGATTCGTCATCAAAATATTCGTCTTCCACGGCGCCATCATAATTTTCCTCGAGCGGAACGAGCTTCAGGACGTGCCTGTCGCCCGCACGGAACTTCCGGACGTTTCCCTTCGACTTGTCCGCCATCTTCCCCGTCACCTGTCCGCGGGGCGTGAGCGGATTATAGACGCCCACGAGAATTTCCTTGCCGTCGAACGTTCCTTCGCGAACCGCCGAAACCTTGTATTTCAAAACATAGACGTAGCTGTAAAGATCGTTCGGGGGCATCTTCCCGGGAATTTCGGAAAGCTTGCCTTCCACGGTCAGGTTCCCGGCTAGGACAACGGAAGAAATGAAGAGGACCAGGGACAAAAACTTTTTCATGGATTTCCTTTTTGGCGAAAAATATAGGTATTTTTAATAATATGGACCTGTCATCGATTCCGGGGCTCGGCCCCAAACGGCTCAAGGCGCTTTCCGAATCCGGCTTCGGATCCGTTTCGGACCTTTTGTACAACATTCCGCGCACATGGCTCGACAGGACTCGCCTAAATAAAATTGCGGAAAGCCGTCCCGGAGATAACGTCATTCTCGTCGGAAAAATAGTGAGAGCGGGAATCGTCCGAGGAAGAAAATCCCGTTTTATCGCAGTCCTCGACGACGGTACGGGTCAAACGAGCCTCGTCTTTTTCAGGGCGGCAAACCACTGGGCGCGCACCGTTACCGCGGGCACGCGCTGGTGCGCCATCGGAAAGCTCGGCGATTACCGCGGACTGCAACTCGTGCATCCCGAAATGCAGCACATGGCGGACGACGAGGAATTTTCGGGCGGCATCGAACCCGTCTATTCGATTACGGAAGCGGAACACGCGGCCAAAATGGAGCAGCACTTTTTTCGAAAGCTCTACGAGGCCCTTTTTAAGCTGCCGAACCTCTCCGTCCCCGATTCCCCACCCAGGGAACTTACGGACTACCTCGGAATCCGTCCCACGCTCGAAAATTTAAGAAGGCTCCATCTTCCAAAGTCGTTCGCCGAAGCGATGTCCGCGAAGCAGGAGCTGAAGAAAATGGAACTTTTGCCGTTCTGTCTGAGGATGAGCGTCAGGCGCCGAAGCCTTGTCGTCCGCGGAACGGCCCGAAACATCGACATGGCCGAAGTCGAAAAGGACGCGTCAAGGCTTCCCTTTGCCCTTACGAATTCGCAGTCAAAAGCCGTTTCCCAAATTTGCGAAGGCCTCCGCGGCAAAAAACAGTTTCATGCACTGCTCCAGGGGGACGTCGGCAGCGGAAAAACGGTCGTTGCGATGCTCTCGATGCTTGCCGTCGCACGGTGCGGCGAACAGTGCGCACTGATGGCCCCGACCGACATTCTTGCCCGTCAACACTACAAGAGCCTCAAGCCTTTTTTTGATGCGGCGGGTATCCGTTCCGCGCTTCTTCTCGGAGCCTCCTCCGGCGTCGAAAAAAGATCCATTTCGCACGAACTTCAAATGGGACTGACCCAAGTCGTCATCGGGACGCATGCGCTGTTTTCCAAAGACGTCCTCTTTCAGAATTTGACATTTATTGTCATAGACGAACAGCACCGTTTTGGCGTAAACCAGCGCGAAGCGCTTCTTTCAAAGGGCCATTTCCCCGACCTGCTCGTGATGAGCGCGACCCCCATTCCGCGAAGCCTCGCCATGACGCTCTACGGAGACCTCGCACCGATAGTCCTGAGCGAAAAGCCGGCCGGTCGAAAACCCGTCAAAACGAGGCTCGTTGCACCCGAAAAACGCGAAGACATGAAAAAATTCCTGCTCAAGGAAATTTTGGGCGGAAACCGCGCCTACTGGGTCGTAAGCCGCGTGGAACTCGATGCGGAAGGCGGTTCGCTCAGCGTCGAGGAAGTCGCCGAGGAACTGCGTGAATTTTCAACAAAATGGAAAGTCGAAGCCATTCACGGCCAGATGGACGAAGAGGAACGCGACAAAATTCTCGGGGAATTTGCCCGCGGAGAAATCCAGGTTCTGGTGGCGACAACCGTCATCGAAGTGGGCGTGAACGTTCCCGAGGCAAACCTAATGACAATTGAAAGCCCGGACCGTTTCGGACTTGCCCAATTGCACCAGCTCCGCGGACGCGTCGGACGCGGCGACAAGGAAGCCTGGTGTTTTTTGATTGTCTCGCCCGAAAATCCCGCGCACGAAAGGCTCTCCCGCTTTGCTACAACCGACGACGGATTTGAAATTGCGGAGCTCGACATGCAGGAACGCGGAGCGGGAAACCTCGAAGGCTCGGAACAGAGCGGAGCCTGGGTGTTCCGCTGGTTCGACTGGATTCACGACAAAAACCTCATCCAGAAAATGCTCGACGTCGCCGAAGAAATTCTTGACAACAAACCGAACTTTTCAGCCGAAGTCCTGGACAAAATCCAAAAATGGTACGCGGCAAAGCCGCAAGGGAACGCGGACGGCGTCCACTAACTAAATCGTCCGCATGGCAATGCCGAGAACCGTTAGACCAAGCCCGACAGACGAAAGGATCAGTTCCACAAAGGAAACCTTTCGAAGTGCGGACGAAAAGACAAAAACCTTTTCCCCGTTCGGCAGACGCTTTTTGCGATAAGTCCAGTTGAGGCCCGCAATAAACGAAAGGCACGCGCAAAGGCCCGAAACGAGAAGCGCATACAGGTAATCCTTCGTTTCGAGGAAAAGAAAATTTCCCGCGCCGAGGGCAAGCGAAACCAAGACTCCAAAAAATCCGAGGCCAACGCTTGCGGCCTTGACGTTTGCCGGTTTCCGCAATTCTTCCACACGATCGTCAAAAAACTTTTTCAGGTCCTCGACCGAATACACCTTTCCGTGCGACTCCAAAATCTTTTGGGCCAAAATGACGTTTTCGGGATTCCACTCGTCCTGCTTTTGCAAAATTTCGAGAAGTTCCTCGTCCGAAAAGTTTCCGAGCATTTCCATGCTCACGCTGTCGGCTTCCGTCACGCTTGCGCGCATGCCCGCTTCGAGAATCCGGCGGGAGCGATCGATGTCCTTCGCCTGGACCTTGACAATGCACGCATCCGCGCCGCGGTTCTGAAAATCGAGGCCCAGCGGATCACCGCCCATGTTGGCGTCATTCACGAGTTCCGCTTCAATGGCGTTTTCTTCGAGAAGCGCGACCAGAGCCTTTGCCTCCTCAAGATTAGCAAAGGTTTCGAGCGGCATCCATTCGAGCTGTTCGCTATGTTCAGACATTTTTCATCTCCTTTCGAATCCGTTCCCAGCCGGTTTCCGGAATTTGCGCGCCCACGACCTGGACGACCTCGTTCGAAACAAGGCTTCCAAGATTTCCGGAGCGTTCCATCGAATACCCGGAGAGAATCCCGTAGAGAAATCCCGAAGCCCACAGGTCGCCGGCTCCCGTCGTATCGACGGCCTTCGCCTTTCCCGCCCGAACCTTCACCACGTTTCCGTCCGAGGCGATAAGCGCACCGCGCGCCCCGAGCTTTACCACGGCGACGCTGCAAAGTTTGGAAAGCTTTTCAAGAGCCGCTTCCTCGGAGGCTCCCGTATAGGCCTTGGCCTCTTCCTCGTTCGCAATCACGATGTCGAGCTTTCTTTCGGAAAAAAGTCCGGAAAGGAGCGCTCGGCAGTCGTTTACCACGCCAAAGGAGCCGAAGTCGAGCGCGGTCTTTACCCCGAGAGCCCTTGCCGTCGAAACGGCCTTCAAAAAACAGTCGCCGCTATAAGCCCGATACCCTTCGAGGTAAAGGATTCCGACGTCCGTAAAAAGTTCCGGCGTAATTTCCGAAGCGGAAAAAGCGTTGGAGGCCCCGAGGAACGTGAACATGGTCCGCTCCGCATCCGGCGTCACCGCCGACAGAACCGCTCCCGTCGAAACGGAAGACTTCATCATGCAATTTTCCACGCCGTTCGATTCGAGATGCCTTGCAAAAAGGCGCCCGAATTCATCGTCGCCGACCTTCGAAAGGAATGCGGACTTTCCGCCGAGCCTTGAAACGCCGACCATCGTATTGCACGCGGAGCCTCCCGGAACCACTTGCGGATTTTTGACCCGGGAAAGGAGCTTTTTTAGCTGCGCATCATCGACGGGATTCATTCCGCCCTTCGGAACATTCGCGTTTAAAATCCAGCCGTCATCGACCCGAGAGAGCAAATCGACCAGCGCGGCACCAAAGCCCAAAACCTTTTTCATAGAGCACCTCAAAAACGGCGGCCGTTACGGCGCGCACTTTCCCTGATTAAAAAATTTTTTTCCGACTCCGTAAGCGAACCGATTCCGCTTTCGCTCACTTTCCGAAGAATCGCATCCAGCTGCTTAGATTCGTCGATGTAACGCACTTCCCCTTCGAGAACCTCCGCCGAATCCACATTCTTTTTGCGTTGCATATCCGAAAGATTTCCGCGGAGCCTGTCCCAGACGCGCGCATTAAAAAGGTACATGCAGATGAACCCGGAAACGATTCCGCCCAAATGCGTAAAGTGCGCAATCGTATCGCCGGAATTGGCAAAAAGAACGTCAAGCGCGACAAAGATCCAGATGGCGTGTTTGATCCGCATCGGAAAGATAAAGAACATGAGAATCATCCTGTTCGGAAAGAGCTTCGCGTAGGCGACAAAAACGCCCATCAGAGCCCCGGACGCCCCGATAATAAACGCCATCGGATTCATCATGCCCGAAAGGTAAAACGGAATGCTGAAAATGCCCGCGAACACGGCGCAAAAAAGATAGAGAATCCAAAAACGCCGATTTCCGATTTCGAGCGCGACATCGTCCCCGAACATCCAGAGCGCAAGCATGTTAAAGACAAAGTGCCACACGTTCACGTGCAAAAACGCATAGGTCAAAAAGCGCCAGACATCCGTATAGGCAATCGGCACAAGCGCACCGTAACCGAGAATCAGCGATTCAAGGCGTTCAAGCCCCACCAAATTCGAAAGAAAGCATATCGCAAAAATCACCGCATTGATCGAAAGCAAAATGCGGATGGGAGAGGACAGTTCTCTAAAGGGCTTCAGTCCGAACATCGGGCAGGTCTCCGTGGCATAGATCGTTGTAAATGTTTTGAGGAAGCATTCCGGAAACATCCCCGCCAAAGGAAAGGATTTCCCGGACGGCCGAGCTTGAAATCGAGGAATATTCCGGGGCGACGGGCAAAAAGACCGTTTCCGCTTCCGCGTAAAGGCGCAGATTGTTCCAGGCGAGATTTCTTTCGGTGTCAAACTCCGACGGGGAGCGAACTCCGCGGACAAGAAATTTCGCGCCGACGTGCTTCAGGTAATCGACTGTAAGGCCGTCAAACGCATCGACAGAGACGTTCGGAAATTCGGCAAGAGCCTCTTCGATTTGCCGCTTTCTGCGCTCCACGGTCAAAAAGGAACGCTTTTGACGGTTCACACCGACAAGTACGACGAGTTCGTCAAAAAGCGAAACGGATCTCCGTACAAGATCGAAATGCGCGAGTGTAAAAGGGTCGAAGGACCCCGCAAAAACGGCTTTACGCTTCATGTTCCAAATTTACAAAGATGCGCGGAAAAAGACGAGGGAGCTTTCCCCGTAGGCGCGGATTTTCCCCGCGGAAGCCCATTCCGGAACGCGCCTCGAAGGAACTTCGAAAACGGCAACCCCGGAAGGCTCAAGCAACCCTGTAAACGGCCGCAAGTCGGGATACGCCTCGGTAAACGGAGGATCCGCATAAATAAGGTCAAAACGTTCCCCGGCGGAGAGCGCGCTTTTCAAAAAGGTTTCGGCGGTCGTTGTACACAAGCGAAGCGAGTCCGAAATGCCGAGCGACCGGTAGGAAGCCTCGATGTTTTTGGACTGCGAAAAATTCTTTTCGACGGCGACAACCGAAGCGGCTCCGCGACTTAAGGCCTCGATGCCCATAATGCCCGAACCCGCAAACAGGTCGAGCATACGAAAGTCCGAAACATCCTGTAAAATGTTGAAGAGCGCCTCGCGCGTCATCGCGGCGGTCGGTCGGGTCTTTGACGTTTGCGGAGAGGCGACAAGCCTTCCGCGAAAGGTTCCGCCGGTAATTCGGATGGGCATCAGTTTGACGTGTAAAGGACAAACGTCATCGCGGTCGAAACGCCGTTCTTTCCTGAAGCGGTCATCCAGACGCGTTCAAGTCCAATGCGCACGGGGCTCTTGGAAAGCGCTTCGACAAAGTGCAGCACGGTCTGGAAATCCGCCGACGTTGTTACTTTGTATGTAATACTCTTGAAGACGCCAAAGTCCTCGGTCTTCGGATTCTTGAGGCCCGAAAGCTTCATTCTGCCGTTGGGGTCGAGTCCGCGGAGCGCATCGATTTCCGAAGCGACCTCGCTTTCCTTGACAAACTGGAGCGGACCCTTCGCCTGTCCCGGAGGATCGACCTTGGCGGAGATGACGCCGTAAGCGGTGACGGAAGTCGCCGGAGCGTTTTCGGGAAGTTCCGGAGTTTTAAAGTCCGAGCTTCCCATCTTGAGGCGTTCGAGGTAGTTCCGCTGGCTGTTCGGGGATTCCGCGACGCCGCGGATGTAGTAATAGTTCGGGGCGGCGTAGGTGAGTTCCGCAAAGCTGATGCCGTCCGGGGTCACCGCGTTGATAAAGGCCAAAATCTGGGCCGCCATCGACTTTTCAAAGGCGATTCTTTCCATCGGAAGGAGAGACGCAAAGTCCGAACGCTTTTCGACGCCAAACATCGACGGCTGCACGTCCTTGACGATGCGTTCCGCGGAACTCGCCAAAGCCTCGCGCAAGGCGGCCTCTTCTTCCGCGGCGCGGCGACTTTCAATGGTTCCGCCGGCAGTGGTCAACTGACCGGAAGTCCGGGACGAAATCGCGGGGCCTACACGGCTCGGGTCGTCGATACCGAACGCATCCAGAACCGGAGTGGGCAGAACGCCTTCGAGCGCGTGCGGAAGGCCAACAATCTTCAAGACTCCCAGTCCGCAAACGAGTACGACAACAATGGAGAGAATGACGGCGAGAACCTTTTTCTTTCCCGAAGTGCCGGAACGGGAAACGACCACCACCGCGGGAGAGGCCACGGAAACCGGCCGGGATGCCGCTTCAATCAGATTCAGTTCTATCATTTCGCACTCCTCAGGGCTACGCCGATGGCGCCCGCACAGGCGAGAACATGATGGGCACTTTCCTCGTCGGTCGGAAGCCGAATGCCCGCAAAGGAATCCATCGGGAGAATCGGCTTTTCATCGAGAGCCTTTCGCAGCTGTTCCACAAAAAGGATGTCCGTCGCAAGCTCCCCGCAAAGCAGATACTGGTCCACGGAAATTCCGTTCAGCTCGGAAACGCTTTCAACCTGCTGACGGACTTCGTTCGCTAGTTCGGAATAGGCCTCTTCGCGGGCCTTTCCGGCAAGTTCAAACGTCGAAACGCAGCGAAGGGCCTTGAGATCGTCCTTGGCTGTCCAAAGAAGCATCACGCCCGAGACATCCGCCTTGACGACGCACTTGACATTCTTGTCGAGCCCGGAGCCTGCTTCGAGGAGGTTCATGAGCGACAGCGCATCCACTTCGAGGATTTTCGGAGCGAGCTGCTTGTTGCGGAACCCCTTGCGGACGGAATTCACCCAGACCTTGCGAAGTGCAATCATCAAAACCGTGCGTCCGAATTCGGCGGAGCCGCCAATCGAAACAAAATCCAGAACGTATTCGTCCACATCCGCATTGACAAGCGTCCCCAGATACCATTCCACGTATTCGCGAACGTCCTTCGCCTCGGGCGGAACAAAGATTTCGCGGACAATGGCCCGGAACGACGAAACGGTAAGGCCGACCGATCCGATTTCAACGTTTCCGTCGGCGGAAAGCCACGCTTCGAGCGCCGCTTCAAAAGAGGAGACGTCGTCCAGCGGATTCGTTTCCGTGTCGAGAATCGCCGTTTTGACGACCTTCTTTTCCCGAGGGTCGTAAAGGGCGACCTTGAGCAGGACTTCACCCGCTTCAATGCCTAAGTGCAAGTTTGTATCGTCCATAGTACCAATCGTTCTGTTTTTCTTTTAAAACTAGTCAAAAACGATAAAGGTGAGAATGGTCTCCGCTTTTTTTTTGCCGATTCCCGAGACTTTTTTAAGGTCCGCAGGACCGGAAAATCCGCCGTGAAGCGTTCTGTAGGCGATAATCCGCTCCGCGAGCTTTGGGCCTACGCCCTTGATGGCACAAAGTTCCGCAGCGCTTGCCCGGTTGATTGAGACCGGAAAGCGGACGGAAGCCTTGGACTTTTTGGACTTCGGCTTTTTGACGGCCGCGGTCTTTGGAACGGTCTTTCGTTCCGCGGGCGAGGAAATTTCGGACGGGCCGCTTGCCGAAAGGTTTTCGCGGACCGCTTCCGCATACGAAAATTCCTCGATTTGCGGAACGGGATCCCAGGGGGAGAATTTGACGAGCGCTCCCAGCAAAAAAAGGAGAAGCGCCAATATAACGACCTTCTTCTCAGGTCCGTTCATCGGCGGCCTTCAGGAGCCCGAGGAAAAGCGGAGCCGGATGGAGAAGCGAGCTTTTGAGTTCCGGATGGAACTGGCAGGCCATAAAGTAGGGATGGTCCGGAAGTTCCATAATCTGCATAATGTCCTCGCTTTTTGCCTTGCCCGAAAACACGAGGCCGCCCTTTTCGAGACGTTCGACGTATTTCGGGTTGACCTCGTAGCGGTGGCGGAACCTTTCGCGGATTTCCCTTGCGCCGTAGATTTTTTCGGCAAGCGAATCCTGGCGAATCACGACGTCGTGACCGCCGAGGCGCATCGTCGCGCCCATTTCCCGGATTTTTTCCTGCCCGGGGAGGTAGGCGATGACCGGGTCCTTCACATGGTGCGTCGGCGTTTCGGTTTCCATCGTGCCGGCATCCGGCATTCCGCAAACGTGACGCGCAAATTCCACGACGGCGAGCTGCATGCCATAGCAAATTCCGAGGAACGGAATCTTGTGTTCGCGGACATATTCGATGAGGACAATCTTGCCTTCGATTCCGCGGATGCCGAAGCCTCCCGGAACGATGACCGCATCGACGCCCTGCATATCGGCTTCGACTTCTTCCGGATGCGTTTCGAGCTTTTCGGTATCGATCCAGCGAATGACGACATGGACGTCCAGGTGCGCGGAAACATGATTGAGAGCCTCGACAATGCTCGCATAGGAATCTTCGAGCCTCGTATATTTTCCGCCGATGGCAACCGTCAAGACTTTGCGCGGATTCGTCTCGTTGCGGTTGAGCGTATCGACCAAACGGCTCCAGACATCGAGTTTCGGAGGCGCATAAATGCGGAGCTTTTTCAGAATGATTTCGGGAACGCCTTCCTTGTCATAGACGAGCGGACATTCGTAAACATGCTTTACATCGACGCCCGAAATCACGTGCGAAGCGGGCAAGTTGCAGAAGAGCCCGATCTTTTCCTTGATGTGCGGCTTGAGAAATTCCTCGCAGCGGGCAATAATGATGTCCGGGTAGATGCCGCGTTCGTTCAGATCGCGGACGGACATTTGCGTGGGCTTCGACTTTTGCTCCTTGACGCCCGAGGGAATCGGGACGTAGGTCAAATGCACGAACATGCAGTTTTCGTTTCCGACTTCGTGCGAAAGCTGACGGGCCGCCTCGATAAAGAACTGGTTTTCCAGGTCGCCGACAGTCCCGCCAATTTCAATCAGGACGACGTCCGCATTTTCGCCGTTCGCCACTTCGTAAAAATGTTCCTTGATGGCGTTCGTCACGTGCGGAATAAACTGGACCGTATGGCCCAAATAGTCTCCGCGGCGTTCCTTTTCGAGGATAAGCTTGAAGACCTTCCCCATGGTGAGGCTCCACTCGGAGCGGGCCACGACGTTCAAAAAGCGCTCGTAGTGCCCAAAGTCCATATCGACTTCCCCGCCGTCGTCAAGCACATAGACTTCGCCGTGCTCCGTCGGGTTCATCGTACCGGGGTCCGTATTCAGATAGCCGTCGCACTTGACGGGGACCACCTTCAAACGACCGGAGAGAAGCGCTCCGATGCTCGCCGCGGCAACACCCTTTCCGAGGCCGGAAATGACACCGCCCGTCACAATAATGAATTTCGTTTTTCCGTTATACGATTGATTCATAAATTTCCACTTTGTTTTAGGAGGGTTTCGACCTTTTGCACATCGGAAGGAAGATCGACCGACGCCGAAAGGGATGTACAATAAACAATACGGATGGGACGCTTGCCCAAAATGCGGAGCTGCTCCAGGGACCGTTCCTTTTCCTTTTCGGATTGCGGAAGGTTCGAAAATTCGGCCCGGGCCTCCGCCGAGTAGGCATAAACTCCCACATGGCGAAGCCAGCCTTCCGGACGCTCGGGAAGAACGCGGACAAAATCCCTTGCATAGTCCGAACCGTCAACAAGAACCTTCACGACCGATATGGCGGCCCGGTCTTTTTCCGCAAGCGGAGCCGCCACGGTAATCCACGAGGAAGGTTCCTCGGCAAGCGCCTTCGAAACGTCCCGAAGCATTTGCAAATCGGCAAGCGGTTCGTCACCTTGGAGATTCACCACCAGGTTTAGCCCGAGCTTTTCGGCAGCCTCGCTCACGCGATCGGACCCGGTGACGGCCTTTCCCGTAAGAACGGCGCGGTAGCCCGCGCTTTCGACGAGCTTTAAAATGCGAAGGTCGTCCGTAGCACAGACGACACTTTTAAAACACCCGGCGGCGAGAGCCCTATCGAGCGTGCGGAGAATCATTGGACGTCCGCAAATGGGAACAAGCGGCTTTCCCGGAAATCGGGACGACTGGAAACGCGCAGGCACTATACAGTGAACGTCTTCCATGGGCTTTTATCCGATGACTTTCGGAATGACAAAATGGCCGTTTTCGACGTCGGGCGCATTCGCAAAGGCCTGTTCGTGCGTAAACGAGGTCTGCGGTTCGTCTTCGCGAAGGACCGTCGGAGCGTCCTCGACGCCCGTCATCGGTTCCACGTTCGAAAGATCGAGAGCCTTCAAGTCTTCCATATAGTGCAAAAGCTCGTCAAGGCGTCCGGAAAAGGATTCAATGTCCGCATCCGAAAGCTTGAGTCTGGAAAGCTTTGCGATTTTCAGGATTTCTTCTTTGCTCAGCATGTCTCACCTTTTCTTCTAAAATTTCCTAGGTAAAATAAAAAATTCCGCCCGGCTTCGCTAGTCCAAAATTCGCAGTCCCGCATATTTCAGAATGAGTTTTCTGACATTTCCGTCACAAAAGCGGACCTCGACCTTCGTGTTCTCGCCGGAACCCGACACATTTGTCACAATTCCCTTTCCGAACTTGAGATGTTCCACCCGGACACCCTTGTGAAGCGGATTTTCCGCATCCGCATCATAGACAATCCGCGGCTCCGCCTTCGCCTTTTCGACGACGGGAGGATTCTTATAGACAATGCGTTCCGTTTTACGGAAGCCCGACTTATCGGAATGCGAAAAACTTGAAAGCGGCCGAGGCGAAAACTTTCTTCGCGAAAACGCATCGCCGTTCGAACCGAATCCCCGAAACCCGTGATTCCAGGAGCCCGCGGAAAACGCATCGTCCTCTTCGCCGGAAATTCCTTCGACGGAAGCGGTCACCGGATCGAGTTCACCGAGAAAGCGCGACGGCGGAAACGGCCGAAGAGACCCCTGCCAAAAGCGCCTTCCCGCGTGATACAAAAAGAGTCTGAAACGCGCACGCGTGCATCCCACGTAAAAAAGGCGCCGTTCTTCCTCTTCCTGCTTTTTCCGTTCGGCGGGAGTTTCGAGCATGGTCGATTCGCGAATCAGCGGAAAGACGCCCTCGTCGCAGCCCGCAATGTGCACC
This sequence comes from Eggerthellaceae bacterium, assembly GCA_963597395.1. GTDB lineage: Bacteria > Fibrobacterota > Fibrobacteria > Fibrobacterales > Fibrobacteraceae > Hallerella. Next base: position 6,332 of record CAVBPX010000043.1, on the reverse strand, counting down.
GTATCGAATTCAAGGCCTTTCGCCATGTGAATCGTCATGAGCGTCACGCGTGAGCCCGTTTCTTCCACTTTTTTGTCCGCATCGGTCAAAAGGGAAATTTCCTGCAAAAATTCGTCGAGGCCCTTGTCGGGATTTTCCTCTTCGAATTCGCGGAAGGCGTTCACCATTTCGTCGAGGTTTTGCGCGCGCTCGTCCGCGGTCGTCTCGTCTTCCTTCTTGAGAAATTCCTTGTAAAAGGTGTCGCGAATGACGTGTTCCGCAATAATCGGCAGCGCCTCTCCCGACTTTAGGAGCGAGAGCCAGGCGTCCACCAGCATTTTAAACGCCGAAAGGCCTTTTGAAAGGCGCGAAGCCCTGTTGATTTCTTCCGGGAGCGCCTCCCACAGGGAACTTCCGAGTTCCGAAGCGACACTTTTCAGGGAGTCGAGCGTACCGTTCCCGATTCCGCGGGGAGGCACGTTCACAATCCGGAGAAAAGCCGCATCGTCCTTCGGGTTCGAAAGCAGCCGCATGTAGGCGAGAACGTCCCGGACTTCCTTTCTGTCCCAAAAGCGCGTTCCGCCAAAGATGACGCATGGGATGCGGCGGTCGTTGAGAGCCTTTTCGATGGCCCGGGACTGTGCGTTCGTGCGGTAAAAAATCGCCGTTTCCGCGTAGGAATCCTTCCCCGCTTCGAGAATCCGCTTGGCAATCTGCTCCGCCTCGAACGTATCGGCAAGGACGTTCACCACGTGGATAGGCTCTCCGGCGGGTTCCTTGGAATAGACATTTTTTGTCATTTCCAGCGGGCGTTCGTTGTGGGCTATCACGGAACCCGCGCCGCGGACGATGTTTGCCGAGGAGCGGTAATTGCGTTCGAGCTTGAAGAACGTCACGCCGTCAAAGTCGTGCGAAAAGTTGCGGATGATTTCGATGTTCGCGCCGCGCCATCCGTAAATGCTCTGATCGTCGTCGCCGACAACGGTCACGTTTTGCGTCGAGCGGTCAATCAAAAGTTTCAGAAGCTCGTACTGGACGTCGTTCGTGTCCTGGTATTCATCGACAATCACATAGCGGAAGCGATTTGCAAACTGCATCGCGACCTGCGGAAGCCGCTGCAAAAGATCGACCGTATTGAGAAGCAAATCGTCAAAATCCATCGCATTCACTTCGGAAAGCTTTGCCTGGTATCCGGCATAGACGCTTGCCATCCGCTGTTCGTCCGGGAAAGCGGCCTTTTCCATGGCGACGCCCGGAGTCTGCAAAACGATGCGGTAGCTGCCGTCCGGACGCGGCTCCTTGTGAACACCGTTTTTGTAGTGCGAAATGGCGGAGCGCGCCTGTTTAATCGTTTTAGCGTCCAGATCGTCCCCGAAGACGGGCTTTAAAACTTCCTTTAGAATCTTCTTCTGGTCGTCATCGTCGTATATTGAAAAGTTGCGGTCGATTTTCCACCCGAGCGCCCGGACAATCTGCTCGTTTGCAAGGCAAAGCCTCAGGATGCGGACGCAGATCGAGTGGAACGTTCCCATCCATTCGAGGTTTACGCGGCCGTCGAGAATTTGCTGTATGCGGGACTTCATCTCGCGCGCAGCCTTGTTGGTGAACGTCACCGCGAGAATCCGCCGCGGATCCACCGAAAGCGAAGAAATCAGGTAGGCGATTTTATACGTGATGGTCCGGGTCTTTCCCGAGCCCGCGCCGGCAAGGATCAAGGCAGGCCCGTCGGTCTTCGTGGCCGCCGCAACCTGTTCTGCATTCAGTTCCTTTTTGAGGCGCTCAAGATCGACCGCCCCCATCAATCCTCATCCTTCGACGAGGCGGCAAGGACCTGTTCAATCGTCGTAAGACCGTCAAGAGCCTTCTGCATGCCGTCCATGCGGAGCGTAATCATGCCGCATTCCTTCATCGCTATCTGCTTGATGACTTCGCCGGACGCACGTTTCACGACCGCATTCCGGACAGCCTCGTTCGGGACCAGAAATTCGTAAATGCCGCAGCGTCCCTTGTAGCCCGTACCGTCGCAGTGCTCGCAGCCCCTGCCGTGGTAAAACTGCATATCGGGCGTCAGATGAAGCTCTTCGCGGAGTTCCGGAGAAACTTCGACCGGTTCCTTGCAATGCTTGCAAATGCGGCGCACAAGTCTCTGGGCAAGAATTCCCTTGATAACGGTCGCAACGAGGAACGGTTCCAAATCCATTTCGAGAAGACGCGGATAGGAGCCCGCCGAGTCGTTCGTGTGGAGCGTACTAAAGACAAGGTGACCCGTCAGTGCCGCTTCGATGGCCATCGAGGAAGTTTCCTTGTCGCGCATTTCTCCTATCATGATGACGTCCGGGTCCTGACGAAGCAGCGCGCGAATGCCCGCCGCAAACGTAAATCCCGCGGCCGGGTTAATCTGTCCCTGGTTTACGCCCTCGATGTTGAGTTCCACCGGGTCTTCCATCGTCGAAATGTTAATGGTCGGGTCGAGAATTTCGCGGATGGATGCGTAGAGCGTCGTCGATTTACCGGAACCGGTCGGGCCCGTCACGAGCACGATTCCGTTCGGAGCGTTAATAGCCTCGTGGAACTGCTTGAACATCACCGGGGCAAATCCCATATCCTTGAGTGGGAACTGTCCCGAGTTCGGGTCGAGAATACGCATGACTATCTTTTCGCAAACTCCGCGTTTTCTAAGCGAAACGGGGAACGAGCTCACACGAAGGTCCACTTCGCTTCCGCGGTAACGCACGGTAAAACGTCCGTCCAAAGGCTTTCTCTTTTCGGCAATGTCCATCTTCGAAAGAAGCTTGATGCGCGAAATAATCTGCGACATGAGACGCGCCGGGATTGGCGCCTGCACCTGCAAGTCGCCGTCAATGCGGTAGCGGAGCTTCAGATAGGTCTCTTGCGGTTCCAGGTGAATATCGGACGCCTTCCGGGCAATCGCCTCCTGGATAAGGGACGTCACAATCTTTACGACCTGCTGGCCTTCCTCGTCGGTCAGGTCCGCTTCCTGGACCTGTTCCGCTTCCCTATCGACCGTCTCCAGTTCGTCCCCGCCTTCTTCCTTGGCCTTGTTCAGAAGGGCTTCGAGGGAATCTCCCTGCGTCGAGGACGCATAGGTTCTGTCTATCGCCGCAATGACGTCCTTTTCGCTCGCCATCACGATATCGACATCCATTTGCGCCTTGAACTTTACAATGTCGATGACGCGCATGTTCGTCGGGTCGGTCATCGCAATCGTCAAGGTTTTGTCGGTGACGAAAAGCGGGACAATCTTGTAGATGCGGCAAACATCCTCGGCAATGTAGTTGTGAACATCCGGGTCGATGTTAAAGCTCGCAAGCTTCACATAGGGCACTTCGAACTGCGCGGAAAGAATCTCCACCAGGCGTTCTTCCTGCATAAACCCGAGCGACACGAGCGTCCGGCCGAGCCGCTGCCCGGTCTTTTTCTGCTCCTCGAGAGCCTTGTTCAACTGGGCTTCCGTAATGTAGCCGTGCTTGAGGAGAAGCTCCCCGATGCGCATCCGGGTGGAGTTCCGCATCTGCACGCCGAGGACGTTCGTCAAAACCTCCTCGCTCACCATTCCGAGCCGCACGAGAATCTTCGAAAGGGCGATGCCCGTCCGCTCATGCTCGCTCATCGCATGTTTCAATTGGTCTTCATCAATAACGCCCTGACGCAGCAGGAGTTCACCGATCTTCGATTTGCCTTGACTCATAAATGGGACCAGCTGTTCGCTTGAATTTCTTCCGTTTCCCCGGAAATACACCGCATCGAGACGCCCGAACCTTCGAGCACTTCGCCCACGGGATAAACCGGAATTCCTTTTTCGGAGAATATAGCTTTTGTAAGTTCCGACGTAAAAAGAAGACGGTAATCCTCGCCGCCTTTTAGCCAAAATTCCCTAGGCGGAACCCCGTACTTTTCGGAAACGCGCACGGCACCGGGGTGAACGGGAACCTTTTCCTCGTCAATCCGGATTTTTACGTGCGAAGAGAGCGAGAGGTGCGAAAGCTCCGAGCTTAGACCGTCGGACAGGTCAATGCACGCCCCCGTCACACCGGCCCGCACGAGCTTTTCCCCAAACCGCTCATCAATTTTCGGAACGCGATGCGCCGAAACGACGTCCGAAAGTTCCGGGTCGTGCTCCTTTCCATGGAGAAACGCCCAGAGGCCCGCAGCGCTTTCGCCCAGAGGCCCCGACACATAGACCGTCTCGCCGGGATGCGCGCCCGACCGCAAAAGGGGCTTTTTTACTGCACGTCCGAGCATCGTAATTGAAAAAAGTCCCACGTCCGCCGACACGATATCGCCCCCCACGAGGGCTATTCCCCGCGAACGGAAACCCGCGGCAAAGGCGTCCGCAACGCGTTCCCGGACGGACCTTTCCCACGACCTGTTCACGCAAATGCCGAGGAGCGCAAGCACGGGAACGCCTCCCATCGACGAAATGTCCGAGACGTTCGAAACGATGCACTTTTCGACGGCCTCCTCCGGCGACGACCAGTCCAGACGAAAGTGCGAATTTTCCGCCGACATGTCCTTCGTCACGAGCCAGCCGTCAAAGGCGGCGCAGTCGTCCCCCGCCCCAAACCAAAAGCGCCTTTCCGGCGAAATTCCGTCCATCGGAACGCTGCGAGAAAGGACCTTTTTAATAAAATCGAATTCCCCGAGAGGGGGAAAATGCAATAAAGAGTCTTCCATTTCGAAAAAATCTAACTTTTTTAATTATCTTTAAGGCGTGGGCCATATCTTTTTCATCGCGGACTCCCGCACGACCGACCTCTCGGAAATATCCAACTGGACACTCGACTGGATGCTGTCCCGCGATATGCCGTTAGACACCGCCATCTACACGTGCCAGGGAATTGAACAGGGCAAAAAGGCGCTGCAAAAGCCTCTATCCCAGGGAGAATCCCCCGCACTCATCGTCCTCGACCACGGAAAGGCTCCCACCGAAGAATCCGTCAAGTTCGGGGAAAGCATCCGGAACGCCGTCCCGGAATCCTGGCTCGTCGAACTGGTCGAAAAGGACTTCCCGATTTCCAAAAACTGCGAAGACGCCTTCCTGGTCAAAAAGCCCATTCAAAAAAGCGACTGGGACGACATTCTGCAGCACGTTCTCGAAGAAGCCAGCACGCCGCAATGGTCAAATGCCATGCTCTATCGCCGCTAGGCAAAAAATGAAGCGCGGAATAGCCTACTTCGGAGTGAGAAATCCCGACCGGGCGGTCGAGGACCTCAAGGAAATCCGGGATGCGGGATTTACGCACGTGCTTCACACCTGGTCCGAAGAAGACGAACAATACTATCCGAGGACAATGGCCGAAATCATCGACCGGTCCGTTGAACTGGGGCTCAAGGTTTACGTCAACCCGTGGGGCATCGGACGCGTCTTCGGCGGAGAGGCCTACTCGGAACTTTCCGCGAGGAACCACGAGCTCTGCCAGATGATGCTCGACGGCAAAACGTCCATCGCCGCCTGCCCGAACCATCCGGAATTCCGGGCCTACATGCACCGCTGGATAGATTCCGTGTGCAGCACAAGACTTGAAACGGTCTTTTGGGACGAACCGCACTTTTACTTCGAAAAGGGAAGGCTCGACAACTGGGCCTGCCGCTGCCCCGTGTGCAGGGAAAAGTTCCATCAAAAGTTCGGCTACGGGATGCCCGCGGAACTTTCAAAGGATGTCAAGACTTTTCGCGAAGGCTCGCTCGTGGAATTTCTCGCCGAGATGACGGAGCGCGTCCACTCGCACGGAAAGCGGAACTCGGTATGCATGCTCCCGCCGCGCTTCCCCGCGGGGCTCGACGACTGGGACGCCGTGGCAAGGCTCTCCTCCGTCGATGAAATCGCATGCGACCCGTACTGGGAACGCGGAGCCTCCGAAAGCTCCATCCAAAACGAATACGAACAGATTTCCCGCCGCATTTTTGAAATTGCAAAAAGGTTCGGCAAGGAACCCCAGATGTGGATCAAAAATTACCAGATCGAGCGCGGCCGAGAAAACGACATCCGGATTGCCACCGCCGAAGCCAAAAAAGCGGGCATCGAAAACATCTTCGCCTGGTCCTTCAAGGGAAACGCCTATCTTTCCTGGCTTTCCTCCGACGACCCAACCGCCGTCTGGAAGGCGCAAATCGAAGCCCTGCGGTTCAGAGCTTAGTTAAAAGAGCTTAGCGCTTAGAATCGCAAAGAGATCCGCTTTACTTTTGCACCTAGATGTTTGCGGGTCTAAGATCCAAGCTCTCAGTTCTAAGTTCTAATTACAGATCCTGCCTGTCGGCAGACAGGTCGCTTAGCGAACACTCTTCACACTCCACTCTTCACACTCCACTCTTCACACTCCACTCTTCACACT
>CAVBPX010000042.1:0-20979 GCA_963597395.1 Eggerthellaceae bacterium | reverse complement strand
GCCATCACCACCGTGCACGCAATCAGCACCATCAACAGCATATAAAAGGCAAGCACGGGAACGCCCCGCACACGGGCAAATTCCGGATCATGCGACACCGCGAGAAACGCCCTAAAGAAAAGGACCGTAAACCCGACGACCAAAAGCGCGAGAAAGGCCATGCCCCAAAGGAGCTCCCGCGGAACGGTCAGAATGCTTCCAAAAAGAAAGCTCATCAGGTCGCCGCTATAGCCCGGAGTGAGGTCCGTGAGAATCACGCCCGTCGCCATGCCGCCCGCCCAAATCACGTTCACGAGCGTATCGGAACGTTCGCGGTCCTTCCACGTAAGGTATCCCATCACAAAGGCGCAAACAAGGGCAACTCCGAGCGCCCCGACCATCGGAGAAAATCCAAAAAAGCACGCAAGGCCTATCCCCGCAAACGAAGCGTGCGCAATGCCTCCGGCCGTCCCCGCGACCTTGTTTACGACCACATACGAGCCCATGAGCCCGCAAGCGACCGACACGAGAATCGCGGCAATAAACGCATTGCGCATAAATTCAAGCGAGAACATTTCAAGCATGGTGCAAAGATAGCTTTATCGCGGGTTCCAAAATTTCACACAGTCCGAAGAGGTTTGAAATTCTTCCGCTCACAAACGAGGAATCCGCATCGGATTCGGGATGCACCCAGACGGTGGTCCAACCGCGGTCGCAAGCGGGCTTCAGATTTTTAAGCGAATCGTCGAGGAGAATGATTTTTTCCGGAGATTCGCCCCGGCAAATGGCGCCGTCCGAAAAAAGAACCTCTTCCATTTTTTCGTAGGCGGATGCGGAAGGCTTTCCTTTCCACCCGAGATCTTCAAGCCCTATGACCCGGCGAAAGCATCCGGAAATTTTCATCAGGGAAATTCCCTTGCGGCTCCAGTCCGAGCGGCCGTTTGTAAAAACGTATTTCGGGCCCAAAATGGAGTCGAGCATTTGAAGCTTTTCAAAAGAAAATTCCGGATAGACGAGCGTCGAAGGCTCATGGATAAAGTCAAAATAGTCGTCCGGTCGAACGCCGTGGAGCGCAACGAGGCCCGCAAGCGTCGTTCCGAACGTGTGCAAGTATTCCTTTCGGATTTCCGAGGCCTTTTCAAGGGAAATGTCGAGCATCTTTTGCACAAAAAGCGAAATGCGCCTGTCGAGAGAATCCAGAACGGCACGCTCCGAATAGAGCGTCATGTCGTAGTCAAAAAGCCAGACACGGTCCGCGGCGTTCAAAATTTTCATTGAACGAGACCGCTGATTTGCCGTGCGAGATAGGACGCATAGTTGTCGGTCATTCCGCTCACAAAATCGAGGACCTGATGATACGCTTCGAGCTGCGAAACGGTCTGTCCGATTTTGGCAGGGCCTATCAGGCGGACAATGCGGGCGGCCCTATAAGAGGAATCGCCGAACTTGCGGGATTCATAGACGCCGCTCACAAAGGCGTCGAGGACCGTGCTTAAGGTCGTATAGCTTCCCACTTCGAGTTCCGTCTTGCGACGGTCCGGGTAAATGCGTTCGCGGCCAAGGCGCTTTGCGATGCGAATTCCGTTTACCGCGTCGGAATCGGCGAGGCTGATGAGCGAAGCCTTGAGTTCCCCGTTCATGATTTCCTTGTAATGCGTCACAAAGACGTTTGCCACCGCGTCAATCAGGTTCTGGATGGCGAGCCCGCGGACGCTCGAAAGAAAGTCCCGAAAGTTCTGGCCGTTTTCGTTGTATTCCTTGTCGATGTCGATGTCCGGGCCGCAAAGATATTCGAACATGTTCCGAATATCGGCAAACTGGAGAATGCCGAGTTCGATGGCGTCCTCGACGTCCAGGATGCAGTAGCAGATATCGTCCGCGGCTTCCACCAGATAGCTCAGCGGATGCCGCATCCAGACGCCGTCCTCGATTTCGGGAATGCCGAGAACGTTCGCCATGTCGCGGTAATCCTCCGCCTCCGTTTGGAAAAGGCTCGTCGGAGTCCCGAAAACGGAAAGCCTCGGATACTTCATCATCGCGGACACGGTCGCATACGTAAGGCGCATGCCGCCGTCGAGAAAATGGTATTCGAGCTTCGAAAGGATCCGGACGCCTTGCGCATTGCCGTCAAAGTTTTCAAAATCCTTCATTTCCCGATCGCTAAAATTTTTGAGCGGATCGGAATCGCGGTTCTTTCGAAACCAATCGCGGATGGCCGCTTCGCCGGCGTGCCCAAAAGGCGGGTTTCCAATATCGTGGGCAAGAGCCGCGGACTGGGCAATCGTTCCAAAAAGGGACGCGCTGAAATTTTTGGGGAACTCGTTCTTGATCTGGTTAAAAACGGTTATGGCAAGGCTCCGGGCAACGCTCGAGACCTCGATGGAATGCGTCAAACGGCTGTGCACGTGATCGTTCACGGAAAACGGATGCACCTGGGTTTTTCTTCCCAGGCGGCGGAATGCCGTCGAAAAAACGATGCGGTCGTAGTCCCGGTGAAAATCGGAGCGGTTCGGGTCAAGGCTCGCCGGATGTCCGTAGCGCGTGGCCGAAAGAAGAGTATCCCATTTGAGAATCATGTGCAAAATTTAGAAAAGTGCCCGGCGGAAAGTGCAAACATGTGATGCACAGGCCCCTTGCCGTGTCCGAGATCGAGATTGGCGGAAAGAGCCCCGGAGACAAAATCCTTTGCGCACCGGACGGCATCCGGAAGCGTTTCGCCCAACGCAAGACGGCTCGCGATCGCGCTCGAAAGCGTACAGCCCGTTCCGTGGGTGTTCGGATTTTCGACCTTTTGCGCGCGGAACCAGTGCGCCCCCGAAGCGTCCCAGAGGAGGTCGCTCGCATCGTTCAGATCGTGCCCGCCCTTGACCAAAACGGCCCGTTCAAAGGTTTTGAAAATTTTCTCCGCGGCCTCTTCCATTTCGCGCTCCGAGCGTATCCGCATTTCCGCAAGCACTTCCGCTTCGGGAATGTTCGGGGTGATGACGGTCGCAAGCGGAAGCAGTTCCGCTTTGAGCGTACCGATGGCATCCTCGGAAATGAGCCTTGCCCCCGCCGCCGAAACCATCACCGGATCCACAACGATATTCAAGGCCTTATATTGCCTTAATTTGTCCGCAATCACGCGAATGAGACTGCACGAGGAGACCATCCCCGTCTTGACCGCATCCGGGAAAATGTCGGTAAAGACCGCGTCGAGTTCATCCGAAAGAAACTCGGGCGAGGCTTCCATCACCGACATCACACCGAGCGTGTTCTGCGCCGTCAGGGCCGTTACCGCACTCATCGCATACACGCCGTTCATCGTCATCGTCTTGATGTCCGCCTGGATTCCGGCGCCGCCGCTCGAATCCGAACCGGCAATGGTCAGGGCCGTTTTCAGTTTCATTTTAAAACCTCCGCATCGTTAAAATTCCTTGTTTGAGAGGCGTTCCCCTTTTTCAGCGAAAAGAACGCGATAAAAAGAGCATCAATCGCCAAATAGGCAAAAAACGCGACCAAAAGCCCGGGCGAGTAGCCGTAGCTGTGAAGCCCCACGCCAAGCAGGTTCACGCCCAAAAGGCACGTCACGACGCACATCGCAAGCATCGAAAGCATTACATCGAGCGTCTTTGGCTGCACGAGGCGTCCCCATTTCAAATGCATCACAATCAAAATCCAGAGCATCACGAACAGCGCGCCATTTTCCTTCGGATCCCATCCCCAAAAGCGCCCCCACGCGACATCCGCCCAAAATCCCCCAAAGAGAATTCCCAAAGCCGAAAAGCAAAATCCCGCATAAAGCGTTTTCCAAAGGACCGCTTGCACGCCCGGTTTCGTTGGTTTTCCAAGCGACCGGCAAACCAGCGAAACGTGCGCCGTAATCCCCGAAACCAAAAGGAGCGAAAAACCGCAAGCGATCGTAAAAACGTGAAGCGAAAGCCAAAAAGGCGAATTCAAAAGCATCGAAACGGACCCGAACGAATCGCCCGAAATCGCGTTCCGCATCAAAAAGAAAAGCAAAGCGGAAATGCCGCCTCCGCACACGAGAAATCCCCGGACGCGCGTCCTCAAGGAAAGAATCGAAAAAAGAAGCGAAAGTCCCAAAACAAGAAGAAGGAGCATTTCGAAAAGGGACGTCACCGGAAGGCGGTTTTCCACCGCGGCCCGAAGTGCAAAAATCGCGGCGCACAGCGCCGAAACGGCTAGTTCAAGCATGGCGGCGGGCTTCCAGAACTTCGCATTTTTCACGGAAAAAAGGGCGAGAACAAATGCCGATACAGAAAGAATCCATGCCCAAAACGGCAAGTTTGTCTTTAAATACAAGCTCTCGGCGCGAACCTGTCGAAGCTCCGTTTGCGAAAGGCTCTGGGAATCGACGCTTATCCATTCCAAAAAGGTTTTGCTCCGAAGGGAATCGTATAGCGACACGGCCGCGTCCAGCCGAACAAATTCCCGCGTCAAGGGATGCGCATCGTCCCGTTCCGCGTATTGCCGCAAAAGCGAACGACTCGCGTCAAAATCCTTCCGAGAAAAATTTCGCCGTGTCGAATCGAGATGCAGAATTTCCGCCGCGGTCGCCCTCCCTACCCGAAACACGGGTAGCTCTTCCGCACATCCGTCCCGAATGCTTTCAAAAAGTGCGTCCGAATGCAAACCGGCGCATTTTTCGGATTCGCAAAGGCTTTCCGCAATCAGGCGTTCAAAGGAATTTTGCGACCGGATGCGGCCTCCAAAATTCACGGCAAAGGGTTTTTCCGCAAAGGCTTCCAACGTCAAAAAAAGGACCGCGCAAAGGCAAAGGAGCCTTTTCATCCTCGCCCCCGAAGTTTTATGACTAGCGTCCAGAAAATTCCAAATAACAGAACGGCGGAAAAAAGGTACGGGACAAAGGCAAACGGGTCGCATTTCACCCAAAACCTGTAGGCCAAAACGCCCGGAAGCATTTCGGCGGACTCTCCCAAATAAACGGTAAAGGCTCCGACCTTTTGCGGGAAATTCCACCCGATGCGGACAGGAGCGTTTTGGCCCGCCAAAAGAACGTTGCAACCCGCGGAATCCGACGAAAGGATTTTGAACGAAGTCCCCGAAGCCGAATCCAGCACGACCGTCGACCCGGAAACGCCGACCGCGTCAAACATTCTTCGAAACGGTTCCCCGGCAAGGCTTCCCGCAATCAAAATCAAAAAGGAAGCGTGCACGAGCAAAATTCCAAGGCTCTTCCGCGTATGGGGCATTCGAAAGAGAACGACGGAAAGAAGGTGCAAAAAAAGCAAGGCGGCAAGGCTCTTCATCGCCGGGAACGGAAAAATTCCCGCCACGGAAAGAAACCAGCTTTTAAAAAAGCGGACGGATCCCGGCTCCATCCCGGCGAAAGCCTCAAAGAGCGTCCCCCAAAAAACAAGCAGCGCCACCGTCGAAAGCAGGGCTATTCCGACTTGAAGCGAACCGAAAAGGCGAAAAAGGCGAAGTGCGGATTTCACGAAACAAAAGTAAAAATTCCTGTCCGTTTTTCAAATTTTAAGGTAATTTTAGAAAGCACTTAAATCGATAGGTTTTTCATGGATTTTCAAGATATGACCACTTTGACAAGCGACCAGATGGACTCCATCCGGAACTTTTCCTGCAACGACCCGTTTTCCTTTCTGGGAATTCACGCGCTCGAAACGGACAGAGGGCTGAAAACGGCCATCCGGGTCTATTTGCCGGGAGCCGCCTTCCTCAGCGGCGAACCTACCGAAGAAGCCATTCCGGAAGAACCGAAGCCCAAGTCCAAGGGCAAAAAATCCAAAAAGGCCGCATCGAAAAGCGCGTCCGCGGTCTTTGACTTTTTGAAAATCGGCGACACGGGATTTTTCGAGGCCGTCCTCGACATGGAATTTCGCCCGTTCTTCTACAAGCTTCATGTCACACTCGAAAACGGCGTCAAATACACGGTCGTCGATCCCTACGCCTTTTTGCCGGTCATCACGGACTTTGACTGCCATCTGATTAAAAACGGCACCCACTACGATCTTTACAAAAAGCTCGGGGCAAACCTCGTCACGCACCAGGGATTTTCGGGCGTGCAGTTTGCGGTCTGGGCGCCGAACGCCAAAAGCGTCGCGGTCGTCGGAAACTTCAACAGCTGGGACGGGCGGCGCCATCCGATGCGGATGATAGGCTCTTCGGGCATCTGGGAAATCTTCATTCCGAACCTCGGCGAAAACGAGCTGTACCGCTTTGAAATACACTCGGCGGACGGACGGCTCCTCACCAAGTCCGACCCGTTTGCAAAGCTCAGCGAAATGCGGCCCGCTACGGCGAGCGTGACGACGCACCTCGACGGCTACACGTGGAACGACAAGCTCTACATGGACACGCACTATGCGACACGGGTCTTCGGAAGCCCGATGAACATCTACGAGGTCCATGCGGGTTCCTGGGAACGCGACCCGGCAAATCCCGACCGCTTCCTTTCGTGGAACGAACTCGCCGACAAGCTCATTCCCTACCTGAAGGACATGGGCTACACTCACGTGGAATTTTTGCCCATCATGGAGCATCCTCTTGACGAATCGTGGGGCTACCAGGTGACGGGCTACTACTCCCCCACAAGCCGCTTCGGCTCCCCGGACGATTTCCGCCATTTTGTCGATCTTTGCCACCAAAACGAAATAGGCGTCATTCTCGACTGGGTTCCCGCCCACTTTCCAAAGGATTCCTACGCGCTCGGACGCTTTGACGGAACGGCCTGCTACGAACATGCGGACCCGCGCCAGGGCGAACATCCCGACTGGGGAACGTACATCTTTAATTTGGGCCGGAACGAGGTTTCGAACTTCCTCATCGCAAACGCCATGTATTGGCTCCGCGAATTCCACTGCGACGGTCTCCGCGTCGATGCCGTGGCGAGCATGCTCTACCTCGACTACGGCAAAAAGGACGGCGAATGGGTGCCGAACAAGGACGGCGGAAACATCAACTACGACACTCTCGAATTTTTAAAGCACCTGAACAGCATCATGGGACGCCTCGCCCCGCATGCGATTCTCATCGCCGAGGAATCCACGAGCTTCCCGTGCATTACGCGCCCGCCCGAACGCGGCGGACTCGGCTTCCACTACAAGTGGAACATGGGCTGGATGAACGATTTTCTCGCCTACATGAAGCACGAGCCGATTCACCGCAAGTATCACCACAACCTGATAACCTTCAGCATGGTGTATGCCTATTCCGAAAACTTCATTTTAGTGCTTTCCCACGACGAGGTAGTGCACGGCAAAGGGTCGATGCTCGGAAAGATGCCCGGCGACAACTGGCAAAAGTTCGCCAATTTGCGGCTCGCCTACGCCTACCAGTTTGCACATCCCGGCAAAAAGCTCAACTTTATGGGCAACGACTTTGGGCAGTTCCGCGAATGGAACGAAAAGCAGTCGCTCGACTGGCACCTTCTCACGTGGGAAACTCACGGAAAGCTGCACGAGATGTTCAAGACGCTCTCCCATGTGTATAAGGCCGAAAGCCCGTTCTGGGAAGTGGATCACGCGCCCGAGGGATTCGAATGGATTTCGTGCGACGACGCGGACGCCTCGACCGTTTCGTTTGTACGCAAGGACGCTCACGGAGCCATGATCCTTTGTGCGTTCAACTTTACGCCCGTTCCGCGGACGCCTTACCGCATCGGTCTCCCGGCCCGCGGACGCTGGAAAGAAATATTCAATTCCGACTCCGAAATGTGGGGCGGCGGAAACATCGGAAACGCGGGAGAAATCCGCTCCGAGGACACCCCGTGGCAAAACCGCCCGTGGAGCGCAGACATCCAGCTTCCGCCGCTCGCCGCCGTCTTCTTCAAATACGTCGGCGAATAAGCCACAAAACCTTTTCCCTAAACCGGGCGGGCGCCTTTAGCGCTCGCCCTTTTCAAAAAGTTCCCGAAAAAGCTCCTGTGCGGAAACGCCGTGGAACACAATCCGGTCGAGCCAAATTTCCGCATCGTCCGTAGAGAGGAACGTAATCGTCCGAACGCGCGTCTTAATGCGCTCCCAGTCGTCGTTTCCCGCCGGCAAAACGGAAATGCGATGCCAGACGTTCGCATCCGGAATGTCAAATTCAAAGTCCCACCGGCCCGCTTCCCCGCCATCGTCAAAGCCCGCAAGCTGCATCACGATATGCCCGGAGCCTCTGACAAAAAATGTCACACTGTCAAGAGCCGTCAAATCGTAAACCGAAATGGAATCGCCGCGCACATAGCCTATATCAAAGCCGCAAAGCGCATACGCCCCGACAGCCGTCGAATCCACGTCAAACACAAAGTGCAGGGCATTCGACGAGTCCGGATTTTCGGTCGAAAAGACCCTGGCCTCGGACGGCATCAGGGGCGAGACGTTGCTGAGCGAATCCGAAGCGGTAAACCACCAGCTCGCCCCGGTCATCGGATGGAAAAGGTTCGCCCCGGCAAGGCCTTCAAAGTCATCGACCAGGACGCTGTCCTCCGAAAGCGCCAACACGCCGGCTGTTCCGCCGGCCGAAGCCGTCGAACTTCCCCAGTAAACGTATTCCGAATCCGAGGCCGAAAGGACCGCATAGTCCCCCGCGGGAATTTTTTCAAACCGGAACTCCCCGTTTGCCGAAACATTTGCCGTGTACGAGGTTCCGAAAAGATAAAGCGTCTGCGGAAGGCCCGCACCGGTTTCGAGCGTTCCGGAAAGCTCTACCGCCTGCGAAAGCGTATCCGTTAGGAGGGAATCGCCCGAAAGGACGCTCCGACGCGACACCCCGGAACTTTCTTCAATTTCGACGTAGCCGTTTTGAACCGGACGGAAAAGGAAAGCCGTACCGGAAGCATCCGAAAGGGCGCTGTCCGCAACCGTCGCCGTTTTTGACACCAGTCGCACCCGGGCGTTTGCCGCCGGATTTCCAGCCACGTCAAAGATTTTAACGGCAAGCGTGTTCTGCGTTTCGTCCCAAATTCCGCCGCCGGCATGCGTCTCGTCCGAACAGGCGGAAAGAAACGCGCTTGCGACAAAAAATGTCAAAAACTTTAGGGCCGTTTTCATGGCGAAGGATCCTTTTTGGAATAGGCGACCGGGAAAAACGCGGATGCAAGGCGCACCACCCTGTCCGGAGTTTTGACCTTTTCAACCCGCTCGCGAATTTCTTCCCGAGCCGTATTCAATATAAGAAGACAATCCCGGAATGCGGATTCGTCAAGCGCCATATTCATCACGTTGACGTCCCTTTCGGACTTTTCGTGAATTTCGAGGCTCTGCATCGCGAGCTTCATCGACTCCGCCTGGTAGGCCCGCACGAGTTTTGAACGGTAATCCTTCCCCGTCGTAAGCGTCAGCCCGGACAGTTTCCAATAGCCCGAACCGTCGCGCATAGCAAGTCCAAGGCGTTCCAAAAGTTCTACGGAGCCTCTGGCCTCTTCCGCGGAAATCGGCGGCGAGACCATCTTTCCCAAAAGTTCGTACTCGTCGCGAATGCGCACAAATCCGAGGAGCGTCCTAACGACACTGTGATACCATTTGGCATAAAGTTCATACTGTTCGTTCCCGAGTTCCCGGCTTTGGGAGCCTTTGAGTTCGAGGACCTCCGCAAAAAGGCGCCGCGCATCGGACTCGCGACGGGCCCGTCCCAGTTCGACGAGCTTTTCAAAGTATGCCGCCTCGCGCGCATCGAGCTGCAAATACTTGACAAACCGCGGAAGAGCCCGTTTTGAAATATGCAGGTTCTTTTGAAGAATGCGAAAAACCTGGCTTTGGTCAAGACCTACCCCGTCTCCAAAAACCTTGTAGGAATACCATGGAGCTACCGCCTTCCGCTGTTCAAAAAACGCGGAAAGATATTCGCGGTAGTCGAGAAATCCTATGGGAGAAAGCTTGTCCATAAAAACCTTTCCCCTAATCTAGACAAAAAAGGCACCGCCGTCAAAGCGCGCCATCAGGATGTCTTGCAAGGATTTTTGCAAGGTCGCCCTCTTTTACGGAAAAGAAATTTGCACATTCTGCAAAGCCTCTTTCTAAAACAAAACAACCGCATTTACTCCGCTGCGTTTTTCGATAAAATTGAGTTCGGGGAGAATCATCAGCTGCACGGCACCAGATACACCGCCCCGCTTTCGTTGTTTATATCGGTCGAGCGCATCCTGGTATTCATCGCGTTTATTGGCATGACCTTTATGAACAATATACTTGTATGCATTGTACGAAAGAACAAGAATGCCTACACCAAGAAAAGGGACGGAGGCGCAAATGAATACCCCACCAACAACTCAACCAAGAGCATCATCAAAAGTTGGAGGGTTTGATACATCTAATATGGCATACAGTCCGAATCCGATAAGAGCAGCCCCCACAACAGTCAAACTTCCCCCTGCAATCATTCCAATCACATTTGGCCTAGAGTACGCTTGAAAATTTTCTTCCGCAATCAAGTCATAATATATTTTGGCGCTATCCACTTCCATTGTTTGATGCCCCACCTCGCCTCCAAAACTTAAATTACATGAGATGGCGAAAAAAAAATGCCGTTACAATTTTCCTTAAACCCATTATTGTAATCCCCGCGCTACGGAAACTCGACCCGGAAACGGCTTCCTTCGCCAAGAACGGATGCAACCGAAACCTTCGCCTTGTGCAATTCCGCAATGTGCTTCACAATCGCAAGACCGAGGCCCGTTCCGCCGGTTTCCTTGGAGCGGCTCTTGTCGGCGCGGTAAAAACGCTCAAAGATATGCGGCAAATGTTCCTCGGCAATGCCTACGCCCGTGTCGCGGACCACGACGGACTTTCCGTCATAAACCACGTCCACGGTTCCGGAATCCCTGTTGTAGCGAATCGCGTTCACAATCAGATTGTAGAACAGCTCAAAGAGCTTGCTCTTGTCGCCTTCCACAAAGAAGCTCTCCGTCGGGACCTTGACCGAAATGTTCCGCCTGGACGCAAGAGGTTCAAGCGTCGAAACGATTTCCGAAAGCATCTCCGTCACATTGACGTTTTCGAGCGCAAGAGCGTCCGGGCTTGCCTCGTCGAGTTCCGAAAGCTTCATAATGTCGTTCGTGAGGTTCAAAAGCCGCTCGGACTCCTTGTGGATCTTGCGTGCAAACTCCGGAATGTCCTCGGGTTTCGCCATGCCCGATTCAATCATTTCCGCGTATCCCGCAATGGACGTGAGCGGAGTTTTCAACTCGTGCGAGGCGTTCGCCGTAAACTTTTCGCGCATGTCCGAAAGGTTCTTCTTTTCGGTCACGTCGAGCAAAATGAGAATGACGCCCGAAACTTCCCCGCTCACAAATACGGGGCTCGCGATGAGGCGAACGTCCTTTCCCGCCACCTGGATTTCCGCATCGCCCTTTTTACCGCCGGCTGCCTGTTCCACGGCATTGTTGAGAGCGATGTTCCGCGAAAAGCATCGGATGTTCCTTCCCGTAAAGTCTCCTTCGGCATGGAACATTTCACGGGCGACTCCGTTTACCATCACGACGTCGTTCTTCGAATCGAGCAGAATCATGCCCTCGGACATGTCCTCGATAAGCGTGTGAAAACGGTTCCGTTCAAACTTGAGCCGGGACATTTCGCGCGCCGTGTTGTCGCGTTCCCGCTTGATTTCGCGGGCAAAAGGCGTAAATTCCTTGTACACGAGATCGCATTCCGGGAAGCGTACCGAGTCGAGATTTTCCGCAAGACGGCGGATAGGCTCCACAAAACGGTTCGCGAGAATGTGCGCAAAAAAGAGCGACAGGAGAAGAATCGCAATCAAAAGCACGACGAGCTTCGGATAGACGCTCGAAATGACCGAGAACGCGCTGCTCTTTCGGATGGAAAGCCGCAAGACGTTTCCGTCGGGAAGAAGCCGCGCATAGTAATAGACATCCGTTTCGAGCGTGTGCGAAAGTCGAAAGCTCGTGCCCTCGCCGTTTTCGAGAGCCGCTTTGACCTCGGGCCTTGAAAGATGCAGGTCCATCGAATCCTTTTTCGCATCCGATTCAAAAAGGACCCTTCCGTCGTGCGAGATAAGCGTAATGCGAAGCGTCGCCGTCGTAAACTTTCCGAGTTCCTCCGAAGAATCGATGAGCGAATAGGCGTTCGCGACGACGGCTCCCTGCTGCTTCAGGTCAAGAACCGTCTGTTCCGAAATACTCGAGCGAAACGCGCCCGCCGTAAGGAGCATCGCGATGACAGCCGCAAGAAGCCCCACATAAAAAAGACTAAAGCTCAGTTTTTCCTTCATAAGATTCCTCGCTTTCCGCCTTGTATCCCACGTTCCGGACCGTCCGAATGCATTCGCCCGCGCTTCCGAGTTTTTTCCGCAGCGTCTTGACGTGCATATCGACCGTCCGCGATTCAATCGCCGCATCAATGCCCCAGACGCGTTCCATCAGCTGTTCGCGTCCAAAGACGATGCCCGGCTTTGAACAGAGAAGCTTCAAGACCTCGTATTCCTTAAACGTCAGTTCCACGGGAGCGCCGTTTACTTTTACCGAATGCCGCAAATCGTCAATTTCAATCGGTCCCAGCCTAAACACTTCCTTTTTTTCGACCGGAGAATTTTCGGAATGCATTTCGCTCCGGCGAAGCAGGGCGCGCACGCGCGCCAAAAATTCCATAATGCCAAAAGGCTTTGTCAGATAGTCGTCCGCCCCGGAATCGAGCCCCTTGATTTTATCGAGTTCCGTCGTCTTGGCGGTCACCATCATCACGGGCACCTTTGAAGTCGAGGGATTCCGCCGCAAGTCGCCGAGAATCGAAAAGCCGTCCTTTCCCGGAAGCATCACGTCGAGCACCACAAGTTCCGGAGTCTTTTCCGAAATTCCGGCAAAGAATTCCTCCGAAGAAGATGCGGAAAAAACTTCAAAGCCCGCACTTTTGAGCGCATAGGCTTCCATTTCCCGAATGTCCTTGTCGTCTTCCACAATGCAAATCATAGGCTTTTCCTTTTGGATTTCAAATTCCATTTAAAAAATAAACGCCGAACGTAAAATTCGGCGAGAAGTTTTGTAAAATCTGGACGAAATCGGGTATTTTATACCAAATCGGTCATCAGTTTTTTCGAAGACTTTACCAGATAGCCCGTTGCGTCGAGAATCGCGCGACATTCGTAGAGGACCGTCAAAAAGAGCAGATCGACGCTTGCCACGTTTTGACTTTCGCGAGCCTTTTCCTGCATCGCGGCCTTGCGGATGTTCACAATCTTTCCGCCGACGGAACGGATTCGGTTCTGAAGAGTATCGAACATCGAATAATCCCCGTCGAGAATCATCCGCGCGGAGTCCTCAATCACGTCGCGCATCGAATCCGCCACCTTGAGAACAATCGCCTTCTGCTCTTCGGAAAGCGGCGTCAAATGGTTATCGACGTGGTTCAGGCTCGGCTTGTGCACACGTTCAAGCCCAAAGTAAAGCGACATGGCAAAGTCGTTCGCCTGGTAGAGGAAGAACTTTTTGGCGAGCGAATCCTCGAGCGTCATCTTTTGCGAACAGGAGAACCCTTCGTGGCGCAGCCGGTGAAGCGTCTTGTATTCTTCCTTCATCTTCTGGCGCACATAGCGGAGCGTGTCGAGGTCTTCCTCGGCGAGAGCCGTAAGGGAATCGCGCAGGGTATCTTCCACAAAGACGAGGAACCAGCCCCAGCCCTTCGCATAGTGGCTGCGGATCATGGGGAAAGCCTTCTTCGGATCCTTCTCCGCCATAATCGCGTGGAACTCTTCCGCCGCGGAATCCTTCGACTTTACCTTTTTGCTGTAGCGGACATTCGAATGGATGATAAAGCCCACGACGAGCAAAAAGAGGAGAATCATGACGGGAATTCCGCCAAAGTAAACGGCGCCGCTCACAATAAACGCGCACACGAACGCGGCAAAGGCCGTAAAGAACCATCCGCCGATAACCGAAAAGACGCCCGTAATGCGATAGACGGCCGTTTCGCGGCCCCACGCCTTGTCGGCGAGAGAGGTTCCCATCGCGACCATGAACGTCACATACGTCGTCGAAAGCGGAAGCTTGAAGTACGTTCCGAGCGAAATGAGAACGCTCGCAAGCATCAGGTTGATGGAAGCCCGCAACAGGTCAAAAGCCGCGTCGCTTTTTTCGAGCTGCAATTTTCGCGTATTGAAACGGCTCGCAAGGACGGCGCGAACCTTCGAGGGAATCATTCCGCGAATAACCGATGCCGTCGAGTCCGCATAGCGCACAAACGCCCGGGCAACGGGGCTCGTGCCAAAAAGCTCCTCCGAGGACGTCTGGCTTGCGAGCGAAACCGAGGTATTGATCACGTTCCGGGCCTTGCGCGAAAAGGCGAGCGAAAGCGCCATCACGACGCCCGCAAGCGAAAGAATCCACCAGAGGCTCTTTTCCGATTCGCAAAGGGCGCTCATCACGGCCTCGTTTGCGGGGAGACCGCTGTTCGTGTAAGACATAAAGGCCGAGAGACCGGCGAGCGGAACGCCGATAAAGTTCACCAGGTCGTTTCCGGCAAAGGAAAGCGCCAGCGAAAAGGTCCCGGCGGCGACAATCAGGCGCAGCACGTTAAACTTCAAAAGGAACAGCACCTCGGAAAGCACCGCAAACACAACAAAGCTCACGGCAAAAGTCGTCCCCTTGTTTTGGGTAAGAACTTCCGGAATCGAAAGCGCGGAACCTTTAAGGCCCTGGAAAACCACAAAGTAAAAGATCGCCGCGAGCGAAAGACCGCCGAAAGCCGCGATAAAATACTTTTCGCGGGGCTTGTAGCGGAACGTAAAAAGGGCGCGCGAAATCCATTGCACGAGCCAGCCAAAAACAAACGCAATCGCCACCGACGTAAAGATTGCGATAATCACCGAAAGCGCCTTTTCGGAGTTCACCAGGTCTCCGAGCGAAAGTCCCTCGGCGCCGCGGTGCAGTTTAATCATCGAAAGGGAAAATGTCCCGCCCAAAAGTTCAAAGACCATTGAAACGGTCGTCGAGGTCGGAAGCCCGAGCGTATTGAAAATGTCGAGAAGAACCACGTCGGTGAGCATCGCGCCCACGCATATCGCAATGATTTCCGTAAAGACAAAATGCTGCGGCTGAAAAATTCCATGCCGCGCCACGTCCATCATCCCGCTCGAAAAGGAGGCTCCGATGAGAATTCCGCATGCGGCAATCGCAATCAAAAACTTGAAGCCGAAAGCCCGCGAACCGACCGCCGAGTTCAAAAAGTTCGACGCATCGTTCGAAACGCCGTTGATGAGGTCGAAAATGGCGAGGAGAAAAAGGATTCCGATAATGATGACGTAAATATCCATGCCCTAAAATTAGGCACGGAAAATCTTAAAAAAAAGGGGGCAAATCCTCATTTTTAAGAAGATTTACCCCGACTTTACACCGATTTTACATTTCGGGCTACAGGCGTCCCTCGTAAACGACCAGACTCTTGCCGTCAATCGTCACAGCAAGGCCCGGTTCGAGCATTTTCAGCGAACCCTTTACGCCAAACAGCCACACGAGCCGCGGATTGATGAGCGGAAGCGTCTCGAGGGGAATCTTGCACTCGCCTTCGACAATAACGCCCCGAACTTCGCGAAGCACCGGAATGTATTCTTCCGAAAGCGACGGGCAAAGGAGAATCTCGTTGCTTTCCTTTCGCAAAAGCATATAGGCTTCGGTCGGCGTCCGGGCCCGAAGAATCCGGCCGTTCGCCCGCGGATGATCCACCGAGGCGGCTCCGCCCGTTTCCGCCTTCACCAGTTCGTTCCCTACGTAAAGAACACGGATCGTGTTGACGACGGAAGCCGACAGCGGAAATCCCGAAACCATCACGATTCTGTCCGAAATATGGACAGCTCCCGCGTCGTGGGCGCTCTTGATGGCGTTCTGCACCATGTCGTCGGAATCCGTCACCAGTTCCGCCATCAGCGGAAAAATTCCCCAGTTGAGAAGCAGTTGCCGCACCACCTGTTTATTGGGCGTCACCGCGAGAATCGGCTGTTCCGGGCGGAACATGCTCACCATCCGGGCCGTATTTCCGCTGAGCGTCGGCGTAATGATGGCAGTCGCATTGACGTCCCGGGCCGTCTGGTAGGCGTTTTGCGAAACAATACGGCTAATGTCCCCGTGAAGGTCCATTTCGAACGATTCGCGCATCTTTTTGTAATACTCGGGCGAATATTCGACGGTCACCGCCACGCGGACCATCGTCTCGACCGCTTCGATCGGATAGTTTCCGTTGGCCGTCTCGCCGGAGAGCATCACCGCATCGGTTCCGTCAAAGATGGCGTTTGCGACGTCGGTCAGTTCCGCACGTGTGGGCCGCGGATGCGAAATCATCGATTCGAGCATCTGGGTCGCCGTAATCACGGGCTTTCCAAACTGACGGCAAATACGAATAATGTGCTTTTGGGCGAGCGGAATCTTTTCGGTCGGAAGCTGCACGCCCAAATCTCCGCGGGCAATCATCACGCCGTCCGCGACCTGTGCAATTTCGCGAATGTTGTTTAATCCCTCTTCGTTCTCGATTTTGGCAATGATACGCGCCTTGGACCCCAGGCTCTCCAGATAGCGGCGAATTTCCTGCACCTCGCTCGCATAGCTCACGAAGCTCGCCGCGATAAAATCGACATCCTGTTCGACGCCAAAGCGAATGTCCATTTTGTCCTGCTCACTCATAATGGGAAGCCCGGCGTGCAGACCGATAAGGTTCACGTTCTTTCGGCTGGAAATTTCGCCCGAATTTTTGGCCACGGTGCGAACCGTAAAACCGTCCGTTTCCAGCACCTCGAGTTCCAAAAGTCCGTCCGCGACAAGAATCCGGTTTCCTTTTTCGATACGCTGCGGAAGTTCTTTCCACGAAACGGAAATTTTCGCGCTTTCCTTATCCGTCGCAGCAACCGTCTCCGCGCCATCGACCGTAACGCATACGGAATCTCCCTTCCGAATGAGCACGGGAAGGTTCCCCACGGTATTTCCCGTTCGGATTTCCGGGCCTTTTGTATCGAGCATCAGGGCTATCGGACGCTTTAACGCCGCCGACACGCGCTTTACGCGCTCCATCGCTTCCAAATGCGTCTCGTGCGTACCGTGCGAAAAGTTAAACCGGGCGACGTTCATTCCGGCAACAATCAGCCGCGAGACTATCTCGTCGCTTGCCGTCGTCGGGCCCATCGAACAAACAATTTTCGTTTTGTGTGTAAACATAATGTCTCCGCCCCAAGAATAAAAAAAAAGAAGTTCAAATTCAATCCTTGACAAACATTTTGCGATGACACTTTTGTCGCAAAGCGAACATTCCTGTTGCAAAGCGAACCTCTTTTTCGCGGCGCGAACATTTTCGTGGACAAAAACGCCCGGGCGTTTAGGCCCGAACTTCATCTCCACTCTCCACACTCCACTCTGAACTAAGTTCTAGGCTCTAAGTTCTGAACTCCGCTCCAGGACGACGACAAAACGAGACCGTGCCATTCAAGGAATGACAATTTTTGTCAAACGTCTTTCCGGAGAAACCCGGGCCTTATTCCGCTGGCTTGTCCGCCTGGGACGTGCTCAACAGATACGCGTTGATGAAAGGCTTGATTTTTCCGTCGAGGACGCCGGTCGTGTCCGACGTTTCTTCGTTTGTACGCAAATCCTTTACCATCTGGTAGGGTTGGAGCACGTAGCTGCGAATTTGCGAGCCCCATTCCACCTTCTTCTTTTCGGCGAGGCGCGCGTCGCGCTTGGCCTCTTCCTCTTCGCGGTAATGCTCGGCGACCATCGTCGTTAGCATCTTGAGGGCCGTTGCGCGGTTCTGAATTTGCGAGCGTTCCGTCTGGCAGCTGGCGACGATTCCCGTCGGAATGTGCGTCATGCGCACCGCGGAATCCGTCTTGTTGATATACTGTCCGCCCGCGCCCGAAGACCGATAGACGTCCACCCGAATATCCGCCGGGTTGATTTCGAACTCCACGTCCTCATGCATCGGGTAGAGGAAAACCGCGCAAAAGCTCGTGTGACGGCGGGCGTTTGCATCGAACGGACTAATGCGCACAAGGCGGTGCACGCCTATCTCCGACCGCAAAAGGCCATAGGCGAATTCGTCCTTGATTTCTATCGTCGCGCTGTTGATGCCGGCCTCTTCACCTTCCTGCACGTCGATAATCTTAAAATCCATGCCTTCGCGTTCCAAAAAGCGCTTGTACATGCGAAGGAGCATTTCGGCCCAGTCGTGAGCCTCCGTTCCGCCCGCGCCCGGATGAATCGAAAGCAGAGCCGGGCACGCATCGTCCGGTCCCGAAAGCATCCGGCGGAATTCCATCTCGTCGACCCGTTTGACTAGCGCCTGGAAGTCCGCTTCGACGCTGTCGAAAAGTTCCTGCGAATCCGGTTCGGACTTCGCCATTTCGTAAAGTTCTGAAAGATCGTCACAAGACGTGGACACCTCGGTCCATTCCGTAATGGTCTTTTTGAGCGATGTGATTTTTTTGAGAAGACTCTGCGCCTTGGACTGGTCGTTCCAAAGCGCCGGATCGCCGGACTGTTTTTCCAAAACGGAAAGTTCTACTTCCTTAGACCCGAGGTCAAAGATACCCCCGGAGCCTGTCGATTCTCACGCGGAGTTCGGCAAGCCCTGTGTGCGAAGTCGCGGCCATTACTTGGAGCCTCCAATCGCGTTTTCCGGCGTGTAGTCCTTGTTCGTGTATTTGACCTTGTACTTTTTCGCCAGCTCGTCGAGATATTTTTTGAGCTTCATTTGGCGTTCCTGTTCACCCTGGACGCGCAGAATGTAGTCAATCTGTACCTTGTAGTTCTCAAACTTGCCGTCGTTCTTTTCGGTGAGCATAAAAATCTGCAGGCCTTCCGACGTCGAGAACACGTCCGAAATATCGCCCACGGAGAGCTTGGAAATGGCCTTCGCAAAATCCGCGCCTTTCGACTTCGCCAGGAACTTCGTCATCACGCCGCCCGTCTTCTTGGCTTCGGCATCATCGCTGTATTGTGCGGCGAGAACGGCAAAGCTCGCCTTTCCGAGGCGCACCTGGGCGGCAAGACCCTTCAAAAGTTCCTTTTTGTCGGCAATGGCCTCTTTCGACTCGCCCTTCTTCGATTTCAAAAGAATGCGCGCGCCGCTGATCGTATCGTTGATGGAAACCTTGTTCTTGTTCAGTTCCCAGTAGGCGGCAATCTGCTTATCGGTCGGGTCCGCCGGGTAAGGCACCTTGCTTTCGAGGAGCATGTCGCTTTCAAGCTGCGACTTGATTTTCTCGTTAAACTGGGCTTCCGTAATGTGATTCTTTTTCAGTTCCTTGTTGAACTGCTCAATGCTCGGGTATTGAGCCTTGAAAAGCTGCGAAACGCTATCGACGCGGTTCTTCGGGGCCTGGATGCCGAGCGCCTTCACCTCGAGCTTCACCAGTTCCTGACCGACCAGGTTGTCGATGACCGCCCACCGGAACTGCTGTTTGGCCTCGGCGGGAATGGTCCGTCCGCGGGCCTGGGCCTTTGCCAGCGCATCCGCGAGACTGTCGATTTTTCCTTGCGAAATTCCCGTCTTTCCGACGTAGATGACATCAAAATTTTTGCCGTTCATCAGCTGGGCCGAAGCGAGGGCCGAGCAGAGCATCACAGGAAGAACGGATTTTTTCAAAAGATTCAAAAAGCGCATAAGCACCCTAGGTTAAAAATGAACAAGTGGGAATATAGAAAATTTGGAACAGAAAAGCGCTAGGCCTCGTCCGCCTTGGATTTTCCCTTAAAAGCCGAAAGAACGTCGGGCACGAGGTCCGCCACCTTCGACACAATGGAATTGTCCTTCGAAATAGGCATTACGCGAACGTCGTTTTCGGAAATGACGACAAACGCCACCGGGTTAATGGAAACGCCACCGCCCGAAACGGACGCATCGTCCTTTTTTCCGCCGAGCGCAAAGCCCATCGAAACGCGATTTACGGGGATAACGGTCGTCGAACCGGAAAGGATGGGTTTTCCGATAACGGTCTCCGCCTGCGAAACGGCGCGGAGCTTTTCGAGAATGGTTTCTGCAAGAGTATCGATTTGTGCCATATTCAAAATCTAGTTATTCCGGGGAATCGTAAACGCTTCGGGACGCCTCCGCAAAGCGCTTTTGCAGGGAAATTTCGTCCAAAAATCCCCAGACGCACACGATTCTTCCGCCCGGAAGCCGAAGAGCCGTCCCACGCATGCCCGCTCCGGCGTCAAACCGAACCGTGTCGGACTCAATCCGAACGTCCCTCCCCGACTTTTGAAGTTCCGCGACAAAGCCTCGCCAGGCGTCCGAAGACTCGGATTTCCAGCTTCGGGCCGCATTCCACGAAAGGTCTTCGGCGCGGTATCCCTGCACGAGCATCGGGATTTCCGACGGGACGCCCAAAAAGTTCCGAATCTGGATGGATGTTTCGCCCGGAATCCGCCCCGCAAACGGAAGGCTCAAAAACTCCTGCGGAAGCCCGGAGCGATACCCGGGGAAACTTTGTACGTAATGCTCGAGTTCCGCGCGGGAATGGTTCCGCAAAAGCCCATACCGAAACACAAAAAGCTTTCGCCCCGACCGCATCGCAATTTCGCGGGCAGCCCCTTCCACGACGGGAAGCGCCTCCTGCACAAGTCCGCAGTTCAAATAAAACGCAAGCGCCGAAACGTCATCCGCAAATTCGAGAATCCGCACAAAGAGCGTATCGCCGGGCATCGGAAGAAACGTCACCTCCGCCATGTTCGAAACCGCATACCCGCCCGCAAGCCAGGAGGCCGGAAGCCTTCCTTTCACGGCGAGCGAATCGTAAAACTGCGTCTTGACGGGAGCCTTCGTCCGGTAAGGAATCGCGCCTATGGCTATTTCCGAAAGGCTCGCCTCGCGCTTTTCGCACGCGGTAAAAAGAATGCAGCCGCACAAAAGTGCAAACATCAAAAGAAGCGAACAAAAACTTTTGGTCACCTCTAAAAATTGCTTTGGTAAAGAAAATTTGAGTGAGACCGAGCGAAGGCAGGAATGAAAAGTGGCGAATACTGGATGTATTTGGCACTTTGAATGACGAACCAGCGCGAAGCGTCGCAACCAAATTTTTGAAAATTGAATTTTTAGAGGTGACCTT
>CAVBPX010000041.1:0-21019 GCA_963597395.1 Eggerthellaceae bacterium | reverse complement strand
GATAAAATGCGACCATCGGGAGCATTTTAGCCGTTGCGACGAAGGAGCGACGCCCAAAAACAAGTCATCAAGCAGGTAATCGACAGCGAAAAGGTTACTGCAAATCAACGGAAAATTTTGGAAGCATTGCGCAAAAATCCCTATATGACCCAATCCGAACTGGCCGATGCCCTCGGAATAACCCGTAAAAGCATTATCGCAAACATGAAAAAGCTTCGGGAAGGCGGCTTTATCGCGCGCTCCGGAGCCGACAAAAACGGATACAGGCAGGTCTTCCGATCTTCTCAGCCGAGCTTGTTCACAATAAGCGTTCTCGCACGGAACGTTTCGCGGTCAATCCACTTCACAAGCAGGGAAACCTTGTTCGATGCGTCAAGGGCGTTCCAGTAGGCGTCGAGAGTCTTCTCGGCCGTTTCGAAAACGGGCATCCATTGCGGAGCGCCTTCAAACGACGGAATGGGGCTTCCGTTCGTCACATAGGTCGAAACGAAATGTCCAAGGCCCGGAAGCGCCTTTTCATAGCCGAACGTTTCGCGGATGCAGCCCGCCTCTTCCGAATTGTCCGCGGACTTTAAAATCGAAAGCTGGTAAACGAACGGATTTGCGTTCCGGTAGGTGATACCCGAAATGCGCGGCGTAAAGTTCGGGGAGTCGTCCTCGTATTCGCGGGTGGCAAGCGCACTTTCAAAAGTTCCGCCGAGACGGAGCGCATCGTAAATCGTATCGGTTTGGTCGCCGTTCGTTACGATGTGCGCATTCGGAAGATCGCGGGCCGGGTAGTAGATGATGAGATGCGGATCGGAGAGTTTGCTCTCGTCAAAGGCCTTCGTGCGCACAAAGCCGGAGGCTTCCAGTTCAAAGACGCGGTTCCGGCTGTTTTCGCTCCGTCCCATAATCCAGTAAACCTGCACCAGGGACTTTCCGTCCGGGGAAGTTCCGAGGACGATGCCGCGGCCCGGATAGGGATTGGACGAAAGGGTCTTGAAGTTTTCTTGTGCCTTGGACTGATAGCTCATCGAATGCCTCGCTTTTGGGTTCGCGCGAAATATAGAAAATCCGCAAGGTCCGCGGAATGACACCTGCATTTTAAAACATTGTTTCATTTTGAAACATACCCGCATCAAATTTTGACAATTTTCCCTTAAATTTCGCCGATTTACCGAGATAGTCATATTGGCACGATTCTTGCATAACATTTGGCGAACAAAAGAAGCCGCCCTGCGGCAAATGTTTCAACAAAACGAGGTAAACATCATCATGATCAAGCCACTTGCAGACAGAGTCTTAATCGAACCCGCTCCGGCCGAAGCCAAAACCGAAAGCGGTCTCTACATTCCCGACAACGCAAAGGAAAAGCCGATGCAGGGAACCGTCGTCGCCGTGGGCCCCGGCAAAAAGGACGATTGCGGCAAGCTCGTCGCGATGGACGTCAAGGTCGGAGACAAGGTCCTGTACGGAAAGTACAGCGGCACCGAAATCACGGTCGAGGGCAAGGACTACCTGATTGTCCGCGAAAGCGACATTTTCGCGATTCTTTAACAGGTTCAAAAGATTTATTGATTAGGAGAATTCAAAATGGCAAAACAACTGAAGTTTGACGTCGCAGCCCGTGAATCGCTGATGAAGGGCGTCGATAAACTCGCCAACGCGGTAAAAGTCACTCTCGGTCCCAAGGGCCGCAATGTGATGATCGGCAAGTCCTACGGCGCACCGAACGTGACGAAGGACGGCGTGACCGTTGCGAAAGAAGTCGAACTGGAAGACACCTACGAAAATCTCGGGGCCCAGATGGCGAAGGAAGTCGCAAGCAAGACGAGCGACGCCGCAGGTGACGGAACCACCACCGCTACCGTTCTCGCCCAGGCGATTACCCGCGAAGGCCTGAAGAACGTCGCCGCCGGCGCAAACCCGATGGACATCAAGCGCGGCATGGACGCCGCCGTGAACGCCGTCATCGAGAAGCTCGCCAAGATGGCCGTCAAGGTGAACGGCAAGGATCACATCGCACAGGTTGCGACCATCTCCGCAAACAACGACACCGAAATCGGAAAACTCCTCGCCGATGCCATGGAAAAGGTCGGCAAGGACGGCGTGATTACGCTCGAAGAATCCAAGACCGCCGAAACGACCCTCGACGTCGTCGAAGGTATGCAGTTCGACCGCGGCTACCTCTCCCCGTATTTCGCGACCAACACGGAAACGATGGAAGTGAGCCTCGACAATCCGTTCATTCTGCTCTACGACAAGAAGATCAGCTCCATGAAGGATCTGCTCCCGATTCTCGAACAGGTCGCAAAGCAGGGCAAGGCACTTCTCATCGTCGCGGAAGACGTCGATGGCGAAGCTCTCGCAACGCTCGTCGTGAACAAGATCCGCGGCACGCTGAAAGTCGCAGCCGTCAAGGCTCCGGGATTTGGCGACCGCCGCAAGGCCATGCTGCAGGACATCGCGATTCTCACCGGCGGACAGCTTGTCTCCGAAGAAACGGGTGCAAAGCTCGAAGACGCCCCGATTACGGTTCTCGGCCGCGCCAAGTCCGTGACCATTACAAAGGACAACACGACGATCGTTGAAGGCGCCGGCAATGCCGAAGCCATCAAGGCCCGCGTCGGACAGATCAAGAAGCAGATCGAAACGACCACGAGCGACTACGACAAGGAAAAGCTCCAGGAACGCCTCGCGAAGCTCGCCGGCGGCGTTGCCGTGATCAAGGTCGGTGCCGCAACCGAAGTCGAAATGAAGGAAAAGAAGGACCGCGTCGATGACGCCATGCACGCAACCCGCGCCGCTGTCGAAGAAGGCATCGTCCCGGGCGGCGGAGTCGCGCTCATCCGCGCCGCAAGCGCAATCGACGACCTCAAGTTCAACAATTCCGACGAACAGACCGGTGCAAAGATCATCCGCCGCGCAATCGAGGAGCCTCTCCGCCAGATTGTGAAGAACGCGGGTCTCGAAGACTCCGTCGTCGTGAACAAGGTCAAGGAAGGCAAGGACGGCTTCGGCTACAACGCGAAGACGGACGTCTATGAAGACCTCATCAAGGCCGGCGTCATCGACCCGGCCAAGGTGACGAAGACCGCTCTCAAGAACGCCTCTTCCATCGCCTCGATGCTCCTTTCGACCGACTGCGTCATCGCCGAGAAGAAAGAAGACAAGCCCGCTCCGGCCCCGCAGGGCATGGGCGGCGGAATGGGCGGGATGATGTAATCCTCCCCCTTTCCGGGAAAATTCAGGACACCACTTGCGTGGTGTCCTTTTTTGTTTCAAAATTAAACGGGAAAGTTCCACAGTCCCCGAATCCGACGCAAATTTCGGATGGCACGCATTTTGCTTTATTTTTAGGCAAAAACAATTCAAAAAGGCAAGACATGTCCGAAGAAACCAAACAGCCCACCCCCGACGAAGACATTGTAAAGAAAGCGGAAGAAATTCTGGACGCGGCCGAAAAGCCGAGCGAAGAAGCAAAAACCGAAGAAAAAACGGAGAAAGCTCAGGAGGCCCCGGAAGCGAAACAGCCCGAAACCTCCGCGGAAAAAGCCGAAAAGACAGAAATTGAAGCCCTCAAGGCTCAGCTCGCCGAAAGCAAGGACCGCTACGTCCGTCTGATGGCGGAATTCGACAACTTCAGGCGCCGCACGGCCAAGGAACAGCTCGACCTGATTGACACGGCCAATGCGAAGCTTCTCGAAAAGCTCTCCGAGGTCCTCGACAACTTTGAGCGCGCCGCCCACCCCGACAACAACAAGCAGAAAGACTACGACGCGTTTGCCAAGGGCATCCAGATGATTCACGACCAGTTCGCGAAGATTCTCAAGGATGCGGGCCTCGAGCAGCTCGACCCCGTTGGAGAGCCTTTTGACCCGAACTATCACGAAGCCCTCATGCGCCAGGCCTCCGACGAGGTGCCGGAGTCCCACGTTCTTCAGGTTTTCCAAAAAGGCTACAAGCTCAAGAACAAGCTTTTGAAGACGGCGAAGGTCATCGTTTCGTCCGGTGCCGCTTCAAAATGAAACATTTTTTATCCAAATAGTCAAATTCAACAAATTTAAGGCACTGTCAAAAGTTGGCATAAATTTTGCTTAAACAAGTGCGAAAAAAAATTTAAGGAGAAAGACCATGAGTAAGATTATCGGAATTGACCTCGGAACCACCAACAGCTGCGTTGCCGTGATGGAAGGCGGAAAGCCCGTCGTCATCGCCAACGCGGAAGGTTTCCGCACTACCCCGTCGATTGTCGCATTCGGCAAGAACGGCGAACGCCTCGTCGGACACGTTGCCAAGCGTCAGGCCATCACCAATCCGGAAAACACGATTTACTCCATCAAGCGCTTTATGGGACGCCGCGCGGGCGAATGCAGCGACGCGGAAAAGCACATGCCCTACAAGATCGTCGGATCGGGAAACGACCTGCTCCGCGTTAAAATCGGCGACAAGGAATTTGCGCCTCCTGAGATTTCCGCCATGGTCCTGCAGGCGATGAAGAAGACCGCCGAGGATTACCTGGGACAGCCCGTGACGCAGGCCGTGATTACGGTTCCCGCCTACTTCAGCGACTCGCAGCGCCAGGCCACCAAGGACGCCGGAAAAATTGCGGGCCTTGACGTTCTCCGCATTGTGAACGAACCGACCGCCGCGGCGCTCGCCTACGGTCTCGATTCGAAGAAGAGCGAAAAGGTCGCGGTCTATGATCTCGGCGGCGGAACCTTCGATATTTCCATTCTCGAAATCGACGACGGCATGTTCACGGTGAAGGCGACCAACGGCGACACGATGCTCGGCGGCGACAACTTCGACGAAGTCATCATCGACTGGATCAACGACGAATTCAAGAAGACGAACCCCGGCATTGACCTGAAGAGCGACAAGATGGCCCTGCAGCGCCTGAAGGACGCGGCCGAAAAGGCAAAAATCGACCTTTCCGCGACCTCCTCGACAAACATCAACCTGCCGTTCATCACGGCGGACGCGACCGGTCCGAAGCACCTCGACCTGACGCTTTCCCGTGCCAAGTTCGACCAGATCACGGCGCACCTCGTCGAACGTACCGTCGGCCCCTGCAAGAAGTGCCTCGAAGATTCCGGACTGAGCCTTTCCGACATTGACGAGGTCATTCTCGTCGGCGGATCGACCCGCATTCCGGCAGTCCAGGCCAAGGTGAAGGAATTTTTCGGCAAGGAACCGAACAAGGGCGTGAACCCGGACGAAGTCGTCGCCATCGGCGCGGCGGTCCAGGGCGCGGTCCTCTCCGGTGACTCTTCCGTGAAGGACGTCCTTCTGCTTGACGTGACCCCGCTTTCCCTCGGTATCGAAACGCTCGGCGGCGTGATGACAAAGCTCATCGAACGCAACACGACGATTCCGACCAAAAAGAGCCAGGTCTTCAGCACGGCCGAAGACAACCAGTCCGCGGTGACAATTCACGTGCTCCAGGGCGAACGCACCTATGCGCGCGACAACCGCACACTCGGACACTTCGACCTCACGGGCATCAGCCCGAAACCGCGCGGAGTGCCGCAGATCGAAGTTACGTTCGACATCGATGCGAACGGCATCGTCCACGTAAGCGCCAAGGACAAGGAAACCGGCAAGGAACAGTCCATCAAGATTACCACTTCGAGCGGACTTTCCGAAGCGGACATCGAACGCATGAAGAAGGACGCGGAAGCGAACGCCGAAAAGGACAAGGCCGACCGCGAACGCGAAGATGCGAAGAACCGCGCCGAACAGATGGTCTATCAGGCCGAAAAGCAGCTCAAGGAAGCAGGCGACAAGATCCCCGCCGACACCAAGAGCCAACTCGAGTCCGCGATTCAGGAAATCAAGGACAAGAAGGATAACGGTTCGAAGGAAGAAATCGATGCGGCCATCAACAAGCTGCAGAACATGATTTCTTCGATGGCCGGAGCCGCCCAGGGCGGACCTTCCGCCGGAGCCTCGAGCGCCCCGCACGCAAGCGAAGCCCCGAAGAACGACGGCAAGAACGACGGACCGATCGATGCCGACTACACCGTCGT
Source organism: Eggerthellaceae bacterium (assembly GCA_963597395.1). GTDB lineage: Bacteria > Fibrobacterota > Fibrobacteria > Fibrobacterales > Fibrobacteraceae > Hallerella. The sequence continues at coordinate 15,005 of CAVBPX010000041.1, read as the reverse complement.
CGATGACGACAAGAAGAAATAATGCTTCTTTCGGACTAAAAAGAAAATCGGATTTTCCTCTCGAAAGAGGGGAAAATCCTTTTATATATTTTCCAGCAACCCATCCATTTTCAACGAGACGATTTTTATGGCAGAGAAAAGAGATTACTACGAAGTTCTGGGTGTTTCCAAGGACGCAAGCGCCGAGGACATCAAGCACGCCTACAAGAAGCTCGCCATCAAGTATCACCCGGACAAGAACCCGGGCAACAAGGAAGCGGAAGAAAAGTTCAAGGAGGCGGCCGAAGCCTACGAAGTTCTCTCCGACTCAAAGAAACGCGCCCAGTATGACCAGTTCGGCCATGCGATGCCGGGCGGCGCCGGAGGCGCCGGAGGCTTTGGCGGTTTCAGCAACATGGATGATATTTTCAGCCAGTTCAGCGATATTTTCGGCGGCGGGTTCGGAGGCTTTGGCGGATTCCGCTCCTCGTCCAAGTCCGGGCGTCAGGGGCCTCCGCGCGGTCAGGATCTGCAAATTCGCATGGCGCTGTCCTACAAGGAAATTCTCACGGGCGCGACCAAAAAGGTTCGTCTCAAACGCTATGCGCCGTGCACGGAATGCGCTGGCAAGGGCGGAACGGACGTCAAGACGTGTCCGACGTGTAACGGAACGGGCCGCGTACGCCGCGTCACGCGTTCCTTCTTCCAGATGGTGAGCGAATCCGCCTGCCCGGACTGCGGAGGCCTCGGAGAGGTCATCGGAAAACCGTGCGCGGTCTGCCACGGCGAAGGCCGCAACCTCGAAGAAGAAACCATTTCCATCAAGATTCCGGTGGGCATTTCCGAAGGGCAGTATCTGACGCTCCGCGGCGAAGGTCATTCGGGCCCGCGCGGCGGCGCCTCGGGAGACCTTCTCGTCGTCATCACAGAAAAGAAGGACAGCTTCTACACCCGCGAAGGCGAAGATTTGCACTGCACGATGGATATTCCGGTCCACAAGTTAGTCCTCGGCGGCACACAGCGAATTCCGACCCTCGACGGCGGCGAAGTTTCCATCAAGATTTCGGCGGGAACACAGCCCGGTTCCGTTTTCCGTCTGCGCGACCAGGGACTTCCCCCGCTCAACGGCGGAAAGCGAGGAAACCTCTTTGTCGAGGTCAACGCCTCCATTCCGACCGACCTTTCGTCCAAGGAAAAGGATCTCTACAAACAGCTCGCCGAAATTCGCAAGGACAAGGATACGGCCAAGGACGACAGCCTCCTCGAAAAGGTAAAGGGTTTCTTTTCATAAGGAACTTTCATGAACGTCAGGATTCTTCCCCAGCCGGACGATGTGACGTGCGGTCCCACGAGCCTGCACGCCATCTACAATCACTTCGGCTATAAAATTCCCCTCAAGCGCCTCATCGACGAAATCGAAATGCTCGAAGACGGCGGGACGCTTGGAGTTTTTCTCGGTCTCGATGCGCTTCGCCGCGGATTCGACGCCACCATCCACTCCGTCAACCTGCAAATTTTCGACCCAACCTGGGTCGATCTTTCCATGGAGGAGCTCAAGGAAAAGCTCCATCTGGAATATGCGGCCAAGAAGCGCGCAAAGCTCAGACTCGCCATCAAGGCCTACATCCGCTTTATCGAGGCGGGCGGAACGGTCAACCTCAAGGACTTTAAACCCGGGCTTTTCGACCGGTATTTCAAAAAGAACATTCCGCTTATCGCGGGCGTTTCTACTACATTTTTATACCAGAGCAAACGCGAATACACGAATGCGGAAAACATGTCCGTCTTCGACGATATCCACGGCGATCCGATGGGACACTTCATCGTCGTCTATGGCGAAAATGACGAAAAGAAGTTTCTCGTCGCCGATCCGGACAGCACAAACCCGATAGCCCACAACAACTACTACGAAGTGGAACGCAACAGGCTCGTGCACAGCATCCTGCTCGGAATTCTCACCTACGACAGTCTGATTCTCGCCATTTCACCGAAGAAAAAATGAAAAAGATCATTGTTGTCAACAACCCGAAAAATTGGAAATTCCACGTCCCGGAAATAGAGATTGTATCCGCGAAGGATTACCTCACCAAGACGGACTACACGATGATGCGCAACGTGCGCGTTTTTAACCTGTGCCGCGACTACAGCTACCAGAGCAAGGGCTACTACGTTTCGCTTCTCGCCGAGGCTCGCGGACACAAGGTGATTCCGAACGTCAAGAGCATCCGCGACTTCAAGGCTCCGGCAGTCGTCAAAAACATCTCGGACGAAATAGACGATCTGATTCAAAAGAGCCTGCGGAAGCTCACCGGAACGGAGTTTACGCTGTCGATTTACTTTGGACAGAACGTGAGCCCGCAATACCGCGAACTTTCCGAAGAGCTCTACAGGCTGTTCCAGGCTCCCCTGCTCCGCGCGCACTTTGTGTACAAGCAAAAGTGGCTCATCCAGAGCATCGGACCCATTTGCGTCAACGAAATTCCCGAGTCCCACCTCGAAATGGTCGATCAGTTTGCCAAGGAATATTTTGACAAGAACCGTTTTGCGTCGGCGCATCCGGACGAATACCTCTACGACCTCGCAATTCTCGTAAACCCCGACGAAAAGGAACCTCCGTCAAACGCCAAGGCCATCCAAAAGTTTATCGCCGCGGCCGAAAAGACGGGATTTCGCGTGGAACTCATCACCAAGAAGGATTACCACCGCGTGGGCGAATTCGACGCGCTCTTTATCCGCGAAACGACCAACGTGAACCATCACACCTATGCGTTTGCAAGGCGCGCCCAGTCCGAGGGAATTGCCGTCATCGACGACCCGGACAGCATTCTCCGCTGTTCGAACAAGGTCTATCTGCAGGAGCTGATGACCGTCGGAAAAATTCCGGCGCCGCACACGATTATCGCCCACTCCGAAAACCGGCACGAGCTTTCGAAGGAGATAGGCTTCCCGATGATTTTAAAGGCTCCCGATTCGAGCTTTTCCATGGGAGTTGTCAAGGTCAAGGACGAAGCGGAACTGCAGGCGAGCCTCGACAAGATGTTCGAGGACAGCGACCTTATCATTGCGCAGGAATTTACGCCGACAAAGTTCGACTGGCGAATAGGCATTCTTGACGGGAGACCGTTTTACGCGTGCCGCTACTACATGGCAAAGGACCACTGGCAAATCTACAACTGGAATTCCAAAAACAAGGACGACGTGTGCGGGCTTTACGACTGCGTGCCTCTCGATGACGTGCCGCACGGGATTGTCAAGGCGGCGGTCCGCGTCGCGTCCCTCATCGGGAACGGCCTCTACGGCGTCGATCTCAAGGAAGTGGATGGAAAGCCGATGGTCATCGAAGTGAACGACAACCCGAGCATTGACGACGGCATCGAGGACGCGCTCCGCGGCGAAAAAATTTACCTGACCGTAATGCATTCCCTCCGCCGTCGCATCGAGGAGCGGATGAATTCGGCGCAGCAGAGACTTTTACAACATCACGGAATCGATTCCTACCTATGAATAGTTCCAAGTGGCATCTTTTTGAACGGTTCGGGCTGGAGCTCGAATACATGATTGTTTCGAAGGAAACGGGAAAGGTTCTTCCGCGGGCCGACGCCGTTCTCGGCAAGGACGAAAACGGCGAAAACCTTTCGGACGCGGAACACGGGCCGGTCGGACTTTCGAACGAACTTGTTTCGCACGTATTGGAGCTCAAGTGCGCAGAACCCACAACGACCCTCGTCGGCTGGGGCGAAACTTTCCACAGGGAGGTTCTCGCGGCAAACGAGAGCCTTGCAAACATCGGCGGTGAGCTTCTTCCGTCCGCGGCGCATCCCTTTATGGACCCGATGACGGAAACGGTTCTCTGGCCCTACGACTGCAACGAAATTTACGAGGCCTACAACCGCATCTTTGACTGCCGCGGACACGGCTGGGCAAACCTCCAGTCCACGCACCTGAACATTTCCTTTGCGGGCGACGAGGAATTCGGAAAGCTCCACGCGGGCATCCGGCTTTTACTTCCGCTGATTCCGGCGATGGCCGCTTCGAGCCCCTATCTGGACGGTCGCTACACGGGATTCCGGGACGCGCGTATCGAGACGTATCGCCACAACCAGGAAAAAATTCCGAGCATCACCGGAAAAGTCATCCCCGAAGCGGTCTTTACCGAAGAGGATTACAACCAAAAAATCTTTGCCCGCATCGAAAAGGACATTGCGCCTTTTGACCCGGAAAAGCTTTTGAACCACTTCTTTTTGAACAGCCGCGGGGCCATTGCGCGCTTTGACCGCGGAGCGATTGAAATTCGCCTGGTCGATATTCAGGAATGCCCCCGGGCGGACGTCGCCATTGCCGAGTTCGAAGTGGCTATTCTCAAGGCTCTCGCAAACGAAAAATGGAGTTCTCAAGCAGCGGAACGCGCCTTTGAAACGGACAGGCTTGCACGCCTTCTGCAAAATACCGTGAAAAGCGCGGAAGAGGCCATTTTCGACGATGCGGACTACCTTCGCCTTTTCGGAATTAAAGGAACTTCCATGCAGGCGAAAGAGCTTCTCCGGCACATTTTTTCCGAAGTCCGGAACGAAATTTCCGAAGACTCGCAGCGCGTGCTTGAACGGATTCTCGAACGCGGAACGCTTGCAAGCGCGCTCGTGAGGAACCTGGGAGAGGCGCCCTCGGGCGCCGATTTCCTCCGCGAATACGGAAAGCTCGCCCATGCGCTTTCGAAAAATACGCTCTATGCCTAAAAGGGAATTTTCTCTTTTTCTCAGCTGCGAACACGCTTCGAACGCCGTGCCCGAATTTCTTGCGGAGCGCTTCAAAAGCCGCAAGGCCCAAAAAGTTCTCGAAACGCACCGCGGCTACGACATCGGAGCGGCCAAAGTTTTCCGCGAACTTTCGAGGATTCTCCGCCCGACTTTTGCCATCGAGGGTTCCTACACGAGGCTTGCCATCGACCTCAACCGGAACAGTCTCCGAAATCACCGCTACTCCGAATTTTCAGAAGCGCTCCCGGATGCGGAAAAGAACCTTTTGGAAGAATATTTCGAAACTTACCGCGGTGCATTTCTCAAGGCTCTCGAAGGCGCGCTTCAAAAGAGGACTTCCCCGCCCGCACTGCACCTTTCCGTGCACAGCTTTACTCCGGTATTGAACGGCGAAGTCCGAAATGCGGACTTGGGAATTCTCTACGACCCGGCGCGAAAAAAGGAAGCGGTCCTCGCGCGCCTCTGGAAGCAAAAGCTCCAAAAGCTCAGCCCTAACCTCCGCGTCCGATTCAACTATCCCTACCCGGGAAAGACGGACGGCCACACGACCGCTCTCCGGAAGCGCTTTTCCGAAAGCCGTTACCTCGGGTTTGAAATTGAAATCAACCAGGCCCTTTTTAAAACCGTGAAGCCGCAGCGGATTGCCGAAATCTTTCAACAGACGCTTGACGTCTGACAAAATTTGACAGATGCCCGCCGCACCAGCCCATCGATTCAAGGATGACATCGCTGAATTTTTTGAACGAAAGGTTGCAAGGAACTTCGACGCGCCTCCATACCGGAGGTTTTGTCACGTTCTTCAAATGAATCTTGAAGACGAATTTTTTTTGCCTTGTTACTTTCTCCCTACAAGCCGCACGTAGCCCCGGGCGTTCCATTCGGAAGAGCCCTTGGGAAACGGAGACTTCGCCTCTGAATGAAATTCGAATTCGTTCTCGGCATCATCCTTTAAACGCTTTCCGGTCGAAAAGTCCGCGCCGTCCCGTACGATGGAATCCGCGGCAAAAACCAGCACCGTCCGCGGATCGAACTTTTCCTTCGCATTCAGGACGCAAAGGTCCGGTGCGCCGAAAGGCTCCATTCCGAGCGTAAACAGGGAATCCGAAGTTTCGACAAAGTTCAGGAAGGCTTCCAGCGGAACATCTCCCGAAATCAGCTCCAAGAACATTTTGGGACTCCAGGCGCAGCCCGAATTTTCAATGTAGATGCCAAGCGCGCCGCCCGCAAAAAGCGTTTCCGCCACTTTTAAAAAGGACGAAAATTCCTCGTAGCTCTTGACGGCGAACTGCAAAAAGAAGAGCGACCCGTGCGCGGCGAGAGCTTTCGACTCCTCCTCGGAAAGCGCGGAATGTTCCTCGAAAATTTTTTCGAGGTCCGGCACGCGGGACTGCACCGTCGGCGTAAAGAACACGGGAGAGCCGGGAACGATGAATTTTTCCCTTGAAACATCCCAGCCGAACTTTTCCCTCAAAAATTCGGGAACCGCGGCGGCGGAAACGGAAAGCGGAAAGGCGACTGTAAAGGTTTTCATTTGACCTCGCGTTCTAAACTTCTAAACTTAAAAAAGAGAATCCACGGCAAACGAAAGCAAGTTTTTTTCGCGGCTTTTGCAGCGGATTTTTCGACGGTCCTTTTCCATTTTGCACAAATTATCCGGCAAAAGAAGCGGTTCGGAAAGAAGCCCCGCCTGGCCCGAACGGAAAAGTTCCCGACCGAGAAATTCCTGCTCGGTCTGACCGGGCGTCGGAACAAAGACACAGTTCGCGCCGAGGCTCGCCATGTCCATCACGGTGCTGTATCCCGGGCGCGAAAGAATCGTCCCCGCATCGAGAACGGCCTTTACAAAGTCCTCAGATTCCAGATGGTTGAAGACTGAAATATTCGGAGGAACCGCTGGAAGAGCCTTTTCGCCGGGTTTTCCGAGAATCACCGCATGGTTTCCGGGAATTCGGGAAAGCGCAAAAAGAACCTTTTTTTCGAACGAGGAACGCATCGGTTCCGGGCCCGAAATGACGGAAAGAAAACGGAACCTTTTGGAATCGTCGGGTTTTGTTAACTTGTACGCACTGCAATTCAAAAAGCGCGACTGCGGGCCGATAAACCGAATTTTTCTTTCAAAGGATTTGTCGAAATATTTTACGTGAGAAAGCTTTCCGGCAAGGCCCGGAAATTCCGGAAAGTCCGGGATCCAAACCTCGTCAAAGCGTTCCATGCGCCTTTTGTGCCACGCGATTCCGATTTTTTCAAATGCGGAAAAAGGCCCCGGGAAGGCAACTCGCATCTGATGCGTCATGTAGATACTCCGGGCCTTTTCGGAATAAAATCCAAAGCGGTTGTCCGAAATGATTACGTCGTAGCCGGACTTTTGTACAAGGCTCTCGGCGACAAGATGCTCGGTCCGAATCACGTCCAGAATGCGACGATAATTTTTTAAAAGCCAGAGCGGCATTTCGACGCCGCGGCCCGGGTAGCGAATTTCGTAGCCCGGAATTTCGACCTGCGAAAGTTCCGGAAATTCCCCGCGAAAAAACGCGGACATTTTTCCGGAAACGGCCAAATCGACCTTGGCGCCGTGAAAGAGAAATTCGCGAATAACGGGCACGGTCCGCGTCGCGTGTCCGAGCCCCCAGTCGAGCGGAGCAACGAGAACTTTCATCGGACGTCCGAAATCCAGGCGTTTGCCCAGTCACCGTGGTCGCAGTCCATGTTCTCGCCCCTTTCGACGCGAAGGTCCAGCAGACGGCTCACGGGGAAAGGCACAAGAACATTTACCGTATCGCCGGAATAAAGCCTTTTGGAACGCCACAGTTCGCGACCGTCCGCCAAAAGCGCGAACGAAGCGCCGTCGCCGCAAGCGCTTTCGTCATCCAACCCGACGACCGCGCGGAAGTTTCCCGAAATGCCCCCGGCAGGGCATTCCCCGATGCTACAAAGATCGAGCACTATCGAGGAGTTGGCGTGCGAACCGATACCGTAGCGGTAAGCCTCCCCGCCGACGCGCAGCGCATTGTGTTCCACGCTCTCGTTCCGTTCCGGATTTCCCCAGTCCTGCGAACTTTCAAAGAACCGGAATTCCGAAACCAGCCGAACGTTCTGTCCGGGGATAAAGACGTCGCGCGAAATCCGCACCGTATCTTCGGGCACGTAAAACTCAAACCGGAACCTCGAAAGTCCAGGCAAAATTCCGGAGACCTCGACCGTGTCCGCGACACTTTCGACCACGCCGTGCGAAATCACGGAATCCCCGACAAAAAGATCGTAAGCGACCGTCTCGTCAAAATTTTTGGAAATTCCGAAGCGGCCATTTTCCAAATTTCCGACGGAAAGCCCTTGCGCATAAATCGAAAGGCCATGCTTGGAAACAATCCGGTGTATCGAAAGCGGGTAGCCGAAGAGGCGATTTTCGACAAGGACCTTTTCGGTACGGTATCCGTCGATGATGGAATTTACCTGGTCCGTCGTCTTGAACCCGACGACGCGGGACTCCCTGTTCACCTTGCCGTAGCCGTCCTGGCCGCGGACAAGGTAGATGTTTCCGCCGCTTTCGTTCTGGTATTTGGCAAAGTCGTCGGCAGTCCAGTTCATGAAGGTCCGCTCGCTAAAGCTCGAATGCCCCGAGGCGAGCATTTGCCAGGGCCGCGCATAAATGAAAATGGAATTTTTGGGGAACGTCTTGAGCCGCGTATTCAAAAAGTTCTCTTCGCCGAGAAGCTTGTTCTTGTAATAGAGCATGTTCGATTCGAAGCTCGACGTATGGGTAATCGCAAGGCCAATAGAAAGAAGAATCGCGAACGCGGCCGAAACGATGGACGCGCGACGGCGGTCCAAAAGATACGTTTCAAGAACGTCCTCGATCCCAAGCGCCATGATGAGAGCAAAGAGCGGAAGCGCCACCAGAACGTACCGTTGGTTGATGTCGATTTCAAACGTCCCGGAAACGTTCAGAAGAATCACAAAAATCTGGAAGCAGAAAAAGAATCCGAGCACAAATCCGCGGCGGTAGCGTTTGTACACAATCATCCGGTAAAAGAGCCACGCGGTCGAAAGCAAAAGCAGCACGGTGAACGTCGTGTAAAAAGGATTCTCGAGGATTCCGCCGTGCGAGGCGTCGCTTCCCAAATTGAGCATCGTATAAAGGTCCGTCCGGAAATTGAAGATAAAGTTTTCAATCGAATGCGCGGCATGCGTTCCGCCCTGAAAATCATAGCCCCGGTAAGCGGCCATCGTATTGACGGCGGGCCAGCTCACGAGAATCACCGACAGCACAAAAAGCGGAAGCCTGTAAAACTCCCCGCGAAAATAGCGGAAATAATAAAGCGCAAACGGAATAAACGCAAAAACGGTCTCCTGCCGAGTTCCCGAAAAAAGTCCGAGCAAGGGCACCGTCAAAAGAAAATGCTTCCACTTGACTTCGCGCGTCGGCACAAGCGCATACCACGCCATCAGGATGGCGAGAATCGCAATGTAAAGCACCTCGGTCGAAGCGGACCGCGACTGCATCAGGTAAATGGGCATTCCGCCGAGGAAAGCCGTTGCCGCAAGCGCAAGCCAGTCGCTTTTGAACCAGATGGAAAGCGCAAGGAAAAACGCGACAAGGCTTACAAGGTAAACGGGAAAGTTTACGCGGAGCGCCGTATCGCGGTTGGGTACTCCCAGCCGGTAGGCGATGGAATGCACAAACCCGAGCGTCTTGCCCTTGAAGTTGTTCACTTCGACCTTGCAGTCCAGTTTTCCGTCCGTCCAGACGCCCTCATTGCAAATGCCTCCCGAATTTTTAAAATACATCTGCAGCCCCATCGACTCCCAGCTTGTTTCGTCGGAAAGGACGCGGTGGGAATTTTCGATGTGGTTCATCGAAAAAAACGAAAAGAATCCGAGAAGAAACAGCAGCGCGACGAGACTTTTCCCCGACGGCATGTGTTCGCGGACTCGCAAAACGATTTCCTTCAGATTTACAAGAAGTCCGACAACAAGCACAATGGACGTCAAAAGGACCGAATAATACCCAAAACGGATGTCCCAGGACCGCGCCGTCACGACCGAAAGATTTTCGAAAATAAAAAAGGCGATACCGAGGACTAGAAGCGTGAGAAAAATGCTCCGGCCTTCCTTTCGGGAAATGGAAAACGAACTTTTGTCTTTCTTCATAATTTAAAGATAAAAAACTCGCGGGCGTTCGCCCGCGAGTCCAAATTTTCCGTTCGAAAAAGAAACTTACTTCACTTCGACGTAGTAGGACTGGAGAGTCTTTCCGTCCTTCGAAATCACGAGAAGCTGCTTGCCCTTCGGAAGCGTTCCCTTGATGGCGAAGAGGCCTTCGGCCTTGTATTCCACAGTGAGTGCGGTTTTCTTCGAAACGTCCGGGAAGAGGCCTTCCTTGTCGCTATCGAAGCCCTTGCAGTCGCCGTGCGCGGAAACGGCTCCGAAGGACGCCGGATAGGAGACCGCTTCGAGCGCGGTCGTCACGGAGCCCGGGTTGCAGTAAAGAACGTTCACGTCGGCATCGACAACCTTCGCGTCGGGGAGCTTGTTCACCTTGACGTTCTTCTTCGCCTTCTTATCCTTTTTGCCCGGAACGGAAGCGTTCAGGTCCTGTTCGAAGCTCTTGCGGAAACCGGCGACGGATTCCTTGCAGGTCGTCGAGAAGATGACCCAGTCGTTTGTAATCTTTGTGCCGCCATCCGCACCCGGAATATACATGCCCGGAGCGACTGTGTCGCTGTACTCGTAAAGCGTGATTTCGGCGTTCGGGGATTCGTTCGTCGTGGTAATCGTCTGCTGTCCGAGAATGAACTTGTTGCGGCGGGCCTTGATGAGATACGTTCCGACGGGAACCTTGTCGAACTGGAACTTTCCCTGGGAGAGCTCGGACTTGTACGCATACTTCGAAGACTGCGTGCCGTAGATGGTGGAATCCATCCAGACCGTGGGCATTTCGATAGGCTTTCCGGTAAACGCGTCAAGCACCTGGCCGGAAACGGTTCCGGACTTGTCACAACCGAAGAGAGAAAGGGCAACCGCAACGGAGGCGATCGGGAGCAAAATTTTTTTCATATCTGGACAACCTCTATTTGTTATTTTCAGTGCCCCAAATATACTTCTTTTTTTGAAAAGAGGTTCCGGCTTTTTTTGTTAGATGGTCCGCGAAAAGACCCCTTCGCGCTTTGTCTTCTGCATCAGCGGATCGAGCTGCATCGCAAGATACCGGATAACGAGCGTCCCGAGTTCCGTCGCTTCCACTTCCACGTCCGAGACTTTTTTCAAAAGCCCGTCCCGTTCAAGCGCACACAGGCGTTCAAAGCCCGCTCCGGCGACCCGCCTTTCTTCGTCCGACACTTTCAATCGGCGGTTGCACATCAGCCGTTCAATCAGGTCCCGGATGACGCGTTCCTCGGGCGAAAGTTCCTCGCAGCGGATTTCCGTCATGAGACCCGCCTGGACAAGTTCCACATACTTTGCGCTTTCGTGGACGTTTTGCGAATAGGCGTTGTCGAGCTGCGTAATTCCGCTCGACCCGAAGGCATAGACCTCCCCCGTCGTCTCGCGGGTGCAGTAGCCCTGAAAGTTGCGGTGGAGCTTTCCTTCGAGAAGGGCGCGGTAGAGGGAATCGTCCGGGGACACAAAATGGTCCATGCCCACGTCCTTAAGGCCCGCTTCCTTGAACCGGTTTCGCGCCGAAAGAAAGAACGAGAGCTTTTCGTGCGGGGAGGGCAGGGAAAAACGCTCCAACGTTTTTTGCGCCTTCTTGAGCCATGGGACGTGCGCGTAGCTGTAGAGGGCAATGCGGTCGGGGCGCGCCTCGATGGCCTTTTCGACGCTTTCGAGAAATCCGCGTTCCGTCTGGGACGGAAGCCCGTAGATGAGGTCGAGGTTAATGCCCGTAAACTTGAGTTCGCGGGAAATTTTCAAAAGCTCGGGCACCGGAAGAAGCGAAGGATCGCGCCCGATGTTTTTGAGAACCTCCGGGTCAAAGTCCTGGATGCCGTAGCTTACGCGGTTAAAGCCGATGCGGGAAAGCTCCGAGAGACGTTTTTCGTCAATGCTTGCCGGGTTGCATTCGATGGCGATTTCGGCATGAGGCGCGAATTGAAAACGTTCCCGCAGCCGGTCGAGAATCCGCGAGAGATAGGAAAACGGGACGCTCGTCGGAGTGCCGCCGCCGAAGTGCACCTGCGTCACGGGCCTCGAAGCGTCAATCCACGGAAGCTTCTCGTCCATTTCGCGGAAAAGCGCCTGGAAGTATCGCTCGCAAAAAGAGGTGTCGGGCAAAAGTTCCGACGTGCACCCGCAAAAAAGGCAGCGCTTTGCACAAAAGGGAATGTGAAAGTAAAAGCTCACGTTTTGCGGCAAAAGCTCGTTCGACTTGCGCCACACGCGCTCTATCTGGGCCTTGTCCACCGCCGCGTGAAAGAGGTTCGCCGGAGGATAGCTCGTGTACCGCGGAGCGTTCGTGTTGTACTTCAGAAGAAAATCAATCATTCCGTTGTCCATAGCCCCTAATATAACAAATCCGACGTTCATTTTTTTAGATTTATCGCGATGAAAGTTTTCCGTTCACTGGGCCTTCTCGCCGTTCTCCTTTTAGCCTCGTGCGCCATGCCCCCGCGACCGAGCTACGACCGCGACAGCGGAAGCTACCGCTATTCGAACTCCGACAAGGCCGCGGCGGAACTCGAAAAATCCTCCTCGGGCGAAGTCTCCGACTGGATGACCGTCGTAAAGCCCTGGCTCGGAACCCCCTACAAATACGGCAAGGCCTCAAAAAGCGGCACGGACTGCTCGGGCTACGTCATGAACATTTACCGTGAAAAGGAAGGAATGTCGCTCCCCCACAGCTCCACGCAAATGTTCGAAATGGGAAAGGATGTCGGAAAGGAAGATCTCGAAGCGGGCGACCTCGTCTTTTTTGGCGGCGGAAGCAAGGTCGATCACGTCGGAGTCTATCTCGGGGACGGAAAATTTACCCATGCAAGCACATCGCGCGGCGTCATGATAAGCCCCCTGTCCGACTCCTACTGGAAAGGCCGCTACAAGGGCGCACGGAGAATCAAGTGAAAAAGAAAATCGCATTCCAGGGCCGGCACGGCGCATACAGCGAGTGCGCAGCCCACTATCTTTTTGGCGAAGAAATCGAAACGCTCCCGATGGACACGTTCGAGGAAATCTACCGGGCAATCGAGGCGGGCAAGGCCGACGGCGGAGCCATTCCCATCGAAAACTCGACAGCGGGATCCATCTACGAGAACTACGACCTTCTCGCCAAGTGGCGTCACCCAATAGTGGGCGAAGTCAAGCTGCAAATAGAGCATTGCCTGTGCGCCAACAGGGGCGCGAGCCTTCAGACGCTCAAACGCGTGATGAGCCATCCGCAGGCGCTCGCCCAGTGCAGCAAGTTCTTTGTCGAAAATCCGCAAATCGAAAAGGTCGTGTTCTTTGACACGGCCGGTTCCGCGGAAGAGGTCGCCAAAAGGAAGAACCTCACGGACGGCGGCATCGCAAGCGCCTTTGCGGCAAGGCTCTACGGACTCGACATTTTGCAGACGAACCTCGAAAACATCCGCGGCGTAAACTTTACACGGTTCTACGGCATCCAAAAGGAACCGGAACCCGTTCCGCAGGGCGAAAACGTCAAAACGGTCATTCTTTTTGAGCTTTCGAACGACGACAGACCCGGCTCCCTCTACGGGGCACTCGGAGCCTTTGCCAAGCGGGGCATCAACATGACGCGCATCGAGAGCCGTCCCAACCCGGACAAGCCCTGGGGCTACATCTTTTACGCGTCCCTCATCGGAAACCCGAAGGACAAGACGGTCATCGAGGCGTTCGACGAGCTGAACCATTACACGAACTTCACCTACCGGCTCGGATCCTTTGCCCCCGGCAAAACGGAACGCCTCCGCTAAAAGAGCCTCGAAAGTTCGAAAGGACCGGAAAATTCCGGCCCTTTTCTGTGCCGTTGGCAAATCAAAACGGCGAGCCCTGAAAGCGGAAAATTTCAAGACGGAAAAAAAATAACAGCCGGAGACTGTCCGACTGTTAAAAGTTGCGAAGCAGGGACGCTTACGATTCCGGATAGACCGAAACCTTTTGCGCACCGGCGTTCTGTTCGAACTTCACCTTGCCGTCAACGAGGGCGAACAGGGTAAAATCCTTGCCCATGCCAACGTTGTTGCCCGGGTGGAAGTGGGAACCGCGCTGACGGACGATGATGCCGCCGGCCTTGATGGTTTCGCCGCCGTACTTCTTGACTCCGAGATATTTCGGGTTGGAGTCGCGTCCGTTGCGAACGGAGCCTTGACCTTTCTTGTGAGCCATTGTTTAAGCCTCCTTCGACTTGCGGATGGAATTCTTCTTGACCTTGGCGGGCTTCGGAAGACCCTGCGCGATCTTTTCCTTGCGGGTCAAAGGCACGTTCTGCACCTTCTGGGCCGCGAGAGCCTTGATGCGCGCACGATTGCGTTCGACGACCTTCGGATCGACGACTTCGGATTCTGCACCGGAGCGGAGTTCCGTGACGAGCACTTCCGTATAGCCCTGACGATGACCGTTACGACGAACGTAGCGGGTACGGCGCTTTTTCTTGAAGACGATAACGGTGTCTTCCTTGTCGTGGGCGAGGACTTCGACCTTGACAGAGGCGTCGTTCAGGACAGGGGTGCCGACCTTGACTTCCTTTCCGTTGGAGAAAAGAAGGACGGACTTGAGCTCCAGAGAAGATCCGACAGCAGCATCGACGCTCGGGACTTTGTAAGTCTTGCCGACTTCGACTTTGTACTGGAAACCACCTGTTTCAACAATAGAATACATAATATTCCTTTTTTTAGGTTTGCTGTGGGTTCCCAAATATAGAAAAGATTGCGGATTTTTGGAGGGGAACTTCCCCGTTTTTTCTGCCGAAAGGGAAGATTTTCAAAAATTTTCCGGAGTAAAAGGTCTTGAAAAGGCCGAGACAGCTCGTTTCGCGGGCAAATTGCAGCGAAACGTCCGCAAAAGGGCGCTCGAGGCACGCGCGGAAGCTCTTCCAGAAGCTCCGGCCGAGATAGGTTCTGTAAGGGAGGACGAACGCGCCGAGGAACGGGAACCCGCGGAGGGCGGGCTGCAGGTAGATTTTTTTCGGATGAAGCCGGAGACGGAGTCAGAGCTTAGTTTAGAGAGCTTAGCGCTTAGAGTCGCCGAGAGGTCCGCTTTACTTTTGCGCCTAGATGTTTGCGGGGCTAAGATCCAAGTCTGACGAGATGTCATTCTGGAACGACCGGAGGGAGTGACCCGCCT
>CAVBPX010000040.1:0-21204 GCA_963597395.1 Eggerthellaceae bacterium | reverse complement strand
CGAATCTAAGTTCCAAGTTCTCCCAACTAAGTTCTGAACTGCGGGATGGATTCTATCTGCCTGCCCGCAGCAGGCGGGCCTGTCAGCAGGCAGGACGGCTCTTTCGAACCTCCAAAATGACATTGGAATGGGAATGTATCGCTAAAAACGCCTAGTTCGCCGTGGCGGAGGTTCCCTGTTCCAGATATTGGAGCAGGTCGTGTTGCTTGGAAATGGGGACGAGAATGTAGAGGATGTCGTCGGTTTGCAGCTTGACACCGCCGCGCGGAGGGAGAATCCGGGCGTCCCGCGTGATGGACGTGATGACAATGTCCTGCCCGAGCTTTAACGACTGAATCGTCTTTTGTGCGCAGAAGGAATCCGCGAGAACCTGAAACTCGATGAGATCCATGTCTGTCCGTTTTACGGAATGAAGTTCCATGGAAAACGGCGATTCGGGCGGCTTCGGTACGGACAGTTTCAGCTTGCGGGCAAGAACGCCGAGCGTACTTCCCTGCAAAAGGCAGCTGATGATGACCGCGAAAAAGATAATGTTGAAAACGGATTCGCTCGGGTCGAGGCCGTAGGCCGCGGGGTAGGTGGCAAGCACAATCGGGACGGCGCCCTTGATGCCGCCCCAGCAAAGGAATCCGCGTTCCTTGGCCGTATATTTAAAGGGGAAGGTCGAAAGCCACACGGCGATGGGCCGCGCCACAAAAATCATAAGGGCCGCAATTAAAAGGCCTTCCTTCCAGACGTGGATAAAGCTCCGCGGAAACGCGAGAAGTCCGAGCATTAGAAACAGCGCCATGTTGCAGAACGTGGAAATTCCTTCGAGGAAGTTGCTTACGCCGCGCTTTGCGACAAAGTCGGAGTTTCCGAGCCAGTAGCCCATAAAGAAGACCGCGATGATGCCGTTTGCGCGAATCGAATCCGCGGCGCCGTAGGCGAGAAGAATCGCGCCGATGATGAGAACGTAATAATATCCGCGGTTCTGGGACTTGAGGTGGTCAAAGAGGAACTTGGACGCGCGGCTTATCAAAAATCCGACGACGATGCCGCCCGAAAATTGCCAGACGAGCGAGCCTAAAAAGCGGAGCGGGGAAGAATCGGAGCCCGACGAGAGGCTCCCCACAAAGGCGAGGGTGAGGAGAATCGCCATCGGGTCGTTGGCCGCGCTTTCGACGTTGAGGGTCGCCGCGAGCTTCTTTTTGATGGGGTTCTGACGGGTGATGAGAAAAACGGCTGCGGCATCGGTCGAAGAGATGATGGAACCTATCATCATGGACTGCAGCCAGTCGTAGTCCATAATAAAATGAATCGAAATGCCGAGGACAAAGGCCGTTGCGGCAACTCCAAACGTCGCAAGGATAATGCTCGGCTTTGCCACGAGCTGCAGGTCCGAGCGGGCCGTCCGGAATCCGCCGTCGAAAAGAATAAAGATGAGGAGAATATCCGCAATCTGCTTGGTGACCTTCGCATCGTTAAACTGGACGAGGTTCAGGCCGTCCGCGCCGACGAGAATACCGACCGCGAGGAAGACCACAAGAACCGGGACGCCGATCTTGTCCGAAATCTTTGTCGCAAAAATCGATGCGATAATCAGCAGTGCGATAAGAAGGAAAAGCATCGCTACAAAGATACAAAAACGGACCGTTTTGAAGCGGTCCGCGAAGCTTTCTTTTTTGAAAATTTTTAGAGACGATTGTAATCTTCGTCAGAAACGTCTTCCAGCCATTCGTTGCCTTTGCCTTTCGCTGTCGGGTCCGGAACCTCGACCGAGAGGTGGGCAAACCAGGAATTTTTGGCGGCGCCGTGCCAGTGCTTGATGTCGCGCGGAATATAGGCGACGTCGCCCGCGCGGAGCTTTTGGGCGGGTTTCCCTTCGAACTGGAGCCATCCCTCGCCCGCGGTAACAATCAGAAGCTGGCCGCCTGCGCGGTGAATGTGCCACTTGTTGCGGCAGCCCGGTTCAAACGTGACGTTTGCGACAGAAATGTCCTTTTCGTTCAGCCGCTTGAGGTAGGACTGCCCCTTGAAAAACTTTCCGAAGGGATTTTTTTCGCCGCGGACAAAAATCTTCTCCGCCGTGGCGAGGCTTTCAAGACCGTTCTTCGCCGCATCCCGGGCCGCTTCTTCGGAGGCTTCCCCAAGGAGCCTTTGCGCGTTCAGCATCCGCGGATACCCGCAATACGGAAGGCACACATAGATGACCTGTTCGAGATATTCCTTGGAGCGTCCCTGGGAAAGGTTCGCCTTGATGTGGGAAAGCAGCTGCGGCTCCGTTCCGAGGTTCACGAGAATGGCCATCGTAAGAAGCTCGCGGGTCTTGAGGTCGATGCCCTGGCGCGTGTAGTAGTCGCCAAAACAGTTCGTGGCGAGGAAGTAGTTCGAAAGCGGAACGCTGTCCTTGCCCGCACTTTTGATTTTTTCAAAGCCCTTGCCGAAAAGGGAAATTTGCGCGTTGACGCCTTTTTCGAACCGGTCCGCGGCGCTTCCGTCCGTTGTTCCGCGATGCGTATTTGCGGAAATTCCCCGGGACTTGAAAACGCCTTCGGCCACATTGGCGGCATCCGCCGCCCGGGATATGCCGCTGTAAGGCGCACACTGGTAAACGGCTTCGAGAATTTCTTCCGCGGAAAGAACCTTCTCGTCGAGGAACTTTCCGATTCTATCCGAGAGAAGCTCCGAGGATTGCTGGACCGTGAGCGAAACGACCGTGATGAGCGCGCGTTCGCGCCTTTCGATTAGCGGCGTCTTTTGGGGAACCTCCCGTTCCGTCATGTTGTCGAGAATTTCGCGCATTTCCGCATCGTGCGAAAATGCCTTGCCGTTTTCTTCCGGGGTGGAATTGCACCCGGCCAGTGCAAATGTCAGTCCAAGGAGACTCATCAGTAACCGTCCTTTTTTCATCTGTGACCTCGTCGGTTGAATCCCTTAAAATATACGACTTGGAGCAAACTCTAGGTCAAGAGGTTTTCTCAAAAAATTTCCGGGCGGTTCGGGCCGACTAAAATGAATTATATTTTGAAAAGGAACGCAATATGAAATTTTTGGGAATCAAACGGATTTTTTCGGGACTTTTGATTTTGGCATCCCTGGGACTTGCCCGGGAATCCGTTTTTGAATTTGACGTTTCCAGAGTGTGCTCCTATAAACCGGACCTGAATGACTATTGTACGGACGAAAAGCCCGTCGAGAAAAAGGGAAAGATTGTCTTTGAATTTGTGAGCGATTCCGTCATGACCGTCCGGGTGGGCAAATCTTTTTATCGGATTCACTTGAAGATGATATTGAAGGATCGAAATAAAATGGGGGAGGAGATAGCCATTTTGGGCGGAACTTCCCAAACGCACCGCTATGTTCTGGTCGTTGGCCCGGGGTCTTTCAGCATGCTTCAAACTTATGGCTGGACTGCCGAGTTTTCAAACAGGGAGCGTTCCCAAAAAAATTCCCGGGGAAAATCTTTCAAAGGCAAGGACACCTTGCAGTATTCCTTCCGTTCCGGATCGATATGTCTTTGGGACGAGGAAAAGAGGGAGTTTGACCGGTGCGAGTACAAAAAATTTGACAATCCGAGAAAATTTGTTTTGGAGTCTGTTTTTTTCAATGGGGAATATTTCGTCTATCTTGACACGATTGGAACCATTAAGGCGACTTCGGTGGATATATCCAAAAATGGCGACGGAGAGTATGTCGCCGTCTATTCGGATACCGCCAAGAAAAGTTTTGTGGTCGTCGGTCCAAATTACATTAACGTCGCACTCGATACCGTAAAGATTTCGCTCAGCGAAAATTTTCTTTCCAACGACGGCGCGGAGAACGGCGGGTCGGGCGGATACTATTCGGGAAGCGCCGTGGCGATTCGCCCGGATATTTTGATTACAAATTCGCACGTGACGAAGTATATGAACGCCATGGCTCTTTACCTCAACGGGAAAAAGCTCGAAAAAGCGACGTTCGAAGTCGTGGATGAATTTTCGGAACGGTTCCTCGACTTTGCCATTTTGCGCGTACAGGGCGTGACGTTGAATGCGTGCCCCATTTCGAATGAGGAGCCTTCGCTCGGCGCGGACATTCTCGTTTACGGCTATCCGCAAATTCAGTATCAGGGCTCGGACCTCAAGGTGACCAAGGGAATCGTCTCCGGAAAAAACGGATACCGCGGCGACAAATCGATGTTCCAGATTGATGCCGCCGTGCAGCCCGGAAACTCGGGAGGGCCAATCGTTTCGAACGGAAAAATCATCGGGCTTGCCACTTCCTTTTTGGATGTGGAAGATTCGCAAAACGTGAACTTCGGAATCAAGGCGAGCAAAATTTACAACCTGCTCCAGTTCAAGGACATTGTACCCAAGGCGACGACTTCGAACTTTGAAAAGTGCACGTATATGCTGGTGGGAAGCGACTAGGGCAAACGTTTCAAGTTGTCCGAAGACAACCGAAAATTTTGGATTTTTCGTTTTGCGCGGCATCCGGGGCTAATTTTAGCATGTGGAATTTTCAACGCAGAAAATTTCAAGTCCTGGAGTGTCCTTATGCGAAATACGCGTTTTATCCTTTCCGCGATAGGCCTTGCGACGGCTTTTTCCTTTGCCGCAAGTCCCGTCATCAAGGTGGATTTTGACCAGAGCGGCAGAACTTCGACCGAAGTCACCGAGAGCGGATACGTCCCATGGGTCGTTACGGGAGTGAGTTCCGCGGATACGACCCTTTCGGGCGTAAAGATTACCGTGTCGAAGGGGAGCGCGGGCAGCGCCCTCAAAACGAACTGGTACAAGGCTTCGGTCCAAAATCCGAATTATGCGCGGCTCGTCGGGGACGGCATCATCGTGGACGGCGGAAACTCCGGCGGAGAAATTTCCCTCCGCTTTAGGAACCTTTCCGCGGGGACGCATTCGCTCCTCGCCTATTTGAATAACGTGGACGCTCCGACGGCCTACACCTACAGCAATATCGACGTCTATGTGAACGACGTAAAAAAGCTGACCGTGACGCCTTCGAACCGGGCCTTGAAAACGGCCGACGCGGCGACGGCCTATGTGACGTTTACGGTTTCTAATGGCGGAGAGGCGACCGTTCGCTTTGCACCGAGCACGTCCAGTGCGACTTTTAGGAATGTAACGCTAAACGGCTTTGCGCTCAACGTCCCGAATTCCGCTTACCAGGCGACCGAGCCTTCCCCGTCCGACGGGGACTATCATGCAAGCGGGGACGCGGGGACGGTAAAGCTTTCGTGGAAGGCCGCTCCGAATGCCGCAAAGCATCGCGTTTTTGTCGGAACGGATTCCGCTTCGGTGGCCGCTGCAACGGTAAAAAGCGACGAATATAAAGGGGAGCAGACAGGAACCTCCTACAGCGTCAGCGGCGCCTATGCGCTTTACCGCTATTACTGGCGCGTGGATGAAGTCGATTCGCAGGGCGGCGTTACGCAGGGAAGCGTCTGGAGTTTTGGGCTCGGAAGACTCGCGTTTGCGGATGCGGAAGGTTACGGCCGGACGGCGGTAGGGGGCCGCGGCGGAAAGGTTGTCTATGTGACGAACCTGAACGATTCGGGCGAGGGCAGTTTCCGCGAAGCGTGTACGGCGGATATCGGGCCGCGGACGATACTCTTCAAGGTTTCGGGAATTATAGAACTCAAGTCCCGTCTGACCTGCAACCAAAGCTATGTGACGATAGCGGGGCAGTCCGCTCCGGGCAAGGGCATTACCATCCGAAGCGCACCGGTCGGTTTTACGGGAAACGATATGATTATCCGCTTTATGCGCGTCAGGCTCGGTTACGGCCAAACCTATGACGGCATGGGCCTCACGGGCGGCGATCACAGCATCCTCGACCACGCATCGATAAGCTGGACGATTGACGAGGCGTTCAGCAGCCGCGGCGCTAAAAACATTACCCTTCAGCGCACCCTGATTTCGGAAGCCCTGAACATTGCGGACCATCAGAACTATCCCGCTGGAACGGGCCACGGATATGCGGCGACGATTGGCGGCGACATTGGAAGCTTCCATCACAACCTACTTGCCCACAACGAGGGCCGCAACTGGAGCATGGGTGGCGGCCTTGACGGCGACGGCTATTATGCGGGCCGTCTCGACATCTTCAACAACGTCGTCTATAACTGGTATAGCCGCGTCACGGACGGCGGCGCGCACGAGGTGAACTTTGTCGGCAACTTTTACAAGGAAGGCGCGGCGACAAAACTTCACGGGCTGACGCTCAAGGCGGACCTGGAAGGCACGGGCAAAGGCTCCCAGGCGTATTATTATCACAACAACATTTTGCAGGCCGCAAACGGATCCTATACGTGCGACGGAAAAAATGACGAATGCGGTCGCACCTACACGCTTTCGAACGGCCAGACGCTCGACTGGGACGTTTGGAATTCGAGCGCCTTCTTCCCGTCCTATGCAAACATTCAGACGGCCCGCGCCGCCTACAAGGACGTTCTCTCCGACGTCGGACAGAGAATGCCCGTTTTCGACGATCACGATACGCGCATCATCGGCGAAGTCAAAAATCAGACGTATAAATACAAAGGATCGGTCAGCGGGCTTCCGGGAATTCCGGACAGGGAATCGGACGTCGGCGGCTACGAAAGCTACCCTTCGACGTCATGGGCGGACGATTATGATTCGGACCTTGACGGCCTTCCCGATTGGTGGGAAAAAATGTATGGCTACAACACAAAGTCCTCGAAGGGAGACTTTAGCGATGCAAATAACGACCGCCTGGGCGACGGCTGGACGGAACTCGAACGCTATCTGGAATGGCTTGCCCGTCCGCACTACAGCTTTGAATCGGGAGAGACCCAGGTCATTGACCTTTCAAACTTTACGGCGGGATATAACGGCGGAACCTACAAGCTCACAAGCGTTCCGTCCGGGGTCACGGCCAAGCTCAGCGGCTCCAAGATGACGGTCTCGCTCGACGCCAAATTCGGCGGCGTCGGATACATTGAATTTCTTCTCACCGACAGCGAAGGCGATACGTTCAGCCGGTTCGTCGGGGTTTCGCAGGGCGCCGTGGAAACTTCTTCACCGACGAAGGCTTCGACCATCACAAAGTGCGGCGCGGGCAGCTCGAAGCAGAGCGTTGCCGCGGGCGACAGCATCGTCCCGTTCTGCTACGAATATTCCGGAGCGACAAGTCTTTCGTTTGACGGGCTTCCCGAGGGCATCACGGTGACGGACACGGTTCTCGCTTCGGGCGCAAAACAGGTTCTTGTCCGCGGCGCGGTCCTCTCCACGGTGGCCGCCGGGGAATACGCCTACACGGTTTCGACCGTCGGGCACTCGGACGAAGGATTCTCCAAGAGCGGCGTCATCACGGTGGCGGGGGAGGGTTCCACGACGGCCCTCCGACTGCAGAACAGGTTTGACGTGCATCTGACCGTTTCTCGCGGAATTGTCTCGCTCACCGGGCTTCCCGAAGAGGTGCAGATTTCCGTCACGGACATCAGCGGAAAAAATCGGATGCTCCAAAAGAACGTCGTCACCATGCAAGGACAGGCGACGGTCAGCCTCGACCGCTTTGGCGCGGGCATCTATCTGTTAAACCTGAAAAGCAAAAACTGGAACGGGACGTATCGGGTCGTCCGCTAACGGAAAGGTCCGGGCCTATTTCATCTTGGTGAGGTAGGCCGGGGCGGAACCGTTCTTTTGAATCGCGGGAAGGATCCGCGAAATGTCCCAGTCCTCCTTGCGGAGGCGTCTCCGGAGAAGGGCGACGAAAACTTCCATCAGCATCTCGCAGTCATAGACCGCGCGGTGCATTTCGTCGTTATTGATGGAGAGGCGAATTTGCCCCTTGATGCGCTGGAACATGTGCGCGAGGACGCCGAGTTTGTGGGTTTTCAGCTCGGGCAAAATGGACCTTGAAATCCGCAGGCTATCGACAATCGGATTCCCCGGCAAAAGCTGGGGATTTTTCGTGTAGGCGACGTGCAAAAATCCGGAGTCGAAGTCGGCGTTATGCGCAACGAGAATGGCTGCCTGTCCGCAGAACGCGGTAAACTTGTGCAAGACATCGTTAATGAGAGGCGCATCCTCGACCATCTGGTTTGTGATGTGGTTGATGCGGGTTGCTTCGTCGGGAATCATTCGCTGAGGCTTGACAAAGGTCTGAAACTTGGCGATTTCCTTGGGACGGATGACTCCGCCATCGTCATAGACGGTGAACTTGACGGCTCCGATTTCGATAATCTCGTCCGTCGCCTGGTCAAGGCCGGTCGTCTCCAGGTCGAATGCGATAAAAGTTGAAAAAATCACGAGCGTCTCCGGGAAAATGAAAAAGGTTTCATCCCAAAAATAGATTAAAGCTTTTGTCAATTATGACATTTTGCAAATTCGAACGGTGACTTTCGAAAAAGGCAGGGGAATTTGGGCATGGTCCCAGCTCGAAAGGGTGAAGTGTGCACCGTACTGTATTTTGACCTGAAACATCGGAGCGTTTCCCCGAGCTGCGAGCCACCGCGTCCCGGGCTTTTCCCTTCCGGCTGGGCCCCGCGGCCCGTCCAGCGCCATGGCGCAAAGGTCCCCGCATTGAAGGCTTCGCAAAACTTTTCGAAAACTCAGGGTGTTTTCGGAACTGGAACCTCGGACGGTCCTGTACCCGAGGTCCGTCGCAACTTGAGCGAGGAGTTCCCCGTCGCCGCTCGGCGAAATGAAGGCGACGATTTTCAGCCCTCGGAACGCCGCGGTGGCGATAAAAAGGTCCCGGTGCCACAGCGCAAGGATGCCCGGTCCGCGGACTTCCCGGAGGTTTTCTCCCGAAATTCGCAGGCTCTTCATCCAAATCTCGAGGATTTTGCAAAAAAAACGCTTTTTTAGGGAAAGTTTACCGGACATCACCTTGGAAAATTAAAAATAATTCCTATAATTGGGTCTGTCTGGCGACGTACCCAAGTTGGTAAGGGACGGCTCTGCAAAAGCCCCATTCCTCAGTTCGAGTCTGAGCGTTGCCTCGAAAAAAGGCGGATGAGTTTCTCATCCGCCTTTTCGTTTTTTAGAATTGCGAGAAGAAATCCCACATCAGTTTTGGCGCCCAGGTTTTTAGGCCGTCATCGCTTGTTTGGCCGTCGGTTGGGGCTGCGATGTGCCCGCCGTCAAAGGTCGCGTATTTTACGGGGTAGCCTTCGGCGCAATTCTTGAAGTCGTAGATGACGTGCGTTTTGCTGCCGGCATAGGTTTTGTCGATTGTCGTCGGGTCGCTTGGAACGGTGCAACCGTTGTCTTCGGCGTGGAGTGCCGCCGCAAAAATACCGCCCAGCTTTTTGTCCTTGTCTCCTACAAACGGGCAGGTTCCGTCGCTCATTCCGGTAATTCCGAGATAGGCGATTTTCTTTTTGCTGTCGGTAGGATAGGGAATCCAGGCGGAACTGGCATTGCCCACGTAATTTACCGCGGCGAGGGTCGCGACGGCCCGGAGCTCGTCCTGGTGAGTGAGCGAAAGCGAATAGGTCATCATGGCGCCAAAGCTGAATCCGACGGCAAAAACCCTGGATTCATCTACGCATAGATTTTCCTTGGCGTAATTCATCAGGGTGCCGAAAAGAGCGTGGTCTTCGCCCGTTCCGCTCAAATCCCAGGTGGAGCCGTTCATGTTCGGAGCAATGAAAATGGCCTGTTCCCCGGCTTCTTTTGCCATGCGTTTTAGTCCGTAAAACGCCCAGTTTTCCGCGCCGCCGTTGGTGACGTTCCCGTTCACGACGTCTTTGGAGCTTCCGCCGAACCAGTGCGAAGTGTAGAATAATTTGTACGGTTTATTCGGGTCGTAATTTTCCGGAATGTCAATCGCATAATCGCGAGTCTTGCCCGAACTGGTGATTTGAAAATATCCCGTTGTGATGCCGCCCAGGGCTTTTCCGCAACCGGCGGACTTTTGAACCGCGGGTGTTTCGACCGTTTCCGAACTGGATGATTCCGCCATTTCTTCCGAGCTGGACGAAATCAAGCTCTCTTCCGAGCTGGAACTTTCCAAAATCTCCGCGGAACTCGATGAAATGAGATTTTCTGTGGAGCTTGAAATGCCAAAATTTTCTTCCGAGCTTAGCGGGTATGAAATTTCGCTCGAACTTGAAAGCGAAAACCCGCCGTCGGAACTGAAAGCATCCACGAACTCGGAACTGGAACTTTCCGGGATGCCCTCGGAACTCATGACGGCAAATGTTTCCGTCGGATTCGAGGAACTGTCGCCGCAACCGCATAGGCCGAACGCGGAAACGGCTCCTAAAATGCACAGTGAGTTAAAATGTGTTTTCATTGATTCTCCTTTGTAAAGGTCGCCTCTAAAAATTCAATTTTTAAAAATTTGGTTCTTGACCAAAGCAATTCTTAGAGGTTCCCTGAAGTTGCAAACAAAAAGATATATCCCTCGAATTTCAATCGAGGGGAAACGAAAAAAGAAACTTTTGTATTTTTTTCAAAGGATTTTTACAAAAAGTCTATGCAAAATTCGGCACGGAATTATCTTTTTTGAGTGAAATAATATATTGTTGAAAGGTTCGCCATGCTGAATATCGATGAAATTAGCGATTACAGGGATTTGCTCAAAAACTACTTTGCCGAACGCAAACTGGAATTTTCGCTGTATTCCTATAAAATGATGGGACAAAAGCTCGGTCTTGAAACAAGCCAGATGTATCGGGTTTTGAACAAGGAGCTTCATCTGCCCAATCGCAGCATTCCTCTCGCCAAGGATTTGCTCGGGCTCAAGGGCCGCAGCGGGGAACTTTTCGAAATTCTCGTCGCGGCTTCAAAAACGAAATCGCAGTCAAAGAAAGACAAACTTTACGAGATGGCTTTGGCCTTGAAAGACGTCAAGATGCGGGCCATCAACACGACGGAGCTTCAATTTTTTAGCAAATGGTGGATTCCCGTTGTGCGGACCCTGATCGAGATGAATGGCGGTGTCGCCGTCGTTTCTCAAATGGTAAAACAGATTAGGCCCGCGGTTTCCAGGGAACAGGTGGAATTTGCAATCGACGTTCTCAAGGAACTGAAACTCATCACGCCGCTCGCCTCGGAACGCTACGCGGTTTCCCGGGCAAACTTTACGTCATCGGGAACGGCAAAAGTAACGGCGATTCGCAGCTATCAAAACCAGCTTCTCGCCTTGGCGCAAAATGCGCTTGCAACGATTGAACCCGCAGAACGGAACATTTCCTCGCTCCTTGTGGGTGTTGACGAAGATTGCCTTTCGGACCTAAAGGAGATGACGCTTGAGTTTCGGCGCCAGGTGCAAAAACGCGTTGAAGAAGTTCAAAAGCCTTCAAGGATTATGCAGTTCGTCTTTGCGCTTTATCCCGTAGCGGATATGGGAAAAGGGGGAAAGAAAAAATGAAACTTCGAATTCTCGTTTGGATGCTTTTTGCATTTGCCTTGGGCCTTGTGGCCTGTTCCAAGGAAGAAGTCGCCGGCGTGAGCACCGTGGAAACGGACAACGCCTGTATCATTCAAATTGTGAATGACGATTTTACTCCTGCCGCAAACGTTACGGCGCGGGTGCGCCCTGCAAACTATCTTTCCGGTGACGGCTTGGAAAATGACGGTGTCCTCGCCGAATATTTAACGGATTCCTCGGGCTATTTTACAATCGACAGCTTGATGTCGGATTCGGAAACGGTTGAAGTCGTAAACGGAAACCGCGGCGTCTTTACAACGATTTATGCGAAGAATATCCAGAAAAAGGATTCCTTGCAATTAGTGATGAACCGCCTCGGAACGCTAAAGGGAAAAGTGGCGCTTTCGGAGGGGGAATCCCCGGCAACCGTTGAAATTTACGGCACGGGCAAAAGCGCAAAAACGGATTCTTCCGGAAATTATGAAATTGATTCCCTGCCGCCCGCGACTTACAGAATTCACATTGTGACCGCGAATTCCGAAATGGACGATACCGTCGCGGTAAAGGAAGGCCCGAAAATGGTGAGCCTCATCGATTTTGAATCGGGTACGCTCCGCAATAATTTAAAGACTCCCGCATTGGAAGGGACGGGATATTTGGCGGTAACGGATACATCGGTAAAAACGAATCCTTTGCCGGATAGCGCCTTGAAAGGAATTGAAACCGCGGGTGCGGGGCGCGAAGGACTTGCGTTCCATTGGACTTCCTCTTCGGAAAAAAGCGGACTGTGGTCGCTTTTCGGGCTGTGGATTTGCCACGAAGACACGCCTTGTGATTTTTCCGCGCTGGATTCCGTTGTCTATTATATCCGCGGCACGGGTCGTTATTCCTTTGCGATGGAATCCATGGGAGACTCGAACTATCAGGGAAAGGCCCTGTTCAACGACTCCCTGGATGCCGCCGAAAAATGGATTCGTAAAACGGTAAAGCCTTCGGACTTTGCGGCGGGCGACAGCCTTTGGGGAAACTTCGGCTGGGAAACGATTCACGATAAAATAACGAACATTGTGGTTTCCGCATACGGCGAATCCGAAATCTGGCTGGACAATATCGAATTTTACGGCGTTGACGAAAAGGACATGAAGTAAACCGTTAATCCCTTTGCAAAAATTGCAAAAGTGATTTTTTGGCACAGGTTCAAAACGCTCCTTTTGAAAGATAACTTTGATTAGGGAACCTCAAAAAGGAGATATTATGGGTGTATCTTGTCCAAGAAAACTGCTGAATTTCGTATTCGGTCTGGCCGTTTTTCTCGCATTTTTTGTGCCGAACCGTTTGGATGCGGCTACAATGCGTCGAGAAATTTCTACGGCCAAACCGGTGATGATGATTCACGTGGATGTGTGGAATTCCGCCGATCCGCAAAAAATTATCGATCTCATTCCGGAAGATATCAAACCCTATGTGGTTTTGAATCTTTCGCTTTCCATCAATCATAAGGACGGAAAATTCATCACTTCGGAATACGGCTATACCATTGCAAAGTCCTGGCTTCGGACGGCCGCGGAAAACCGTATTTGGGCGACGATTCAGCCTTCGAGCGGAGGCTTCACCCATTTTCCGGATTATCCGATTGGAACCGATCTCGATACGACCATTTACGGGGAATTCTTTAGGGACTATCCGAACTTTTTGGGCATCAATTACGCGGAACAATTCTGGGGATACGATCAAAAATCCACGGACGCAATGTCTCCGGATTGGGTCGATCGCATTGCGCATTGGACAAACTTGGTGCCTTTTGCAAACAAGTACGGCGGATATGTTCTTGTGAGCTTTACCGGCGGATTTTATGGGGCGAGCATCAATCCGATTGGAATGCTCAAACGCAATCCGAAGTTTGCCGAGATGCTTGAAAAATATTCCGAGAGCTTCATCATTGAAGAAAAATTCACGATGGCCTACGGCTTCCACGATATCGAAAGCGTGAGTATGGGGATGTGGCTTTCCGGCTATGCGGGCCATTACGGAATCCGTTTTGATCAGTGCGGCTGGGTGGCAAATAACGGCGAAGAATTTCCGCCTTCGGCCGGCGCCATTCCCTATATGGAACATTTGATGCTCACGGGCGAAACGGTAATTGACGGCCCGGAACTCATTTGGCAGCAGTCCATCCATACGATGTTCAACGGAACGACATCCGACGGCTATACCACCCGCCGCTTTGAATTTTACCCGCAATTTGTGAATATCACCCTTGAAGGAATCCGCAAAGTGCTCGACGGGACGATTCGCCTTTTGGAAAAGAAAGAGGTCATTGACCGCAGCAAGGTGGTTCTGATTAACGATGTGAATAATAATGACGCGGTGAGCACCTATGCCGCTCCGCTCGATTATTTTGACGGCCTTTACAAAATGGACGGCGACGGGCAGGGCCTAAAACAGACCAGCTGGTTCAAACGTACGGGACGCTATCCGGCGCTTCCGACCGTTTACAATTTGATGGATAACGACGCTAAACTTTTCAAGTACCAACTGAAGCGTTCCGAATATGCAACCAAATTTCCGACGATTGCCGACAAGCAAAAATATTTCAACGAAATTTTCCCGGAAGAATATACGGGAACGATTTATGCCGCACACAGCGATAACGTCTGGATGACCTACAACCCGTTCAAAACAGGCGAGACGGCAACCGGCGTGATACCTTTCCAATACAATACGGCCGAAAAGATTGAGCCGACCTATTCCATTTACAGCATGGGAATCATCAGCGAATTCAAGGACAGGCTGAACATCTATGTGACAAATTATGACAATAAAAACAATACGGGACTGATGACGGATACCTACAAAATTTACGGATGCTCCGCAAAGCCTTCGATGACTTACAGGGACCGGGGAAACCATACGGAAAGCGAAATTTCCGATGCCTGGAGTGCCAATGTTTACACGTTGACGGTAAGGCACAACGGCCCCGTAGAAATTGATGTCCCTTGCTCGGGCTCCAATACAAATCGCAAAACAAATTATGCGACGGGAAAAGTTTCCGCACCGGCGGGTCCTTCCCTTTACAGGGGCACTCGCCAATATGAAGCGGAATATTTTGACTTTAAGAATATTGCGGGAAATGTGGAAAATGGAACGGGCCTGGACATTCGAAACTACGAAGCGATGGGATACCTCAAATTCGGGACAAACGCCTCGGCAAGCATCCGCGATACGGTCCATGCGCCGCAGGCCGGAGCTTACACGCTCGAAACCCGCTACTCCAACAGCGGAAGCGATATCAGGACAATCGATTTGTACGTGAACGGGAAAAAGGTGGAAACGCCGACTTTTAAGTCCACGGGCGCTGACGCGAACTTTGGCGCTGTCCAAAGTCAGATAGAACTTAACTCCGGCGTGAACGTAATTATGTTCCAGGCGAATGCCGCCGCTCCGAACAATATGATTTTTGATAACATCAAGCTCACTTGCAACGCACCGGTGGAACCTGTCGCTCCGACTCTTGCTTTTGCGGAGATTGCTTCCAAAACGGTAAAGGTCGGCGACGCGGTTGCGATTTCCGTAGAAGCCTCCGATGAAGACGGAACCGTAAGCCATATCGATTTCTTTGATAACGACAGCCTGATTCATTCCGAATGGACTTATCCGTATGAATTTGACTGGGAACTTGCTTCGGAAGGAGAGCATACCCTGAAGGCGGTTGCCTACGACAATGACGGAAATACGGCCGAAAAAACGATTTCGGTTGTTGCGGAATCTTCGACGAACCTGAACGCGTTCGGTAAAATGAAACTGGATGCGGCTGAAGTTCAAACGTTCAGGGTTTACGATGTGCGCGGGAATCTTGTCGGGACTCTGGAATCGTCCATCGCGGATTTGCAAAATCAAATGCGGCGGAACGGGCTTCAAAACGGACTGTATATGGTGCGCGGCGCGGGTCGCTTGGCCATGAAAGTCTTTGTTGCGAAACATTGAGAACTTGAAAAATTCCCGACCAAAAAAGAAAGAGTCCCGTTGGACGGGACCCTTTGGCCTTCGACGGTAGAGCGTCGAAAGGTTACTTTTTCTTGCGGGTGTCGATAGTCACCTGGACCGTCTTTTCGCCTTCAACCTTCACGAGCTTTTCGGCCGAGCGGCCGTTGTTGCATTCGGCGCGAACCATGTGGTCGCCGGCGTCGAGGTTGTGAACGGTCAGCGGGGCGCCGTCCGTCTTGTCGGCGTTGTCGCCATCGACGTAGATGATGCACTTGCCCGGGATGGTCGTCACTTCGATGTGGCCCTTGGGAATGGTGGTGGACGTGTTGAACGTGTTCACCTTGTTGGGCCAGACGTTAAATCGCTGGTTCACCAGTTCGTAGCCCTGATCGACAATGATGAGGGTGTGCCGTCCGGACGGAAAGTCCCTGTTCTCGATGGGGCTCTTGCCGAGAAGTTCGCCGCCGAGATAGACTTCGCTGTTGGGCGGATCGGTAATGATGGTCACCTTGCCGGTGCCGCCGCGGGGAGGAGGATCCTCTGCCAGGGCGACGGACGCGCAAAAGGAAAGGGTGACGGCGCTCATTGTAAAAAGCTTTGTGAAAAATTTCATTGAGTGACTCCTTATCAAACATCACTAAAATATAAAGAAAATGCGCTTTGGAGCGCAAAGTTTCCAAAAAAGAGGCGGATAAATTGTACTTTTAGGGGATATGAAAGAACTTTTTCAAAAATTGCGGACTTTTACGGGCAAAAGCTACGGGCTTTACAAGAGCCTTTGCGGCAAAACCTGGAACTTTGGAGATTTTGACCTGGAGTTTGTGCACGTGCAGGGCGACCCGTTCGCCCCCGCTTCGCGGCTCAAGTTCCGCGCCAAACTGGAAACTCTCGGGATTCCCGCGGACTGGGGAAACTTTCCCGTGCGGCGCCTTGCGCTCGCGGATTTTCTTTTGCGGAGGCTTTCGGCGGAAATCGCGCACCGGTCCGAGGAGGAATCTTTCCCGGTGAGCGTTGCCGTCCCCGGCGAGGAAGTTCTTGTCCGCAATGCGCTCTGGGTCGGCGGGCCGTCCGAAAACGGAGGCTCTGCGGTCGTCGAAGCGGTGCTGTCGGTAGAACTTCCGGGCGACAAGAGAAGAATGGATGTCCCCGCGGCGATCGAACTTTTGACTTCGACGATTCCCGACCTGCTGATGGTGCTTTACCTGCAAAAGGAAGCGGACCTTTCCGAGGCGCTCCGCCACATCGAATCCCTGGAACTTCGCGAAGCGCTCCTCGCGGAACTTCAAAAACGAAACCTCGTCGCCTTTGTCCCGAACGGTTCCGTTCTGCCGCGCGAATCCGGTTCGAGCGATCTTCCCAAAAAGGACGCTCTTCCGTTTGAATCTCCCAAGGAACTTTTGCAAACATTCGAAGTTCTCGGAAAGAAAATTTCGGGCATGGCCGTTCCGCGTGGAATTACGGTGATTGCGGGCGGAGCCTATCACGGAAAATCGACTCTTCTCTCGGCGATAGAGGCTGCGGCCGTTCCGCACGTTTTAGGGGACGGTCGGGAGTGGATTGTTTCGGATCCGTCGTCCGTGCGCATTGCCGCGGAACCGGGCCGCGTTGTAAACGGGAGCCGCATTGCGCCTTTTGTGCGCGAACTTCCCTTTGGCGTTTCGACGGAATCGTTCTGGACGCGTTCCGCCTCGGGTGCGACGAGCGAAGCCGCAAACGTGGTGGAGGCTCTTGAATTCGGTGCCAGGACGCTCCTCATTGACGAAGACGCGTCGGCCGTAAACTTTCTGGTGCGCGACTTGCGGATGCGGGAACTCATAGGCGAAAAGGACGAGCCTCTGATTCCGCTCGCGGACCGGGCCGAGGAATTAAAGTCCTTGGGCGTAAACATGATTCTTGTCGTCGGAGCGTGCGGCGACTATCTGAACGTGGCGGACACGGTCATCGTGATGAAGGATTACCGGCCGTTTGACTTTTCAAAAAAGGCCCGCGAAATTGCGGAGCGGGCACCCTCAAAGCCTGCGCTCGAAAATCTTCCGCCGTTCAAAAGTTTTGATTCCCGAAGTCTTTCGAAAATTGCGGAAAACCTTCTTTCCGGGCTAAAGCCCCGCGGCCCGGTGGAACGCCAGGTGAAGGTGCGTCTCCGCGGCCCGGAACTTTCCATCGGATACGTCCGTGCGGACCTTCGAAACGTCTTCCCGGTGATGCGGAATGCAACGCTCAGCGGGCTTGGGCTGTTCCTTTTGAACCTGCTCCAGAATGCCGAGGACATTCCGGCGCGGGACGCCATCCACAGGCTTTATGCGCAGGTGCAAAATGTCGGGTTTAGACGTCTTCCGCAGGGATTTTCGAAGGATTCCGAACTTCCTCGCGAAGAGACAATTGCCCGTGCGCTGCTTCGGCTCGAAAATCCGCCGCGTCCCGGAGAATCTTCGTAAAAATTTCAGGAGAAACCCGATGAAAAAAACATTTGCCCTTTTGATGTTCGGCTGCGCCCTTTCGTTCGGCGCGCTTTCCGAAACAGTCCGCCTGAACTTTCTCGGAAGCTGCATGGACGGAGGCTCCTCCGAAGAATTCTGCGAGTGCGTCTTTCGCAAGGTTGAAGGAAAATATTCGCAAAAGCAGATAGACGCCATTGAACTGAAGCTTCGTCGCGGCAAGTCGGACCTGGGCTACAGCGAATTTGTAAAGAACGCTTCGACGGAATGCGACGCCGCGCTAAAGTCCGGGAAGTCCCTCGGCGCGCTTGCCGTAAGCGAGGACAAGGTGACGGATCAAAGGCTCTCGGCCGAGGAGCTCGCCGTTTTGCAAGGCCTTGGAATTGATTCGTCCTTTGCTCTCGGAATTGTGAATGCGCTTTTTGAATCTCCCGAATACAGGGACCTTTTTGTCGCGGAATGCATGCTCGAAATTTTGCCGTATTTCGGGAGTGCCCAGTCCAAAAAGACTTGCCAGTGCGCCTACAAAAAAATTGCCTCGGACGGAGCCGTCGAAAAGCTCCTGTCATCAATGGAAAACGGAGAAATGAACGATTCCGCCGCCTTTGAAATGATTCTCCCGTGCATTCCCAAAACCTGGACGCCCGAAATGGAAAAGATGATGATGGACTCCTGCGAAACGGTCGCGTCCAAATCCGTTTGCCAATGCGCCATCAAGGATCTCGAGTCGCATTTTACGCTCGAAAAGCTTCTTCGTCAAACATTCCGAAATCCGGAATTTATTCAAGGCTACATGACGGGCGCCGTTCTCCGCTGCAAGGAATAGCGAAAACGTTTGAAGGTAAGATGTGAAAATATAAAATGAAAAAACTCTACTGCTTTTTGTTTTCTTTGCTTAGCTTTTTATTGCTTGCTTGTTTTGATGATGATTTGTCGTGTTATCCCAAGGAAGATTTTTCCGGTTTGAATTTCATATCGGATTTTGAAATAGATAGTGTTCGGCTTTATATCGGTGGAAAAAGTGTATGTGAAAACACAACAAATTCAAACACTATTAAAAATCCTTCAAAGTACGGAAATTTGGGTCGATTGAATAAATGGGTCCTTTGTAAGACTTCTGAAGAAAATAATTATTTGACGCTTTTTTCTTTTTCGGAAGAAATCGGGGATAGCTGTCTTCAAACGGAGGATAAGTGGAATGTTTTTATTTGTACGTTTAATCAGACGCTTAGCAACATTGATCTGTCAACAGGAAAATTGAATGTTCAATATTTTTATGGTGATTTTGTCGATGAACTGAACTTCGAAAAGTTAAAGTTGGAAGGACTGTTTAATAATGTTGTTTTCGAAAAGGATACAACAAGATTGTTTTCTTATACAGAAGGCACCATTCTTCCTTATTTTGATAATTTTATTTCTCCTTCGGAATGGACTCGCATTGGCTGTGCTGACGGATATTGCATTGCGACGCAACCGATGTTAAAAAGAGAGTTCTGCTATGAGCAGTGACAATTCAAACGGAACATTTTCTTTTAAACCGATTGGTACGTTTTACGGCGGGGCGACTTACAAATACGAAGCGCCACGGCAGGGAATTTTTGACGGCGGTCGGAGCGGAAGGATTGAACTCAATCCGCATTGCGATTTTGAGGAGGCCTTGCGGGACATCGGCGGGTTTGAACGGTTGTGGATTCTTTTTGTCTTTCATCAAAACAGGGGCTGGCGCGCGACGACGCGGCCGCCCGTTCCGCATCCGGATCACGAGCGGGTGGGAATTTTTGCATCCCGCGGCCCGTACCGTCCAAATCCCATCGGGCTTTCCTGTGTCCGGCTTGTTTCCGTCGAAAAGCTCACGCTGACTGTCGAAGAAGCGGACTTGTTGAACGGCACTCCCGTCCTGGACATCAAGCCTTATATTCCGGCGGCGGACGCCTTTCCGCATGCGGCTGCGGGCTGGGTCGATCTCCAGGTGCCCGGGCTTTGGAAAGTGGATGCGGACGAGGCTTTTTTATCGCAAAGCGTTTGGCTTGAAAAGGCCTGCGGGCTGAACCTTTTGCAGTTTGCCGAATGCCAGCTCTCCGCAAATCCGTTTGACGCTTCGAGAAAGCGCGTCCGAATGCTCGGCGAAAATATTGCGGAGCTCGCGTTCCGAACGTTCCGCATTGATTTTTCCTTTGACGAAAATTTACACCGGATTCTTCTTTTGAAGATTCGCAGCGGCTATACGCCGGAAGAACTGGATGCTTCCGAGGACCGATACGGCGACAAGGAAATTCATCGGGAGTTTTCGCGACACTTTGCACAGAGTCCGAACGCATAAAACTGGACTTGCCGGATAGCAAATCCCTGCGGGACGCTTTTTCGAAAATCGGCGGGATTCGCGCAAAAGTCAAAAATCTTTTTGCATTTTTCGCACTTGAAGTGGGCATGCGGGCTTGTGTCCGCATCGTAGTGTATGCTCCCGTCCCCGAAGTCGAGCGTAATGGCAAGGCCGTTTTGGCAAAGGGTCTCGAGCGTGTTATAGACGGTTGTGCGGGAAAGTGTCGGAATCTCGGGCAGAAGATCGTCGTAGATGGTGTTTACTGTCGGATGGTTGCGCTTTGAAAGCAGGTATTCGAGAATGCGGATGCGCTGCATGGACGGTCGGACGTCCTTTGCCTTGAGAAGTTCGGTAGGGGACATTTTTAAAATCTAAAAAGAAAGGGGCGGAGGCCGCCCCGGAGTTTTGGCTATTTGGAGAAATAGCGGCGCAGAAGTCCGGCAAAGGCGCTTCCGTGTCGCGCTTCGTCCTTGCACATTTCGTGCACCGTGTCGTGAATGGCCTCGTAGCCGAGTTCGGCGGCGCGTTTTGCGAGCTCGAGCTTTCCTTCGGTCGCTCCCGCTTCCGCCGCGACGCGAGCGGCGAGGTTCTTTTTGGTGTCGCTTTCGACGACATCGCCTAGAATTTCGGCAAACTTGGCGGCGTGTTCCGCTTCTTCAAAGGCTATCCGCTTGTAGGCCTCGGCGACTTCCGGATACCCTTCGCGATCCGCCTGGCGGCTCATGGCGAGATACATTCCCACCTCGGTGCATTCGGCGGTAAAGTTTTCGCGCAGGCTTTCGACAATCTTCGGATCGATGCCCTTTGCGATGCCTATGCGGTGTTCGTCCGCCCACTTGGGCGTTTCGGTCTCCGGCGCGCCTTCCTTGAGCTTGAATTTGGACGCGGGCGCCTTGCACTGGGGGCATCTTTCGGGAGGTTCTTCTCCAAACGAAACGTAGCCGCAAATGGAACATACCCATACTCTCATATTTGTCTCCTTGTGGAAGTGTGGTTCTGTTTTTGATTAACTTTGTAATCATTACAAATTTACATTAATTACAATGAATTGTCAATAGGTCTCCTCTAAAAAATGCTTTGGAGGGGAAAATTTGAGTGAGACCAAGCGATGGCAGGACGGGACGAACCAGCGCGAAGCGT
>CAVBPX010000039.1:9106-21491 GCA_963597395.1 Eggerthellaceae bacterium | reverse complement strand
AAAAATTGCTTTGGTTAAGAAAATGCAACCAAATTTTTGAAAATTGAATTTTTAGAGGTGACCTTATGTGCAAAATTGCCAATTCGCGTCCGATTTTATATATTCCTTCTTGAAATGCACAAGACCGCCCTTCTACTTCGACTTGGTAACGATCGCTGAAGCGAGGTCTTTCGGTGTGTATTCAAAACGGCCCGCTTCAATTCGATGCGGGCTTTGCTATTTTTGGGTCTGAATTCAAGAATGCTTGCCCGCCCGAAAGCCGGGCAAGGAGAACATATGAGCGAACAGGCAGAAAACAAGAGAAAACCGTTTATCTATGACGTGACGCTGCGCGACGGCAATCAGGCGCTTCCGCGTCCGTGGAACAACGCCCAAAAGAAGGACGTCTATTTGCAGCTTTTGAAGCTCGGGGTGCAGGGGGCGGAAGTCGGCTTCCCGGCATCGTCCGAGATGGATTTTGAATCCTGCAAGGAGCTTGCCCAGCTGACGGCCCAGATGGCTCTTGAAGGGAACGAAGAAGCGAAGAACATCGTCGTTTCGGGACTTGCCCGCTGTGTTCCGAGTGACATTCAGCGCTGTTGGGAAGCGGTCCAGTTTGCTCCCCATCCGCGGATTCACACGTTCCTCGCCGGAAGTCCGCTTTCGATGGAACACGTGCTGCACATGACGCCCGAGGAAGTCAAGGAACGGGCCGTTTCGTGCGTAAAGCTCGCCAAGTCTCTCGTGGGCGATAAGGGCGATGTCGAATTCAGCGTGGAACATTTCGGGGACTGCCTCGAAAACATGGACTTTGTGATTGATGAACTTTTGGCCGTTGTCCGCGCCGGTGCGACGACCATCAATTTGCCGAATACGGTGGAGCGTTACCGTCCGGCGTTGTATGTGAACCAGATTCGTCAGGTTTATGAAGCCCTGCCGAAAAATGTCACCATTTCGGTGCACTGCCACAACGACCTGGGCATGGCGACCGCGGCGACCGTCGAAAGCTTCTTTGCCGGTGCGACGCAACTGGAAGTCGCCCTGAACGGTCTCGGCGAGCGATGCGGCAACACGAACTTCTACGAAGTGGTCGTGGCGCTTCACAATTCGGGCGTTCCCGTCGATATTCATCTCGAACGCATCTACGAGACGGCGATTCTCGTTTCGCAGTGGTCCGGCGTGAACATTTACAGCCGAGCGCCCCTCATCGGAGCGGAAGCGGTCGTGCATCGGAGCGGCATCCACCAGGACGGCGCAAGCAAGACGAAAAACCTGAAAAAGGGCGCCTACCGTCCCATCGACTATTCGATCATCGGGCGTCATCAGAACGATTCCCTCGGATTTACGAGCCAGAGCGGCCGGACCGCGGTGTACGAAATCATTTCCAAGTTCGGATACAAGCTTTCGCTTGCGGAAGCCTCGGAACTGCAGCCGATTCTTAAGGCCGTGAGCGAAAAGGAAGGCGAACTTTCCGGCGACCGCGTATTGGACGTGTTCCGCGAACATTTCGTAAACGTGAACGGGCGTCTGATTTTCAACAACATCGAGGTGATTCCCGACGAAAGCCGCTTCATCTTCCACTTCAAGAAGGACGGCGAACCGATGGTGAAGTCCATTACCGCGGAAGGTCCTATCGAGGCTTCGATGGTTTTGATGCGCGAAATAGGACTACCGGTCGAACTTGTCAAGTATCGTCAGGTGGTCGTCCCCGAGTCGGACAAGCTTTGGGCCGGTCGCGGACTGAGCCGCATCGTTTTGCGTTCGGGCTCCAGGGAAGTTGAAGGCCGAGGTGTTTCGAGCGATACGCTCAAGGCCAACATGCGGGCCGTCTTCTGCGGCGTGAACATGCTTTACCGTTAAAAACATTCGGTTCGCCTTCAAATGAAGGCGAACCTTTTTCTTTAGGATTCCTATGCAAAAACTGAAACTCCTGATTTCGGAAGAACGTCTCAAGGCCCGCGTCGCGGAACTCGCGAAGGAAATTACGCAAAACGATCGGATAGACGTTGTCGTCGGGGCTTTGACCGGAGCCTTTGTCTTCGTCGCGGATCTTGTTCGGGAAATGGGAACGGAAGGCCTGGATGTTCAGTTTGTGCGGGCGAGCAGCTACGGCAACGGGACGGAACGCTCGGGCTTTGTCGTCAAGGGAATCGAACGCCTGGACGTCAAGGGCAAAAACGTTTTGCTCGTCGATGACATCTTTGATACTGGCCACACGCTACAGAACCTTTCGAAGGCGATTGCGGAATGCGGCGCCGCCTGCGTAAAGACCTGTGCGCTTCTCGACAAGCCCAGCCGTCGCGAGGTCGATTTCAAGGCGGACTACATCGGTTTTCAGATTGAAAACCTTTTTGTCGTCGGATACGGTCTCGACTATGCGGAAAGGTTCCGCGCGTTGCGTGAAATCAGCGTCATCGTCGAATAAAAAATATTGGAAGGGGTGACATTTTATGTCCGGAATTTTGTATTTTGGGAAAAAAGGAGCATAATATGAAAAATCGGATTCCGGAATCGCTAATCTTTGCATTTGCCATCATTGTATTTGGCGGAATACTCCATAACGGCTTTCTTCAGTTTGTCAATCGCGACCGGATTGTGAGCGTACGCGGGCTTGCCGAAACGGAAGTCCCGGCCGACAAGGTCTTTTGGTCCGTGAGCTTTTCGGAGATAGGGGATGACATCTCGAAGCTTTCGCAAAGCATCGTCCAAAAGGATTCCCTGATTTTGAAGTTCTTTACCGACCATGGAATAGCCCGCGAAGAATTGACCGTCAACGCACCCGAAATTATTGACGTCTTTGCGAATCCCTACATGGAAAAGCGTCAGAAGGACAGTCGCTACACGATGACTTCGACCATCTCGCTCGCCTCGTCGAATATTGATGCCGTTCGAAAGCTTCGCTCGGAAATCGCGGAGATAGCCTCCAAGGGGATAGCCCTGAACGTGGGCTATGCGCTCTACGAGTTCACGAAGCTGAACGAAATCAAGCCGCAGATGATCGAAGAGGCGACCCGCAATGCGCGGGCCGCCGCTGAGAAGTTTGCCAAGGATTCCCAGAGCAAGCTCGGAAAAATCAAGCTTGCGT
This sequence comes from Eggerthellaceae bacterium, assembly GCA_963597395.1. GTDB lineage: Bacteria > Fibrobacterota > Fibrobacteria > Fibrobacterales > Fibrobacteraceae > Hallerella. The sequence continues at coordinate 18,427 of CAVBPX010000039.1, read as the reverse complement.
CGCAAGGCCTCTTTTCGATTGACAGTCGGGACGAAAGTACTCCTTACATCAAAAAGGTCCGTGTCGTAACCAATATCGACTTCCAGCTCGAAGATTAGAAGTCTTCTTTCCCGTCGCGATTTCGATTTTTGCGGAACAGGTAGTCCGCTTCGACATCGCTTTTCCAGTCGGCCAGATCGGCTGCGCTCAGTTCACAGCGGTGCATCCGGATGAATCTTTCCTCGGCATCGTAGAGCTTTTCCATTCCAATGCTGTCCGGCATGTAGTTTGCGGAATGGTTCTCGTCGATGCCGAACGACTTGGCCGTTTGGATGGCGTCGATGTTCGCGCCGAGAAAGAGAAATTCCCAGCCGTATTTGGACTTTTGCCGTTCAATCATCATTTTGACCTTTTCCGGGGAATATTTTCGGCTCGCGTTTTCGTAGCCGTCCGTGGTGATGATGACGATGGTCTTTTCGGGACGGTCCTCTTCCCTTGCGTACTTGTGTACGTTTCCGATGTGATGGATGGCGTTTCCGATGGCGTCGAGAAGGGCCGTGCATCCGCGGGCAAAATATTCTTTTGTGGTGAGGGGTGGAATTTCCCGGATGGGAACGCGGTCGTGGAGAACTTCCATTTGGCCGTCGAACAGAACGGTCGAAACATAGGCTTCGCCGGCTTCGTTCCGCTGTTTTTCGATGGTGGAGTTGAATCCTCCGATGGTTTCCTTTTCAAGTCCGCACATGGAACCGCTGCGGTCCAGAATGAATACGATTTCTACGAGTCCTTTTTTCATGGATGCCTCTGCTGTTAGAATGTTTTCTGTTGATTCCCGTTCCGAAAAGGGGATTTTTCGGAATACAGAAAAATAATAGCAGCCTGGTCCATAAAAATGGTCGCCTCGCGGGCGACATTTTAACGACTACATGCCGAGTTGCAGGTTGCAATATTTAAAGAGAATTTCGTTTATTTCCCACAGGTTGTAACGTTTGTTCTGGATAAAGTAATTGACGATCAAATCGCCCGTGTCGGACGGGGAAAATGCAAACCCTGCGCGGGCGAGAAGATCCTGAGCCTCTTCCATGTTCAGATGCAGCGCAATGGCAAAGGCGAGGACCGTTTTCTTTTTGGGCCTGTAGTCGGTGTGGCTCTTGATTTTTGAAAAGTGCTTGCGGTCGATGTTTGCGGCCTTGTAAACCGCCACTTCGTCCTTCTGCTTTTCGCGGATTAAGGAAAAGAGCTTTTCCTGAAAGGATTCGGATGAATTTTGAAGAAAGCTTTCGAGCGTTTGCTGCTTGTCTTTTAACGTTTCGGTGACGCTGCTTTCATAGACGATTTCCCGGATTTTTTCGTCTTCGCCCGGATGTTCCCGGATCAAAAAGTCGTAAAGTTTTTTGCGGCTGTCTCGAACATAGTTTTCGTCGATAAAGTTTTGGACATCGGATTCGAGTTCTTTGGAAACTTCAAAGGACGTTTGATCGAAGATGACAAGGAAAACGTCCATTTCTTCGGTCGCCAAAAATTGGTGAATGGATTTTAGGGCGATTTCCAGAGCCTTGTCTTTTGGAAAACGATAGACGCCGCTTGCGATGAGCGGAAAAGCGATGGACTTGCACTTGAGTTCTTTCGCCTTTTGGAGCGCGTTCAGGTAGCAATTTTGAAGGGCCAGGAATTCTCCGGACTTTCCGTCGTTCCAGACCGGTCCGACCGTATGGATGATATGTTTGGCCTTCAGATCGAATGCGCTTGTGACGGCGACGCTTGCAATGTCGAGCGGTCCGATTTCTTCGCGGGCCTTGAGAAGCCTGTCAAAACCTGCCGCCCGGTAGATGGAATATTCCGTTCCGCCGCCGCAAATGGGCTTGGGATTTGCCGAGTTGACGATTGCGTCCGCCGAGACTTTGGTTATGTCGTTTCGAATGAGATGAAGGGCCATACGTCGAAAATAACAAATTCACCATCCGCGCTTGAGGTAAAAGTCCCGGATGATGATTCCAAATTGTACAATACGGGAAATTTGGATTTGGAAAGGGTTAAAAGTGAAGGTCATATATGTTTGAAGTAGATTGAAATTTGACTTGGGTGGCTATATCATCATAGCTGCATTTGAATTGATTTTCGATTTTAAAACAACGCATTTTTAAACCTAAAATGTTGCTGTTAATGCTGTATAATTCCCCGTCTATGTTAAAATCGTATTTTTGATAGCCTATCAGGTAATCATAATCGATTCTTTTTCGAGAGAGCTTTTTCCTGCCGGGAAAAAACAAATAAGTGATGTCGGCTTTGTCCAAATTACTGTGGTAACTTGCTTCGCTCAGATAGCCTTGATTATTATAGCGACAGGTAATTACTCTACCGGTTTGATCTTCGACCGTTTTTGTATCTAAGTAGAAGTTTGCCGGACAGGCGTCGGCAAAGGATTTGGCATAAACCGAAGAAATGTTGAATCCGAAAATCAAGGCGATGATGATTTTCACTGTTTGGTGTTGAAGTCTAGTCTTCATGAACATTTGGTTTATCCTCCTTATTGACCGCTCTTTTCGTCGAGCGACAGAATGGTGTAAGTGGCGTCCTTTGCGGGGAGCGTTCCCGTGCTTGGAATCTTTAGCGAGTCCAGGATTGCCGCCAAAAAATTGCTCTTGATGGCGTAGCCTCTTGGAATTTGATCGTCTGTGGAACAAGTGACGATTCCGACGACCTTGCCGTCCCTTGCGAGAGGACCGCCCGAACTTCCGGGCTGAAACGCGATATCGACCTGGTAGGACTTGGCTTCTTCCTCGGGGCCCTTGATTGCCGAGATGATTCCCTTGGCGGCTTTGAGGCTATGGCCCTGTGTCTTGATTTGAGGGTATCCGTAGGCGAAAACGTCCTCGCCCAGGTCGTAAACGCTTCGGTCGAGTGCGCACGCCTTGAGTCGTCTTTTGGATTTTAAAATGGCGATGTCCAGGTAGTAGTCCACGTAGATGAGTTCCAGCGGAACGCACCCGTCGAGGTCGTTTCCCGCCGCAAAAAGGCGCTTGTTCTCGTTGACTATATGCTGACATGTCACGACCGTGTTCGGGTTGACGGCAAAGCCGCTTCCCAGTCTGGTCTTGTTCTGGTCGTAGCGTCCCGTAAAGTCAAAAAACTGGATGACAAAGAATTTCTTGATGAGCCGCGCGTAATCCTTGCAAATCTGGAACGTGAACTCTTCCGGGACGGCGCTTTCGGTGGAAAATCCCTCGTAGGAATTTATGAGCGTGTTTTCCTCGTCCAAAAAGGCTTTTGCGCTTGCAATCCGGAAAGTCGGAACCTTTTCGCGGGTTTGGGCTACATCGTTAAAAATTTTGAGTTCGAGCGTTCCGTCAAAAAACGTGACGACGAGCTTTCCCGTTTCGCGGTAAAAGTCGCGATCCGAATAGTTCTGATTTCTGCCGGAGTAGAAATTTGCGTAAAAGTCCTTGAAAAAATAGGCTTCCTCGCCGTTTTCCGGCATGGGAATTTCTCGCCATGAAATGTTGCTGTCCGTCATTTTTCGTTCTCCTTTGAATGGGCAAACGATAGCAGCTTTGCGCAAAAAAAAGGTCGCCTCGCGGGCGACATTTAAAAACGGGCGTTTTTTTGAGAATTTTAAACGAGCTGTTTCAGCAGATTTTCGGTTTCGCGAAGCCTTGAAACGAGAGCGTCCGCGGTGGCGGGGTAGAACGCCTCGTCCGCATCGGTCTCGAACCGGACATTTTTCCGCGGAATTTGTAAAACGGCCTTTCGGGTGGAACTTTTGCGGAAACTGTCCGAGTGAAGGGAAAAGATGGCGCCGAGCTTTAAGGCCCGGGAGACCGTTTCGCCGTCTCCCGTAAACCGATGAAAAATCGGGGGCGGTCCGCTTTTTGAAAAGCCCTCCTCTTCGAGGGCCGAAAGGATTCGCCGATGGTCTCCGACGACGTGGAGCATCAGGGGGCGTCCGAGCGAAAGCGCAAGCCTTGCCTGTGCACGGAATAGCCTTTCCTGGATGCCGCCCGGTTCGTATCCGGGAAAGCGCCTGTCGAGCCCGCATTCGCCGACGGAAGATTCCGGATACCTTAAAAGCAGCCCGCGCAGGGTTTCGAAATTTTGAGGGTCGAAGTCCCGGGCAATCATCGGGTGGACGCCAAAGCAGGGGAGCGCGGCTCCCTTCCACACCGGAAGGAGTCTTTCCGTTTTTTCCCATTCCCACGGTTCGCATGCGACGATTTGCGCCCGGTAGCCTTTTTCAAGAAGTTCGCGGGAAAGTTCTTCGGGGTCGGGGAGCCTTGCGATGTGGACGTGAAAGTCGAGCATTTAGCGGGAACTTTCGCTTTGGGGCGGAAGTTCGTCGAGAATTTTTGCGGCGAGGGCCACCCGGTCGGTGCACGTCATGTGTGGATTTTGACGAATTTCCCGGCAGAGCGTCCCGCCGGCGGCTTCCTTAAACTTTTGGATGATTTCCGTCTTTTTGTCCGGCCTGTAGTGGATGGCCGCGTAGAGGGCTCCGCACATCCCGCCTTCGGCCCGGCCCGCTCCGCATGCCCTAAAGTTTTCTACTTCCGATGGTGAAAGCCCGTATTCGTTTACCCAGGCCGCCGCGACGGCCATGGCACAGTTTCCGCGGTGTTCGGCGTGAAAATTCCTAGCAAAATCCTGCATAATGTCTCCTTTCTTCAATATATAAAAGAATCCGCTGACTTAAAACTTGCCGATTTGTGGAAAAATCCCGATTTTTCATTTAAATCGGGCGATTTCGCCAAAATTATGTAATTTAAAGGACGAAATATTTTGGATTTCGAAACGTTGTTCAAGATAATTCAAAACTCTTCTGGAGATGTTTATGGCTAAAAAAATGATTGCGGTTGACGGAAACGAAGCAACCGCAAATGTAGCGTTCCAAGTGAGCGAAGTTGCGGCGATATATCCGATTACGCCCTCGAGTCCCATGGCGGAGCACGCCGATAACTGGAGTGCCGCCGGCAAAAAGAACATTTGGGGGCAGGTGCCCCGCGTATTTGAAATGCAGTCCGAAGGGGGAGCCGCAGGCACGGTGCACGGTGCGCTCCAGGCCGGTGCGCTGACGACGACGTTTACCGCTTCCCAGGGTCTTCTTCTGATGATCCCGAACATGTATAAGATTGCGGGCGAACTCACCCCGACCGTTTTCCATGTGACGGCGCGTTCCCTCGCTGCCCAGGGCCTTTCGATTTTCGGCGACCATTCCGACGTGATGGCCTGCCGCCAGACGGGCTTTGCAATGCTCAGTTCCTCTTCCGTCCAGGAATGCCAGGACTTGGCCCTTGTTGCCCACGCCTCCACGCTTGAAGGCCGCATCCCGACGATGCACTTCTTTGACGGTTTCCGCACTTCGCACGAAGTGATGAAGATCGAGGCTCTCGAAGACGGCGTTATCCGTCAGGTCATTGACGAAAAGTATGTGAAGGCGTGCCGCGAACGCGCGATGACGCCCGACCGTCCGACCATGCGCGGAACGGCCCAGAACCCGGACGTCTATTTCCAGGGCCGTGAAACGGTCAACAAGTTCTACGAGGCCTACCCGGCGATTGTCCAAAAGTATATGGACAAGGTGGCAAGCTTTACCGGTCGAAAGTATCACCTCGTCGATTACGTCGGCGCTCTCGATGCGGACCGCGTGATTGTGGTGATGGGCTCTGCCGCTTCGACCATTAAGGACACGGTCGCCTACCTTTCGAAGAAGGGCGAAAAGGTCGGTGTGCTGATTGTTCGGCTCTACCGTCCGTTCCCGTCCGAGCAGCTCGTTGCCGCTCTTCCGAAGACGGTGAAAAAGGTGGCGGTTCTCGACCGCTCCAAGGAACCGGGTTCCGCCGGCGAAGCGCTTCTCGAAGACGTTCTGACTGCCATTTCCGGCGCCGCGATGAAGGGGAAGATTGCTCTTCCGCGCGTGATCGGCGGACGCTACGGACTCTCTTCCAAGGAATTTACCCCGGCGATGGTCAAGGCCATCTACGACGAACTTGCGAAGGACGCCCCGAAGGACCGCTTTACGGTGGGTATCGACGACGACGTCACCCATTTGAGCCTCGAAATCGATCCGAACTTCAAGCTCGAAAGCGATTTCTTCCAGGCGATGTTCTTCGGTCTCGGGTCCGACGGAACGGTCGGTGCGAACAAGAACTCCATCAAGATCATCGGAAACGAAACGGACAACTATGCGCAGGGATACTTCGTGTATGACTCGAAGAAGTCCGGTTCGATGACGACGTCCCACCTCCGCTTCGGAAAGTCCATTATTGACGCTCCGTATCTGATCGAAGAAAATCAGGCGGACTTTGTCGCTTGCCATCACACGCCGCATCTCGAATCCGTCGATATGCTGAAATATGCGAAGGACGGTGCGACGTTCCTCGTGAACACTCCGCATTCCGCGGACTCCGTTTGGGATACGTTCCCGCGCCCCGTCCAGGAAGCCATCATCAAGAAGCATCTGAAGGTTTATGTTATCGACGCGTATGCCGTTGCCGCCAAGACGGGAATGGGACGCCGTATCAACACCGTGATGCAGACCTGCTTTTTCTCGAAGCTCGGAAACGTTCTCGATGCCGATACCGCCATCAAATACATCAAGAAGTATGCGGAAAAGACCTATGCGAAGAAGGGCATGGAAGTCGTCCAGAAAAACTGGGACGCCATTGACGCCTCCCTAGCGAACCTCCACGAGGTGAAGGTTCCGGCTTCCGTTACTTCGAAGAAGGAATTTCGCGAGGCAATTCACGGAAAGGCTCCGGCGTTTGTAAACGAGGTGACCGCCGAAATCATCCGCGGAAACGGAGACAAGCTCCCTGTTTCGAAGATGCCCGTCGATGGCGTTTTCCCGACCGGGACGACCAAGTACGAAAAGCGCGACCTTGCCCTTGCCATTCCGTCCTGGAATCCGGACGTTTGCGTCCAGTGCGGCAAGTGCGCCATGGTTTGCCCGCATGCGGCTATCCGCCTGAAGGTCGTTGACGAATCGGCTCTTGCCGGTGCGCCGGAAGGCTTCAAGGCAACGGCGGCCAAGGGTTACAAGCTCGAAGGCTCCACAAAGCCGATGTTCGTCATTTCCGTTTCGAGCTACGACTGCACGGGCTGCGGCGTTTGCACGCAAGCCTGTATCGGCAAGGACAAGGCCGATCCGGCGAAAAAGGCCATCAACATGGTTCCGCAGGAACCCGTCAAGGTTCAGGAAGGCAAGTGTTGGGACTTCTTTGTGGACCTTCCGGAATTTGACCGCACGAAGGTGAACAAGAGCCTTGTCAAGCAGGCGATGCTTCTCGAACCGCTGTTTGAATTCAGCGGATCGTGCGCGGGCTGCGGCGAAACGGCTTATGTCCGTCTGGTAAGCCAGCTCTTTGGCGACCGGATGATCGTGGCGAACGCGACCGGCTGCTCCTCGATTTACGGCGGCAACCTGCCGACGACTCCGTGGGCCAAAAACAAGGAAGGCCGCGGACCGACCTGGGCGAACAGCCTCTTTGAGGACAACGCGGAATTCGGTCTCGGCATGAGACTCGCCGTGACGAAGCACGCCAACCAGGCGCTGAGCCTCCTCGACGAATGCGCCGAACATCACCCGGAACTCGTGACCGCCGAACTTGTGAATGCGCTCAAGACGCAGGAACAGAAGGACGAAGCGGGCATCAATGCGCAGCGCGCCAACGTGGCCAAGCTGAAGGAAGCCCTTTCGAAGATTACCGATTGCGAAAAGGCCGCAAGCCTCCGCGATGAATTTGCGGACTATCTGGTGAAGAAGTCCGTCTGGATCTTTGGCGGTGACGGCTGGGCCTACGACATCGGCTACGGCGGACTTGACCATGTGATGGCGACGGGCGAAAACGTGAACATCGTCGTCCTCGACACGGAAGTCTATTCGAACACGGGTGGACAGGCCTCCAAGGCGACGAATCGCGGTGCGGTCGCCCTCTTTGCCGCTGCCGGAAAGCGTGCGGGAAAGAAGGATCTGGGCCTTATCGCGATGAGCTACAAGAACGTCTATGTCGGCCGTATCGCCATTGGCGCGAACGATGCACAGGCGCTCAAGGTGTTCCAGGAAGCGGAAGCGCACGACGGTCCGTCCCTCATCATCGCCTACTGCCCGTGCATCAACCACGGCTTTGACCTGAACAATCAGCTGGCTCATCAGAAGATGGCCGTGGATTCCGGATACTGGACGCTTCTCCGCTACAATCCGGATCTTGCCGCCGAAGGAAAGGCTCCGCTGATCCTCGACTCGAAAAAGCCGACGATTCCCGTCAAGGAATACATCTACACCGAGAACCGCTACAAGGCACTGACCCGCACCAAGCCGGAAGTGGCCGAGAAGCTCGCCGAAGACCTCCAGAAGGAAGTCGACGCCCGCTTCGCGTTCTACGAGGAAATGTCGAAGAACGCGGTTGTCTAACAACGGCCTGGATTTAAACAAAAGGCTCCGCTTTGCGCGGGGCCTTTTTTTGCGCGCGAAACCATAAAAAGTACAAAAACTATTGACTTCGTTTTTTTTTCTTATATTTAAAAAGTAACGACCTTGTACGGCTCTTTGGGCCGAGAATGTTTAACGGAGTCTCTATGAGTGATTATGAATCCGCACTTGGGCAAATCCCGTTTTATCGGGTGAGGCCGTTTCTTGTGCCCTTTGTGGGAAGGCGTTATGCGTCGCCCTTTCACCGGAAGCTCCTGATTATTGGAGAAAGTCATTATGCGCCGGAAGGGGAAACGCTTCATCACAATGTAGAAGGCTGGTATGACGGCTCCACAAAAGTGACGGAAGCCTTGCCGCTTTACGGGAATTGCTACACGCGAAAAACCTTTGCCGAATGGAAGTCCGGCCGTTTTTCCAAAACGGTTCTTGGAGAACTTGGAAATCTTTTTCAAACCGAAAATCCCGCCGAGGAAGTTGCCTTTTACAACTACTTTTTGCGTCCGGCGGATAACAGACAATCGTTCGTAAAAATTTGTACGGAACAGGACCGTGAAATGTCAGCAAAGACTTTCGCTGGTGTCCTAAAGGCGCTTTCGCCGGATGTCGTATGTTTTGCTTCTTATGTCGCAATCCAATGTGCGGAAGCGGATTTCCCGAAGTTTTGCGGGCGAAGGCTTTGGGATGATAATGGACACATTTTCTATGTGAATCATCCGGCGTGCTCGTGGTGGAACAGTGCAACCAGACCGGAATATTTCCACGGGCTTACCAGCCGGGAATTTTTCCGGGAACAGCTTTCCGAAAACTGGCTATTGAAAATTTAACACGAATCAAGGAGAAGACCATGGGTTACTATTGCAAAAAGTGTGGGCGTTCGTTTGACAATCTTCAGGTCTTGGTGAATGCCTATTGCAGCAAAG
>CAVBPX010000039.1:0-9100 GCA_963597395.1 Eggerthellaceae bacterium | reverse complement strand
ACTGCGAGCCTTACACAGGCCTTGAAACGGGGCCTTTCCATTGCAGGAAATGTGGACATTCGTATAATACTCTTCAGCTCTTGGTAAATGCCTATTGTTGTAAGGGCGGTCGCTGCGAAGCGATTTAATTCGAGGAGAAAAAATATGAAAGTGGATTTGGAAAAAACAACTAAGACTCTTGGACTTGTAGGCGTAATATTGAGCGGAATATCAAAAATAATATCAGAAGTATCTGAATTTCGAGGCAAAAAGAATTCTTCTGAAAATTCAAGAATGATTACTTCGCAAAATTTGCAAGAATCTGATAAAACAAAGGTTTGACGAAATTTTTAAGCTGTTTCGGAATAACCATTCGAAATAGCTTTTTCAATTGAGGCAATCAATTCTAAAGCAAGGAATGAAAAATGGATTTTGAAAAGTTGAAAAATGCCGCGGCAAAGGCCGCATCGACGGTTGCGGAAACCGCGGAAAAGTCTTCGGCGGTATTGAAATCGGCGGAAAACTTTACGTCAAAGCTGAATGATGTCGCGAAGAACGCTTTTGCGGAAAAGGGCGAAGCGGAAGAAATTCCTAGCGCTCCGCACGATGCGGAAAACGCGCATGTCGGGGATGTTTCGGATACAAAACTTTCCGAAAAGGCGGTCCAAGGACCTTTAAATACGGCAGTTGTCCATGTCATCAAGGCGGTAAGCGTCATAATCCCTGCGGCAAAAGGACTTTTGAAATTTGCGGAGAAAACGTCCAAGACCTTGACGCTTATCAAGTTTTTCTTGGTTGCGATCGTTGTGCTGTTGGCGCTGATTTTCGTTGCCGTCGTGGCTTCAATCTTTGTGTGAGGATTTTCCCAAAAATTCCCTCAGCTTTGCATAGTGCGCGCCGCAAAAGCCGAAGTCCATTTCCTTGTAGCTCCAAAGGGCGCTGCCGATGTCGAAGCGTTTGAACACCTCGTGCACGTCGCGGAACCATTTGACGGTTTCGTCCGGGTCGGCGCGGTCGATGACGCCGTATTCGCCGCAATAGAGCGGAACGTTTTGGGACTTGGCGTAAGTGATAGCTTCGCGGAGAAAGTCGGCAAAAAATTCGGGCCCCATGGTTTTGGCGCTTGAGCGGAGAAGGTTTTCGCCGACGAATCCGAGACTTTCTGAATTTTTGCGGAAAAATTCCATGTCGCTCGTGTAGGGAATGTCCTTCCCGTTGTCGAGAGCCTTGACCCACGGAGCCTTTTGGTGCGTAAAGAGCAGCGGCTCGTAAAGGTGGAATGTGTAGATGACGTTCTTTGCGGGAGGCGGAACGAGCCTTGAAACGTATGCCGCGCTGTTCCAGCAGACGCCGCCGTAGATGATGGGCGTCTCCGCCGCGTTTTGGCGAATCCGCTTGACCGCTTTCACAATCAGGTCGTTCCACGGGCCTACAAAGGAAAGGTCCGTCACCTCGTTCAAAAGTTCAAAGGCGACGTTCGGCCTTGACGCGTAGCGTTTGGACACGCGGTCCCAGAGGCTCAAAAATCGCTCCTGTGCCGAGTCGCTTTCAAAAAGAATGTTCCGTTCCGCATTTCCGAAATCGTTAAAGTCGTAGCCAGCCGTCTTGTGCAAATCCAGAATGACGTTCAGACCGTGCGACTTTCCCCACAAAAGTGCCCGGTCCAGATATTCGAAGTTCCTGTCGAGGAGATCCCCGGAGTCCGTTTCGAGAAGGTTGTAGTCAAAAGGCACGCGGACGTGGTCAAAGCCCCAGCCGGCAATGCGCTTAAAATCCTCTTCGGTGATGAATGTTTCGTAGCGGTTCTTTGTATGGTTGCATTGCGAAAGCCAGCCGCCGAGATTGATGCCCTTTTGAAACGCGATCATCCGAAAGCCTCCGGTTACCTTGTACGAAATTTTTTGAACGGGGGACGCTTTGAAAATCCGCGGCGAGGTTCCTTTTTGGGCGCAAGGCGAATTTCGCTTTCGTTTATGTAGATGCGGCCCTGCCGAAAAAGTCCGCCGATGATTTTTTTGAACGCCTTCTTGGAAACGCCGAATTCCTGCTGGATTTCTTCGGGAGAGCTGTTGTCGGAGAAGGGGAGCGATCCGCCTGCCGCTTCAAGCTTTTCCATCACGCCTTTGGCGCCGTCCATCGTCGCATGGTAGCCTATGGGCTTGAGGCTTAAGGAAAGACGACCGTCCTCGCGGATGTTCTGGATGTATCCTTCGCCCACGTCCCCAATTTCGAACGTGTCGGTATTGTTCGGGTCGAGGTGAAGCCTTCCGGAGTAGCGGTAGTTGACAAGAAAATCGACAAAGTCCGGTGCGACGTCATAGACGACCAAAGTGACCTTTTGCGAAATGTGGAGGTCCTTTGTATTGCGGTCGATAAACGCCTTGATTTTTTCGGTGGCGACAATCCGCGCGGTCCTTTCGTCCTCGAGGATGAAGACGACGCAGCGGTCTCCCGGGCGGAGCGAACCGAGCTGTTGCTTATACGGCAAAAAGAGGTCCTTGTCGAGACCCCAGTCGAGGAAAGCTCCCACGTCGTTTACGTCCTTGACTTCCAGAACGGCAAATTCCCCGACGGTTGCATACGGTTCCTCGGTCGTCGCAATGGGACGCCCTTCGTTATCGACGTAGATGAAAACTTCCAGTTCGTCGCCCACCCGCAAATCGTTCGGGGCCTTGGAACCGGGCAAAAGGACGCGTCCTCCGCTTTCGACTTCCAGATAGAATCCCTGCGGTTTTTCGCTTTCGACGCGGGCGTATTCAAAGTGTCCGATGTGCATAATGACCTCATGCGGAAAGGTAGAAATTTTGGATGCCCTGTTTCAACTTGGAATATCTCGGATTGGGCTATCGGCGACAAAGATTTTTCTTGATTTTTCCCGGGGACGGATATACTTTATAGGTGTGACCGGACAAGAGCTTCGGCGAAAGGTTCGCGCAAGGCCCAGGCCTTCGGAACTCGTAGATGTTTCCTTCCGAGGTTCCCGGTTTCATTAAAGTCTGCTTCCTCCGCGAAGCGGACTTTTTTTGCTCTCCGGAATTTATATATATTGGATAAAAACAAGGCCCCGCGGGGCAAAGGAAGTCGTTATGAATCGAAAGTTGTTGATTGCGGGCGCGCTCGCCTGCGCCATGAGTTTTGTCGGATGCGCAAGCTCCGCACAAAAGGCCGCCGAGGGCGGATTCCAGACCGTGGAAACCCCGGCGTCCCAGCTTGAGGGATACAAGGCGGACTTGGCCAAAAAGGATATAGCCGCGTCCATCGGAATGGCCGTTTCGAACGATGAGATGGTGGCGCGGACGCAGGCCGCGGACGAAGCGCGGGCGGCACTTGCCGAGGCGACGAGGACGCAGGTGAACCGCTACAAGGAACAATACGGCAAGAACGTTGACGGCAAGGCGCTCAAGATTTGGGAAGAAAAGGCGAATGAATACACGGAACAGGAACTGATCGGGGCGAACGTGCTGCGGACGATTACGCAATATAACGCGGAAAGCGGCCAGTACAAAATTTACGTCCTGGTGGCAATGGACCCGGCAAAGGTGGCGGAATCGCTGAAGAAGGCCGCCGAGGAAAATCAGGAGTTTATGCTTCGCGCCGAAAGCGCCGACATGCAGAAGCGCATGAACGAGGCCGCCGCGAAGTATAAGGAAGAGCTGCAGAAGAAGTAAAGCCCGATCTACAGCAGCTCGATCAGGTCGTAAAAATAATAGACGTTTCCGCGCTTTTTGTTATCGGCAAACACGATGTTGTTTGCCGTAAGCTTGTCGAGCAGGCGGTTGACCGTTGTATTGGAAAGTCCGGTTTCCCGTTCGATGGCGCGACTGTTTAGTATCGGGTTTGTGAAAAAGCAGGTGAAAACCTGTTTGAGCAGGCGCGAAGAGGATATTTTTGAAATTTTTTCCAGACTGGATGCGTAAAGTTCCTCGATTTTTTGGATGTTTCCTTCGTATTTAATGCATTGTCTGTCCACGATTCCCAGGAAGAACTTGATCCAATCGTTCCAGGCCCCGTTTGTCCGGACGTCGTTTAGCATTTTGTAATAGCGGAATTTTTCTTTTTCAATCGCTTCGCTCAAAAAGAGCCATGGCATTTCAATTTCCTGCACCTTAAAAAGGAACAGTGGAATGAGCATGCGTCCCAGGCGCCCGTTGCCGTCGGCGAAGGGGTGAATCGTTTCGAACTGCTCGTGGATGACGGCGGCGTTTACCAGGTTGCGTTCGCCGGATGTCGGATTGTTCATAAAGGAAATCAGGTTGTTCATGAGCGGCTTTACGCATTTGGCTTCTGGCGGAACAAAGGTGATTTCCTTGGAATTTTCGTTTTGAATGAAATTCTGTTCGCTTCGGTAACATCCGATGGAGTCCGTCGTGCGGTGGACGTTGCCGCTCAACAGAATTTTGTGCATTTCCAAAAGCATCTCTTCGGTAAAGGTGCCCGTGCGCATCAGGTAGTCCCGACCGTATCTTGTGGCCGCGGAATAGTTTCGGACTTCGTTGGCGTTTTTGTCCGAATCGTCTTCCAGGGCCGTTTTTTCCAGGGAGTTTTCAAACGAGGAGCGTGTTCCTTCCATTCGGCTGGAATGCAGGCTCTCTTTCATATACATCGACGTGAGGCAGAATCCTCGGGCGATGGAACGCTTAAGGATTGCCGAATACACTTTTAGGCGGGAGACGGAATCGACCAGTTCGTTGATGAAGGTGGATTTGTCGATGTGCTCAAAAGCGGCTTCGATGTTTTCTGCAACAAAAGGATTTAGCATGATAAAAACGAATATACCTAAAATTGTTTATAGAAAACAAGGGCGCATTTGTTCAATTTCCTTTGTCTTTTCCGTAAAGCCGTACCAGGGAATCGAGGCAATCCGTGTTTAAATTAAATAGCTCAAAGGCTTCGCGCAGGCCTTCGAGAAATAGTGAGTCGCTCATCATCCGGGTCTCGTATTTAAGCGATTCCTCTTTAAATTTTTCACGGTCTTGCATCCTTCGCTGCCACACATTGGATTTGGTCGATATTTTGCAAAGCGAGTGGATGTTTTTATCGATTCGGGGAAGCTTGCATTTACCATAATGGTTGATGGTGATGTCGCCGTATTTGTCAAAACCCACTTCTATCCGAATTAAAAAATGCCTTTCTTTTGGGTTTACGACGTAGATGGCCGTTTCGGGAGGGTAAAGAGTCTCTTCGCTGTTTGGGGCCCAGTAAATTCCAATGTTTGGGGTTGCCGCCATATAGGAGTATCCATATCTTTCGGTGGCGTCCATGCACGATACCTCGTTTATTGTTGGCGTGAGGTTTTGATAATGCTCTTCAAAAGAAGACATGTGCAAAAGTCGATAGTCCGTTTCGTCCAGAAATCGATACCAGATTCGTATGGCGAAAAAATCCCGATATTTATATCGAAAAAATCCAAGTCCGGGTTCATCGACAAATTCAGCGAATTCCGCATTGCTTGTCGAGATGACTCTTACCTGGTCGGAGAAAATAAATTGCTTGAAAATGTTCCCCTTTACAAGATGCCCGATGATAAAAAACAAGGCTATCGCTGCAAAGGGGGAAAATGCGATAAACAGAATTTTAGTCCATTTCCATTTCATGCAAAAATTCTCTCAAAACCTTATTGATGAAGGCCTGTTTGGAGATTTCCAAAATATAGGGATTTATCTTTAATGTCAGCGGAAAAAAATAGTGCTTGTTCACTTTTTCGACAAACTTTTTCCAACCTCCATAGGAATGGATGAAAGTCCCGAACCTGTCAAAGTCCCCTTGCTTGTAGTAACGGTTCATTGCTTCGTAAAAGGAGAGCCCCCTGTTGCTTATTAGGGAGGCTATGTTGCGAGCGTCTATATCGGCATAAAAATCACCAGTCCCAAAGAATTTGCTGTACTGCGGGTGTATTCCTCCTATATGACTTAAAGCAGAATCGCGAATCGTCGTGTAGCTGAGCGAATTATTCCTTTGTATGGAATCGAGATGAGCTGCATAAGTGAACATATCGCCGGCCCAGCTCGCCCATTCTGTAGGAAGTGCGCAATCATCGCTGTAGCAATCCAGATAGCGGCTGAGGGCCGCGTTAAAATGAGGAACGTCAAATTTGACGTCTGTTTCCGGGATGATGATACTGCTGAAAAGGCCTTTTTTTGAATAAAACTTTGGATAGTCGGGAAATTTCTGCGTTATGCGCTGACGCAAGGGCAGATTGGAAATTCCCGAAGTCAATTGCCAGTGAAACTGGTTGTAGCCGCCGAAGTCCCTCAGTACGCGTGCCAGTTCGAGCGCGCGTGTGCGTTGATTGTTGTTGGGCCATAACGGAGGATCGACAAGGCTGTCCATATCCTGGATGGACGTCAGCAGTCGGTCTAATGTGGGCTTGGCAACATGCGTCGTACTTGCCGGTGCGGTAGGCTGCGGGCCGAAAAGCGCTTGAAGCAGTGCGGATGGGTATCTTGTGGATGAAAAATACGGTTCAGGCATAATGATTCCTTTGCCCTCCTGGGGCGGTTTTGTGTTTGCCGAAGGCGAAGGAATTTGGTATCTTTGATTTGCTGTTAGAGTTACCCAACTCTTCGCCGAAGGACTTCCGACTGCTATCGGAGGTCCTTCTTTTTTTACGGCTTGTTCTGTTTAAAATATAGTAAATTTTTGTGGAAATTTATCAAAAAAGTTAGAATAAGAAACAATTTTTACTAAAAATGTGTTTTAGTGAAAATTTGCACGGGAGATTTCGGCCTAGTTCGGTTGCCTTCAAAACTTTACATATCTTTCTAAAAAAACGGCGGATTTGTTCATCGCGATTTTTCAAAGGCTTCCTAACTTCGGGAAACCATGAAAAAGCAAAAGACAAACGACCATTAGGTCGAACGCGATGTGAGCTGGATGTATTTCGACCATCGCATTTTGGAAGAAGCGCGGGTTTTGATTTTTGCAAACGGCGGTTCGGAACGTTACTTTATCGGGTCCGCGGACTGGATGCCCCGCAATTTTGACCGGAGAATCGAAGTGCTCGCGCCGGTTTACGACGTGGATCTTCAAAAGGAACTGAAGCGGATTGTGCTTTTTGGTCTGAAGGATTCGTCGCAGGGACGAATTGTGGATGGAAGCTTGTCCGAGAAGTCGCTTCCGGGGCGGAAGTTTCGCTCGCAGGAGGCTCTCTACAAGGCTTATAAAAAGGAAAACGAATGAACAGGGAAAAACTTCCAAAACGCCTGGCCGCGATTGACATAGGGTCCAATGCGGCGCGCCTTCTCGTCAAGGAACTCAAGTTTGACGAGGAAGGTGAAATGGACCTTTCCAAGCTTCTCTTTTTGCGGTTTCCGCTGCGACTCGGAACGGACGTCTATTCGTTTGGAAGCGTTTCCCGTGAAAAGTGCAACCGCATGGTGGAAATGCTTCTCGCGTTTCGTCACCTGATGAACGCCTACGACGTCAAAACGTACCGGGCCTGCGCCACGAGCGCCCTGCGCGACGCTTCGAACAATCGGAAAATCTTGCGGGAAGCGGAAAAAAAGTCCGGGATTCGGATAGACCTGATTTCCGGTGAAGAGGAAAGCTCCCTGATTTATGACAACCGGCTGAACCTTTCGCAAATGCGCGGGGATTCGCTTTTTGTGGATGTGGGCGGAGGCTCGACGGAAATTTCCCTGGTGTCGCGCGGCGAAAAGAAAGCCTGTGCCTCGTACCCGGTGGGAGCCATTCGCCTGATGGAAGGCGCTGTCGATAAGCGCGAGATGAAGCGGATGCGCACGGAACTGTCAAAAATTGTCAAGGATTCCAAGTGTGTGACGATTATCGGTTCGGGAGGAAACATCAATAAAATTTATAAGATCGTTTCGCGGGAAAGGAAGGACGACGAAATTCTTCCGGTGGAACTTTTGAACAAGTTCTATGCGAAGGCGGTAAAGATGGACGTTGCGGAAAGAATCCGGATCTTTGGGCTCAAGGCGGACCGTGCTGACGTGATTGTACCCGCCGCGGAAATCTTCCTTGCCGTGGCGAAGACAGTGCGAGCCAAAAAAATTCTCGTTCCGAGCCTTGGACTTGCGGACGGAATTATCACGGATCTTGTACAGAAGCTCGAAAACGCCTAGCCCTCGAAAATGTCCTTGAGATATTCCAGTGCGCCGTTTGCGACGGGCTGGAGGCAGGCGCGCTGGCGAACCTCTGAAATGGTCACCAGGAGCTGGCGTGCAAGGCGCGTGTTGTAATCCCTTGCAAAACTGAAGCTTGGAGGAAAGACGACCTTGTTGGTGCGTTCCCAGTAGTTTTTGGAGCGTTCCGTATAGACGGGCGCGATGCCGAACCAGATTTCCGCTTCGGGGAGCTGCTCTGCCCAGAGTTCGAGCATTCCCAAAGAAAAGAACGGTTGCGTGTAAAAACCGTCCGCGCCGGCTTCCTTTTTGCGGAAGGCGTAGTCGAGTTCTTCGCGGAATGAACTCCGGTAAGGGTCGAGGCCTGCAAACACCTTGAGGTTTGGAAATTCCCTTTTGACGGCCTTGATGCCTTGGATGGTCGTGAGGCCGGACGGGACAAAGTCCGGACTGTCCTTTGGAGGGTCGCCGCCGATGAGGAGAACCTGTTGGAGGCCCGCTTCGACGAGAATCGCGATTTTTTCGAGAAGCTCCTTTTCCGACCGGTCGATCATTCGGAAGTGCGGGGTCGTCGGCACGGAATTTTCGAGGAGCAGGCTGGAAGGTTCAAAGGACTTGACGGGAAGACGGCGGATTTCGGGGACGTTGATGGACGTGACAAAGGGAAACGTCGCAAGCGAAGTCTTTGATTCCTGGAGGATCCCGTCGAGCGAGCGGGGGACCAGTTCCAGGGCAATGTCTTGGGGCTTTCTAAAACTCATGCGTTAAATATAGCACGGCTTTTTTGAAAAGTCAATGCGTAAATGTGAATTTTTGCATAAATCTGTTCGGGATTTTAATGCGAAAATCGAGAATCCGGTTCCCGGATTGGCGTGACTACTTGCAAAGGAACGGCAAAATGCGAAAATTTTCCGAAAAATTTCCCCGATTCTTGAATAGATTAAAGAAAGGGAACCTCTAAAAATTGCTTTGGTTAAGAAAATTTGAGTGAGACCAAGCGATGGCAGGAATGAAAAGTGGCGAATACTGGATGTATT
>CAVBPX010000038.1:0-21866 GCA_963597395.1 Eggerthellaceae bacterium | reverse complement strand
ACCAGCGCGAAGCGTCGCAACCAAATTTTTGAAAATTGAATTTTTAGAGGTGACCGGTAGAGAATTTCAAAAAAAAATTTTGTCAAATTTTGACACGGAAAGGGCGCTGTCCGTGCCGATGTCGGTTCAAAAATCTATTTTTTAGGGGAGAATTTGAATTTTTGACCCTTTTTCGAGGTTTTTTATGTCCGAAAACACGCGCAAAGTCCGTGTACGTTTTGCCCCGAGTCCCACCGGCTATTTGCATGTCGGCGGCGCCCGCACGGCCATCTATAATTACTTCTTCGCCAAGGCGACCGGCGGAACCTTTTACTTGCGAATCGAGGATACCGACCGCAAACGTTACAATGCCGACGCTTTGCGCGACCTGATGCGCGATCTGAAGTGGCTCGGGCTCGACTGGGACGAGGGCCCCGGAAACGAAGGCGACTGCGGCCCGTATTTTCAGAGCGAACGTCTGGACATTTACCACCGCGAAATCCAGAAGCTTCTGGACGCGGGAGCGGCCTACTACTGTTTTTGCTCCGAGGAGCGCCTGAACGAAATCCGCGTCGAACAGAAAAAGGCGGGTGCCCCGGAAACGGGCTACGATCGCCATTGCCGAGGCATTCCCCGCGAAGAAGCGGAACGTCGAATTGCCGCGGGCGAAAAGGCCGTTATCCGGTTTAAGATCCCGGAGACCGGCGTGACGGGGTTCGATGACCTGGTCCGCGGACACATCGAATACAAGAACGAGCTTCTCGATGACCTTGTGCTGATTAAGCGCGACGGCTATCCGACATATCACTTTGCGAGCGTTGTCGATGACCATCTGATGGGAACGACACATGTCCTCCGTGGGGACGAGTGGATCAGTTCGACGCCGAAGCACGTGCTGCTTTACAGGGCCTTTGGCTGGGAACCTCCCGTCTGGTGCCATCTGCCCGTGATTCTCGATTCGAAGAACGGCGGAAAGCTTTCGAAGCGGAACGGTGCGGCATCGGTCGGGGAATTCCGCGACCTCGGCTATTTGCCGGAGGCTCTCGTCAACTACCTCGCGCTGCTCGGCTGGAACCCCGGCGACGACCGCGAAGTGATGAGCATCCAGGAGATGGTTTCGGCCTTTAAGCTCGAAAACATTCATCCGACGGCCGTAAAGTTTGACGAAAAGAAGCTCCAGTGGATGAACATGCAGCACATTCACACGACGCCGAACGAAACGCTCCTCGCCGAGATGAAAAAGGGCCTCGATGCGCTCGGAATTTCCGTGGATGCGGAAAGCCCGGAACGCCTGAATGAAATCATTGAACTTTTGAAGCCCCGCGCACACTTCCTCAAGGATCTGGCCGAGATGTCCGTGTACTTCTTCCGCGCTCCGACGTCCTATGACGAAAAGGGAATGCGCAAACAGTGGGGCCCGGGCAGCAGGGAAGTCGCCCATGCCGTCCGCGAAATGCTTTCGGCTGTGGAACCCTTCAAGGCGCCGGAAATCGAAAAGGGTTTTCTTTCGCTCGCCGAATCCCGCAATTGCAAGCTTGGAGATTTGGTCGGAGCGGTCCGTTTGGCGGTTTCGGGCGTTACTGCGGGACCCGGCCTCTGGGAACTTTTCGAGGTCGTCGGAAAGGATGAAACCCTTCGCCGGATTGACGTTGCGGAGCCCCTGATGCAGGCCTAGAATTTATGCTCAGAATCTGGACGCACAAGATTTCGGAAAAAAGGCTCTATTGCAAAAAGTGCCGCGCGATTACCGTGCACGGCATCCTTGCAAAAAGTGCGCTTTCTTCCCGGTGCGTCCTCGAACCGGGCATTCCCCTTGTCTGCCGCTGCGACAACTGTGGCGCGTTCTTTGTGGAATTTTCGCACGAAATCTATTTTGGAAACGTGCGGGAAGGCGACGAATATGCAAAGCTTCTCGGCGAAAACAGGCTCGCGTTAAACGACTGGGTTTATGTCGAGGGGCGCGACGCCCCGGGAAGGGTCAAGGCTCTTTACACGACACAAACGGAAGATATTGTCGTTTTGAACTTTGGAGAAAACAGGGGAGAAAAATTTTCACGTCACCTGATGACGCGCTTTAACGAAAACGCGCCTTTCGGGTTTCGACTCCTCCCCGCCCAGGCGGGCGTTTCGCTCATCGGCGACCCTGTGTATCACGTAATTCGCAAGGCGCTCGGAACGGTCGTCGGGTCGGTCGAAGATGCCGGAAAGGAAAAATTGATTGTCCGATTCGAAAACGGGAAGGTGCTTTTTATTACGCTGCCGGACGAAAAACAGTTCTTGCCGGATGCCGTTTTGAAAAAACGCCTTTCCGAAAAAATTTTGAGTCTCTTTTTCGCGGCGCCGAAAGGTTTCAAGTGGGACGTTATCCATGCGGTGGCCTATGTGAGCGGGTCGGTCGAAAGGTTTCCCGATAAGGAGCGTATTTTGTCGGCGGTGCGCCGGATGAGGGAATTTCGGGGCGTTGTCGATTTGCTGCGCGTGAAGCCCGTCGGAGAGGCTCCGGACGCGACGATTCGTTTGCAGGTCCAGGAAGTTTTGGACGAAAAAAATTCGCCGCTCTTCAACGCATCGGCGGACGTGCAGGAAGGAACCGTCGTCGTGAACGCCCTTTACGCGGACGAAAAGGCCCTGTCGCAGGTGAAAAGCCGTATCGGCGAAATTCCGGGAATTCGGGACCTTTCCTTTGAACTTTCCCGTGGCGAGCTTCCGTCCGAAGAGATGAAGGCCCGTGCGGAGAGGCTTTCGGAGGCCCTCTCCGAAAACCGTTTTTTTTCCAAGTGCCGATTTCGAGTTGTTCCGCTTGCGGACGAAATTGTTATCCGGTGCTGTACCATGGGGCTTCTTTCCAAGAAACTTTTGAATTTGGCGTTTGAATCCGCGACCAAAAAGGAAGAAGTTCCCGTCCGATTGCTTTTGGAAGATGAATAAAGGAGACCGAGATGTCAACATCCACATACGAGAAGCTCACTCAGCTGAAAATGCGGCTTTCCCCGCCGAATAAACCGGCGACGATCGAAGAACTGGCTGTTTACATGGGACGCAACCAGCGCTCCATCTACCGCTACCTCGATAAGCTGGATGAGGAAAATTGCGGTTTGCGGCAAGAGAAGAAGACCGGGCGCTACTTTATCCAGCCTATGGCGCAAAAGCGGCCCGATGCGATTATTCGCGGTCTCAAGTCCGCGCAGAAGGTTCTCGACAGTGCCGGTATGACGCCTCACGGAAAGAACGTCAAAAAGGCCATCGATTATCTGAGCGGCGAGGAAATTCCCGACGAGGAAACGTTGAGCCATGCGCTGAGCGTCGATAACGACTTTATTGTTGACCTCGGACCGTTTTCGGAATACAGTGAAAATCCGAGTTTCCGCGAAGCGGAGATAGACAAACTGCTCGACGCCATCAAAATGCGCGCCGTGCTTTCCATTACCTATGTTCCGGGCAGCGCAAACACCGTCGAGGAAAAAGCCGAGGTTTGCCCGTTAAAGCTCGTATTGCGAATCGATACGCTCTATCTGGTGGCGCGGAACGAAAACATCAATAAGCTTTACGCGGTGCGGCGCATTCGGAATTTCCACCGGACGGGAGCGTATTTCCCGCCGATTGAATTTGATTACAGCAGCCTTTTTCGCAGTAGCTACGGAAAATTCACTTCGGTCAAATTCGAAAAAATGAAGATTTTGATGGAAGTCAAGTCCCCGTGGCTCGCTGCGCAGTTCCGCGAGGCGCACTTCAATCCGCCAGCAAAAATCCGCAAGACATCCCCGTTTACCGTTGAACTGAACATTTGCGATTCGCCTGATCTGGAAACGTGGCTTCTCGGAATCCTTCCCGATGTCAGGATTCTTGCCCCGGAATCCCTGAAGGAAAATTTGCGCAAAAAGCTGAAGGAGTCAGGCAAGGCGTTATGATTTCGACGCATCTTTCCGATTACGCTTTTGAGTTCCCGAAGGAACTGATTGCGACGCGTTCGCCCGGCAAGGGAAAAACGCGGATTTTGCACTGTCCCAAGGACGGGAAAGGTCCGCTTGAAATCCTCCCTGCTCCAAGGATCGTGGAACTTTTTCGTCCGGGCGATTGCATTGTCGTAAACAATACGAAGGTGATTCCGGCGCGTCTCTTTGGGCATACAGCGTACGGAGGCGCCGTGGAAATTCTTTTGGTGCAGGCGCTTTTTCCGGATGAGGCCGGACATGCCCGGTGGGAATCCTGGGTGAGGCCCGGCAAGGCTTTTCAGGTGGGCCGCGAACTGGAAATTGCTGGCATTCGGACGACGGTCGAATCGATTCTTCCGGACGGGTCTCGGACGCTCCGGTTTGATACGACGCCCGTAGAACTTGAAGCAGTGATGAACCGCGAAGGACACGTGCCGCTTCCGCCCTACATTGACAGGCCTGATGACGAAGAGGATAAAATCGCCTACCAGACGATTTTTGCAAAATATTCGGGTGCCGTTGCCGCTCCGACGGCGAGCCTCCACTTTAACGAACAGATGATGGAAGACCTCAAAAGGAAAGGTGTCCATATCGCGGAGGTGACGTTGCACGTAGGGCCTGGAACCTTCCAGAACATTTCCGAGGAGGATTTTCGCAAGCACAAGATGCACGGCGAACATTACGAGCTTACGGCCGAAAATGCGGAAATCATCAACGCCGCCCGCAAGGCGGGCGGCCGCATCGTCCCCATTGGAACGACCAGTACGCGCGTCATCGAAACCATCGCAAGGGATGACGGAACGCTCGTCCCGCAAACGGGCGTCACGCATGCCTTCTTTTACCCGGGATACCGCTACAAGGTCGCGGACGGTCTTCTCACCAATTTTCACTGGCCGAAGAGCTCCCTCATTTTGCTCGTCTCGGCATTCTACGGCAGGGAAAATACGCTTGCCGCCTACAGCTATGCCGTCGAAAACAGATTGCACCTTTTTAGCTACGGCGACGGAATGCTGATCCTCTGATCAAGGAAAATTTTTTACAATGGAAAAACAACCGATTTACTTTACCATCCACGGACACTTTTATCAGCCTCCGCGCGAAAATCCCTGGACGGGCGAAATTGAAAATCAGCCGAGTGCGGCTCCGTTTCACGACTGGAACGACCGAATTGCCGCCCAGTGTTACAGCCCGAACGCGGCAAGCCGCATTCTCTCGGGTTCCGGACGGATTCAGGACATCGTCAACAACTACGAATACATGAGCTTCAATTTCGGACCGACCCTTATCGGCTGGATCCGGACGCATTTGCCCGAAACGTATCGCCGCATCCAGGAGGCCGACGCGAACAGCGTGAAACGCCTCGGACACGGAAACGCCATTGCGCAGGTGTATAATCACATCATCATGCCGCTCGCTTCGAAGGAAGACCGCATTACACAAATCCGCTGGGGCGTCCGCGACTTCGAAACGCATTTTGGCCGAAAGCCGGAGGCGATGTGGCTTGCGGAAACGGCCATCAATATGGACGTCATTGCCGATCTGATTCGCGAGGGCATTCGCTTTACGATTCTTTCCCCGACGCAGGCGGAATGCTTTCGCCCACTTGACGGCGGCGACTGGAAACCGTGCGAAAATACGGATATCGATACGACGCGTCCCTACCGCATTTACCCCGTCGATGCCGAAGGAAAAAAGCTTTGTGACGGCTATCTGGACGTTTTCTTTTACAACCCGTGGCTTTCGAGCGCCGTCGGATTCGAACATCTTTTGCGCGACGCGAACGTTTTCGGAAAGCGCATCCGGGACGCTTTCGACCCGAACCGCAAGGACGCCCAGCTGGTGAGCATCGGAACGGACGGCGAGTCCTACGGTCACCACGAGCCTTTTGGCGACATGTGTGCGGCCTGGCTTTTTAACCGATACGCTCCGGAAAACGGAATGGTTCCTGTGAACTTCGGATGGTTCCTCGAACATTTTCCGCCGCGTTACGAGGTGCGCCTCAAGAACGTCTATTCCGAAGGGTGCGCCTGGAGCTGTGCACACGGTGTCGGCCGCTGGTATCGCGACTGCGGATGCTCGACGGGCGGCGGTGAAGGCTGGAACCAAAAGTGGCGCACGCCGCTTCGCGACGCAATGAACTATCTCAAAAAATTTGCGGACGAGGTCTTTCTCCGCGAGTTCGAAAAGATTTCGAAAGTTGACCCGTGGGAAGCCCGCAACCGCTACATTGACGTCTTGGTCAAGCCCGAGGAACACGACCGAAAGGAAAAGTTCCTCTCCGAAATTCTCAAAAATCCGCAGGACGAAAAGCACCGCTCAAATGCCATCCGGCTGTTGGAAATTCAAAAGTTCTGCCTGTTCTCGTTTACGAGCTGCGGCTGGTTCTTTAACGATATCGAGGGCCTTGAGCCCGTCCAGAACATGCGCTATGCGGAACGCGCCATGGAACTTTTCAAGCCGTTCTTGCCCGACTATCATCCGCTGCGCGACCAGTTCGTGGGAATCCTCGGACGGGCGACTTCCAATGAACATCACTGGAACGGCGCCGAGGTCTTTGCCCGCTATGCGGTCCCCGATATGCCTATCGTTCTCAAGCTTCTTGCGGAACGGGCCGCGGTCCTTCACCTGGGACTTTCCGCAAAGGAAAATCCGGCGACGATTGACCCGAGAATTTCGGCGACGGTCGTCGGAACGCGCAAACGGGAAACGGTCGTGCATGCGGTGTTTGACGATACGGGCATCGGAGAACGGCTCGACGCAACAATTCTTGCGCTTTCGGACGGCATGGGCCGCGTGACTCTGGTCGTTTCCAGCGGCTTTGACGAAAGGAACATTCCGCTGGTGAGCGATCCGAACATCTCGTTCGAGGCTCTCAAGGAACAGTTTCCGACGTCCTACGTGATTCGCCTTCGCCATCTGATGAGCGATTCGCTTCGCCACATCAACCAGCTGATGACAAGTCTCCGGCTCGAGGAAGTCACGCACGCCTTTGACGGATTCGCTTCGGCGCACGGCCTCACCATCGATTCTCTCGCGGATTCGGACCATACGCTGACCGATACGATGCGCAAGGCTCTGAGCATGGAAATCAATGCGAAGATTCACGAAATGGCGCTCGAGTATTTGAAGGCTCACGACCCGAAACTTTTGGAAGATACGCGGAGGCTCGTCGATGAGGCTCGGGAACTGCAAACGAACTTCTCGTTTGGCGGCACCGGGCGCATGTTCTACCGCAAGCTTTCGGAACTCATCGCAAAGGCTTCGGTCGAATACGACGAGAACGTGATTTCTCACATCACGGGACTCATTTCGATGGCGGGATGGCTCGGACTCAATATCGACAAGACGTCGCTCGAAAATCAGGCCTTTGCCGCCTATAAAAAGTACACCGCGGACCCGGACGCTCCCGATAATCGGGCGCTCCTTCCCATGTTCGACTGGCTGAACTTCGAACGCCGCACCAAAAATCGCTAACTTTTTAACCGGAAGGAAATATGGCTCTTACATTCTACAACACGGCTTCCCGCAAAAAGGAACCGTTTGATCTTCTCCCCGGAAACGACACGGTCAAGATGTATTGCTGCGGACCGACCGTTTATCACTACGCGCACATCGGAAACTTGCGCACGTATATTTTCGAGGACACGCTCTGCCGCACGCTCGAATATTACGGCTACAAACTGAATCACATCGTAAACATCACCGACGTCGGGCACCTTACAAGCGACGGCGATACCGGTGACGACAAAATGGAAAAAGGCGCTCTCCGCGAAGGAAAATCCGTGTGGGACATTGCGAAATTCTACATGGACGCTTTTTTTCGGGATTGGCATGCGCTCAACATCCAGGAACCCACAAAGTGGGTCCGCGCCACGGACCACATCCAGGAACAGATCGACCTAGTGAAGGTTCTCGAAGAAAAGGGATTTACCTACCGGACGTCGGACGGCATCTATTTCGACAGTCTCAAATTTCCGCGCTATGCGGACTTTGCGCGCCTTGACGTCGAAAACTTAAGACAGGGATCCCGCATCGATATGGGTGAAAAGCGCGCTCCGACGGATTTTGCGCTCTGGAAGTTTAGCCCCAAGGACAAGCACCGTCTAATGGAATGGGACAGCCCGTGGGGAGTTGGGTTCCCGGGTTGGCACATCGAATGCTCGGCGATGGCGATGAAGTATAACGGTCCGACGCTCGACATCCATTGCGGCGGAACGGACCACATACGCGTCCATCACACAAACGAAATCGCCCAGAGCGAATGCGCTACGGGGAAGCCTTTTAGCAGGTTCTGGATGCACGGCGAATTTTTGCGCCTGGACGGCGCCAAGATGAGCAAGAGCTCCGGCGAATTTTTGACGGTCGATGTGCTGAAGGACAAAGGCTACAATCCGCTGGACTACCGCCTGTTCGCTCTTACGAGCCACTACCGGAACTATCTCAACTTTAGCTTCGAATCCCTCGACAGCGCACGGGAGGCTCTCAAGAGCCTTCACAAAAAAACGGACCCGCTGATGGGAAAGGCGACAAAAATCGAATCGGAAACCGCCAAAAAGTGGCAGTCGGAATTCCGCGACGCGATAGGCGACGATCTCAACATGCCTCGCGCGCTCGGCATTCTGAACAGCGTTCTCAAAACGGACCTTTCCGAAGGCGAAAAGGCGGCTCTCGTGCTTGACTTTGACCGCGTTTTGGGCCTAAAGCTCGACGAACCCCGCGCGGAATTTGCCAAAAAGCAGGACCCGAACGCCGCGGACGACACGGCGGAAATCGAGGCTCTTGTTGCCAAGCGTTCCGAAGCCCGCCAAGCGAAAAACTGGGCGGAAAGCGACCGCATTCGCGACCTGCTCAAGGAAAAGGGCGTCGAAATCAAGGACGGCCCGCAGGGAACGACCTGGAGTCGCAAATAGTTTTCGTTCTTCAAGTTTTAAAAAGCCCCGGACGAAAGTTCGGGGCTTTTTTGTCGATTGCCAGTCAAGGGAACCTTTAAAAATTGCTCTGGTCAAGAAAATTATTTCGCGCTTAATTAATGAATGCCATATGTTTTAATCGTTTTTATATGGATGCACATTGAATTAAATTTGCAATCTCTGCCGCCTGTTATGGTTATATTTACAGTATGCTTTCAAAAATCCTACAGATTTTGTTTGCTCTTTGCTCAATCGTGTTTTCGCAATCTGTGGAAACGGGCAATGCGTTCAATAAATACATGTCCCCTGATGGAGGAATCAACCCTTTATCGGGAACGGTTAGCTTTAGCGTCCCTCTTGCAACGCTGTCGGCCGGGAATGTGTCCACCTTGTTTGCCTTGAATTATTCGGGCAATGTTTCCCAGAGCGTCAAAAATCGCAACGATATAAGCTCGACAGGCTGGGTTGGCCTGGGCTGGTCTATGGGTTTTGCTAAAATCGTTAGCGAAAACAACCATTCGATGAGTCTTTTGGATGATTTTTATTACTTGATTACCGCAGAAGGGGAACGCTACAAATTGATTTATGAAGGAAATCGATGGTGGATTGAAGGTTTGCCGTATTGGTTGGTTGAAAGGCGTGTGGAAAAGAAGAATCTGAATGGCGGAACCTTTGAAATTGTCGTTGGATGGGTCTTGACGGATGATTCGGGCAATAAGTATCAATATGGGGACGCGTCCTATTGCCTGACCAATGCTTTGGATACGGCCTGCAGCGCGCAAGGCGCGACTGCGTATGAGCTGGGTTTCCCTGCGTTTGGACACACGGGCGAGTCTATCAACGGAAGCGATGTTCCTTATCCTGTTTCATGGAGCCTGGCCAAGATTTATGACTGGAAAAACAATACTTTAACCTATTCCTATTACCAGTTTCAAGAAAAAATAAGGCATGGTTCATGGACATCTCAAAACGGATATACAAGAGAAACTTACTTGAAAGAAGTTCGTTCCTCGATGGGGTCTTCCGTAAAATTTGTTCTTTCGGATAAAAATGAAGGCGATTTTGAAGGGGAAGTGGTTGATGCCGTCGGAAAAGAGGAACTTTCCGTTGATGATGAAATTGATGCATTCGTGGATCCTTTGGAACGAAAATTTTTGTCCAAGGTTGAGCTCTATGGAATGGATGGAGAAATTTTGCAGACGGTCGGTTTCTGTTATAAAGCTTTGAAAGTTTCTCCAAGCCTAGATGCCGACGAAAATAAAAAATACGTCAAGCGTTTGTTGACACGAATCGTGTGGGCGAATGGCTCAGGAAAGGAAACGAAACGAGAATCGTACGAATACTATGACAATGTGTATAAGGCATATTTGAATGATTCTTATGCGTTAGGCATGATGAAGGAAATTCAGGGGGCGAATTGCGGGAAAGTGTCATTTGATTATGTCTATCAGGCCGTAAATAAACAACCGTTGACTATTCATTCGGAGAAACTGCCGGTTGTCGGCGTGTCGCTTGGCTATCTGGAAGATGGAACTCCTTATTTGCTCGGTATTGATAAAAACGAGAAAAAGGTTGTTGTGTATTATTGGCAAAATGGCGCCTGGAACATTCGAAAGGAATTGGGTTCGCTGCCGTATCATGAGGACGGATATTTTATTACGGCGAAAAATAACTGGTTTGCCTATGTAACAGGTGATGGCGATAAATACGATATGTATCCTGTCGTATGGGATGGTGCTTCGTGGCAAGTGAAACCTTGTGTCCATGATGATGGCGACAAGGAATTGGTGCTTGCTGGTCCTAATTATATAGTAAAGGGCAGCCTGTCTTCGACTAGATCGACCCTGGCGCTCACGGTTCCTTGGACTCTATGGGGCGGTTCCTTTGTGATAGATACTTTATCGGCTGATGAAGGGGGCGTGGATAATCGGTTCCTTCAGATTTATCCGTCGGAAAATCACATTGCCGTTTCTTACGTAGGTACGGATTGGGGAAACAACTACCGGGTAAGAGTTTTTTCTTTTAAGTACGATGCTTCCGGAATTTCCGTTCGGAAAACCTATGACAACGATGATTTGGACGACGACAATCGTTACTATTGGGGGAACGGGTTCTTGTTCGGTACCGTGGAGTCCGCGGGCCTTTGGGGGCAACGAGCGGAAGCGTATCATTGGAACGGTGGCGGTTGGACGAAATTGCTTAACTATGATGTCCATGGGGTACAGGGGGTTCCGAGGGCGCAGGCCGTAGGCTATAATTATGTCGCCATGCGGCACAATGACAACGATGACTTGACGTTGTTTGATTGGGATGGTGAATCCTGGCAGATTCCTTTTGAAAACAAGAATATGGTTCACCATGATGATTTTGACCTTTTGGAGGAAGCGGAATGGGATGCTGTTGGAAGCGGCAATTTCTTTGTGGCGAGACGGCCCAAAGTGGACAACATTATTGAAATACCTTGCTTCTGTTGGCCGAAATTTAAGCGTTGGGGAATAAAATGGAAGTGTAAATATGTGAGAGCGTGGAGTGAAACGCACCCCGGGGCGAATATTGAATTGTTCGGGCGGCAAAATGATGGCGGGTGGATAAGGCGCGGCGAAACAAATACCGACGGCTCCAAAAGCGAAAAGCATTTGGTTGTCGGCTCGAATTGGTATATAGAAAAGCGTTCCAATAAGGCTTACCTGTGGGACGGCGTAAAATGGAACGAGGAAGAATTGAACATAAATTGGAGCCATTTTAAAGACATTCATAGTCCGAGTGGACAAGGGCCGACAATGGCCGAGGTCTTTGACGAGTCGTATACGATAGGTGATTTTTTTGTTGTCGAGGGGGCGGACGGACAGCCGGAAGAAGGAACGACGACGGTTTATTACAAGAAAAATGATTCCTTTGTGAAAAATAAGGGAGTGTTGCTTGTGGAAAAGAAGACCGTTCGGGACCCAATAGTTGACAAAGAGTATTCTTATAGGTATGTCTATAATTTTGACAAGGCTCCGGATATCGCGTTCGATTATGTGAACAATACGCCTTTAATAACGACGGTTCGCGTTGAATTGCCCGATAATTCGGGGATGATAGAAAAAGAGTTGTGTCCGATTGACTACGGTGATGTTGGGCTTGGACAGGGAAAAATTTGCGCCGAAAGAACCTATGCGGGGGAAGTTGTTGAAAAAAGCTCAATTTCCAGGTATTCTCGTTACCGTAATCCAAGTTGGCCGAATTTGTTGCATGTCGATGCGGTCAGTTCTGTGGAAATTTACGTCAGGGGCGTCAGAAGTAAGGATTCGATAGAGTATAATATTGCGCTCAATGGACAGCCCTCAAGAAAGTTGTTCTTTGAAAACGGTTCGGATGAGGCCTCCAGCGAGCAGGTTCTCAGATATTCCGCGGAAGAATATGCTTTTGAACGAAGTGAGAATCACTTGCGCAATCCATTGATGTCATATTCGTGTAAACCGAATTGTTCTACGGGCAAGGTGGTTGAATCGACTGCCGCCCGTTACGCGGCGGCCAATGATTCCGTGGGAACTCCCCACCTTGTTGAGGAATGGATTTATAATCCCGACGGCCTTGTAAACGGCAATTCTTTCCGAGGAATTCCTTGGGCGCTTGACGAGAACCCGGGTGGTATATGGAAAAGGAATTCGGCCGTATCAAAATTTTTGAACGGTTTTGCCGTAGAAAGAACCGATGCGCTCGGAAACAAGACCGCGAGGGTTGTTGACGATGACTCCATTGCTTTTGAACGTGCCGTGGTTCAAAATGCCGGATTTGATGAAATTCTAGTTGTTCCCGGCGATCGTTGTAACGAAACCGGAATGGAGGTAACCGGTGGTTGTCACCTGTTGTCTTTACAGGGAAGGGCGACCGATGGCGAAGCTTCGACCAATGGCCGCTTTTCAAAAGTCGTGACGGACTTGAGATATGGTTTTTCGGGAGTCGTCAAACGGGCAAAACAGGGCAGATATCGTTTTTCCGCATGGGTTCAAAATGCGGAAAATGCCTCGGCGTCGGTTTCTTTAACGGTCAATGGAATACAAATGCGAAATTGGACTTTGGATGGGAATGCGGCCGGTAAATGGCATTATGCCGAGTGGGAAGGAAATGTTGAGGCCGGACCGTTGAATGTTTCCTTGTCCAGTACCGGAAATACGCGAGTCCAGGATATTCGAATGATTCCTGCAGAAGCTTCGGCTTCTGTCAGATATTACGACGCCCATTTTGGAGCCCCTGTTGTTGAAGTCGATGATCGCGGAGTTGGCCAACACATTGCATTGGATGAAAACGGGAAAACGGAAAGGACCTATGGGGAGGATGCCTCCGGAAATCTACGACTTTTCAGTAAAGCGGAGTATGGCAATGCGAAATGCAGCGATCCCGCTTCGGGTTCGGATGTCCTGGAGTCTTTAATTTTTGAAGACAAACCGATTCTGCGGTCTTCGACGGATCGAAATTTGCAATATGTCTTGGCCGGAAATAAAGAAGGCGTTGCTATTTCATGGAAGCCGAAAAATAAGGGGGCCGCTGTTCGGTATCGTTTATATGCTGACGGAGAAGGTTCCTCTGCCGGATGGCATTATGATTGCTGTTCCGCCGATGATGATTTATATGTCGCTTTGGAAGGCGATGCCTCATATACATTGGAAATAGATGTCGGGGCGGATGACGGTAATATATATACGGTGCATCTTCAAAAGGCTTCGACGGGATGGGGCCGCTATGGAAATGTTTTGAGAAAGGCAGAAATGCCGCTGTTTATAGACAAGGGCGATTCTTCGAAAATAGCCTATTCTGCGTCGGATGGCGTTTATACGGCTGATTTTAGCGGAAACACATGGGTTGAAAATCTGGTAACTTTACAAAGATCCAAAGCCTTGTCGGGGACGATGTCCGGCGGAAACAGTTATTTGCTTTCGATGCCTCGAATTTTGATGGTTGACTCAACAAGTAATGAGAATGCCGAGCTGTTTTCCGGTAATTCGGGGACATGGGCCGACAATGGTTACATTTTTGACGACTCCGTGTACGGACTTGATTTTGCCGTGTCGACGAGTTCGGCCGGCAATGTTTGTGCTGCCTATGTAAAGACGGCGGCCCATGATAGCGCAACGACTCCGGTACTTGCGTCCGGTTGCTTTGTAAATAATGCATGGATGCCTGTAGGCGGCAATGCGGTGTTCGGACAGGATTTTGATGTGCCTCCATCTGTTGTGCCGGGTATTATAGAGAACGGCGATGTGTATGGCGTCGATATGACAACAGGTCCTGGCGGAAAGCTTTATGCTGCGTATGTTGCGCGAAATCCCTATTTTGAACTGTATAAGGACGATGTGATTGCCGAGCATGGAAACGGCGTTTCTTCTCCCAAATTCTTGATTATAAAGAGACTTTTTGATTCTTCGGAATCAGGGATATCCGGCTCGGGAAGTATCTGGGCGGGGCCAACCCTTGCAAAAGATTCCGCATCCGATGACATGATCCCGAATTATCTGGGAGACCTTGTATTTGTAGATGATTCAATTCCTCTTGCCATGGTGAAGCGGTTTAAGATTGCGGGCGATGCGGACTATATCTATCTTGCCGTGGCGTACAATGTTTCCGTGGATAATACTGACAAGACGGCCGTTACGGTTCTCAGGGGCGAATATATTGACACGGAAGATGAAGATGGCACTCCCGAACATAGACTCAAGTTTACTCCCTACGAGGATGCCTCAATTGTAAATTCTGCGGGATTGCCTGTTGAACAGGAACGTCGGATTATCGCTTATTTGGAAAACGACGCTCCGTTTGATTTTGCTGTTCGGAACGGAATCCCCTATGTCCTGTTTGCGAATGGTCAAAACGAAGACGGACTCACCCTTGTAGGTTATCGAGATTCGCGGTGGCTTTCTGTAGGAATCCCTGCTTTCATTAAGGCTGAGAAGACAGCGAAAGCGGCGAACTTGGCTTTTGGTTCGAACGGAACCCCTGTTGTTGTTGTACAGGCATCTGAAAAGGAAGCGAAGAGTCGAAAGAAACATATTGTTCCCATGAAATATGTCGCAACGGATGACGTTGACTTGACTCTTTCGGACATACGGGTCGCAGGTGCCATGACAACGATTCCGGCTGAATTCCGTCAATATATACTCAATTATGCGGCGAAGGTCTTGTCGGATGATTCCATTATTGAAATAACGCCAGCTTTGATGGAACCGCTTGATGTCGCATCCGTGCAGGTACTTCATAACGGGACTCAAGTTTCTTGTGAAGGTGTCAATTTCTTTGGGGCTTTGATATCGTGGGTCGGTTCCGTATTTTCGTCTGGATATAATTTCCAGGATCTGACCTCGGAAATCCATCTGGAACCTGGCGAAAACCACATAGAAATAAATGTCATTGGTACCAATGGCGTTTCATTGACCTATTCGATTGATTTGTTCAGGGAATACCCGACTACGGAATCAGCGAATACAACCTTGCGGTATGACGTTAGTACCAATAGCAATTTGATTCCCGTAGGCATGGCTTTGGATACGGCGCTGTATGTCAGCAGGGGAGATGGCGCATATCGTAAATTCTGCATCCGGTTCCCGTTCGGCGTTCATCTGAGGTTCAAGGGCGCTACTTATTTCCGTAGCGCTTGCATTGATTTGGATTTTACTAAAGCTCCGATGGATACATTGCTTTTGGAAGATGAAAACGGGAACAAGCATGTTATTTTCGTCGAGGATGACAATACCGCGGAGATTAAAAATGACGATGAAGACGATGCCGGCGGAAAGGATGACGAAGAAAACGAAAACATACCGCAACCATATAGAACTTTATTGGGCCATAAGGTTTATGCGACCGGGAATGTGTCTCTTTATGACAGGGCTTCGATTTCCGCCGACGAGGTTGTAGGCGGAACGGTTGAAGTTTGTGCGGGTGCCAGCGTCCGGGCGCAAATGACGGTTGAAGGCGACGTGCTGTTGCGCTCCAATTCCAATGTAGAAGACGTCTCTATGGGCGGAAATCTTTATGTGCAGGATGGGGCCTTGTATGGAAAAATTGAACACAGGAATATTCATGTTGCCGACATACCTGTAAATTATTTCGCTACGGGAATAACAGATTTTGTAGTCGGTGCGAATGATGCGGCGACGATATCTTTCGGAGCTTACAGGGATTTCCATGCCTATGCAAACTCGGAGATCCATTTTGAATCCGGAGAATACTATTTTGATTCGTTTGTTGTTGAACCTGATGTCAAAGTTTATTTTGACGGCCCTGTTCGTCTGTGGGTACAGGATGCAATAAGCATTGCGGACCGGGCGAAGTTGCATAATTCTCCCGGTGGCGCAAAAAATGTGTTTCTTTATACAAATGCTCCAGGTCTGATGTATTTCGGCGTCTCTTCTGATTTTGCTTCTATTCTTGTGGCTCCTTTTGCGACGGTGAGTCTTGCTCCCCAATCCAGGTGGGAAGGGCTTATTTGGTCGAACAACATATATGTACAGGCTGATGCCGTGATTGAATAGGAGCGAAAAATGAAAAAAATTTTAGTTCTCCTATTCCTGTGTGTCGGTTTCTCTTTGGCCGATATTGTTGCGCAAAGGTATGATGACGGAAAAATTCATCGAGCGCTTCCAAGCTGGATTGACATGTCCGAT
Organism: Eggerthellaceae bacterium; assembly: GCA_963597395.1. Lineage (GTDB taxonomy): Bacteria > Fibrobacterota > Fibrobacteria > Fibrobacterales > Fibrobacteraceae > Hallerella. The sequence continues at coordinate 5,402 of CAVBPX010000038.1, read as the reverse complement.
GCGGAGGTTTCTTCTTTTTCGGTGGACGGGACGGTTCTCAATCTTCCCGAAGCAAATCAATTTGAATATATGTCGCGAACATATTCGAATCTTACCGTATTTGCCGACGGCCGTATTTCATTTGGAAACTTGACGGACGGCCTTGACAAGGATATTGAACCGTATTTTTTGCCCATGTCGGCTCATGTCGATTTTGGGAACTCGTTTAAGTGGAAGTCCATTGTCGATGCGAACTCGAATCATTTTACCGTTATAGAAATGGGACCGTTTCGGCATAGGGAAAAATCCTATTCCGTCCAGTCGTCGTTTTTTACGGACGGGGAAATCCAGGTTCAGCTTTGGCAAAACGATGTTGCGCATGCCAAGCCGGAATTGCTTGACTGGATGCGGCCCGTTCTGTATAATGGAACAGCAAAAAAACGTCCGGCAAGGATGCAGGTTACAAGAATGAATGTTTATGGCCCAAATGGGCTGAGGCCGGGATGGATTGCAAAATCGTTCAATGGCGGAGGGGTTTCCGTTAGCGAACCCAACGGGGTGGGGGCGGGCCTTTTTGTGGATATGGGGACTTTTTCACAGGCTGGGGGTATCCTTGCTTACGATTATTCTAGAGAGCATCCTGTAGTTGGGGGCATTCGCAATATTGAAGTGCATATGCTTAATCCGATAGACGTTGACGACAGTCTCTGCATTTGGTATTTCGACGATTTTCAAGGAACCGCCGATGCGCATTATCCGTCCGTGAAGAAGAATCAATTGGTGGGAGTGTTCTCGCCTAATGATTACACTTACCAGTGGGACGGCCCTTTCTATACGTCGCCTTATGTAACCAGGCCTGCGCCCGGTTTCAAGTTCCAGCTGGCTTACCCGCAGAACCGGAATATGACATTCAGAATAGGTCGGATTGTCTACAATCTAAAGCAACTCCCGTCAATTCAATTTCTGCCGCCCAAACCATATCGGTTGACTTTTTCGATTGCGGGAAGTGGCCGTGTATCGATGAACTCTCCGTCAGGCAGTTCCCCGTTTAGCCTGTACGAAGGCGAAAAGGCTTCCGCTTCAATAATAAGCAAGGCGGGTTCGTCCATAGAACGGATTACGGTGAATGGGAAAAGCGTTGTTCTTAATGGTGAAATTGTTTCGAAAATGTCTCCCGTAAATTCGTCATTTAATGCTATGAAAGCCGCCAATGAATATGTAAAACTTTTTAAGGTCTATGGAAACGGGCCGTATTCAAAAATTGATTTTGACATCACGGCGATGCATGAAAATGTGAATGTGGTTGTCGAATTCGCTCCTTGCGAGGCGAGAACTCTTGATGTCGTACCGGAAATGGTAAAAACGGATTCCTATCTTGATCCGGTCGGACGGGCGAATGCCAGAAAATTTACATCCGCGATTTTCAAGGACGCTTTCGGTTCGAACGTACAGATTCAGGACTCCCTTGCCAATGGAAAATATATTGTGTCGGCGATATATAGCGATGCTCTCGGAAAGACAAGGTATGAGCCGATGTCGTTTGTGCGCGACACGACTGCATTCGGGTATATGGATATGGCCTGTGATGCGTGCGTGACGGCGGCGAATAATTATTACGACGGATCCGATTCAACGGACAGGCCGAGCGCAGAGAACAATGCCTTTGCGGAATTTGACCCGCGATACGGAAACGAGTCCGGGTCGTTTGGAAGAAGTGCCGGAATAGCGGGGCGATCTTTTGAATACCGGCAGGAAGTCTCCGAGTCCTATGGACTGCCCGCCTCTACGACGGATGATTTTCTTCACCTGGGTTATTTGAACGAAAATAATATATCGAGCAGCTTCAAGAACAGAATTGGAACCCCTGGCGGAAAACATTTGACTATATCGCGTGACGCCGAGGGGCGTTACGCACAGAGCATTACGGATGAAAAAAACAGGTCCGTGTCCATATGGGCTTTTGACGGACTGAACGAACTTGTTGTCGTGAACGAGTATGACGACTATGACAGGATGATCCGGTCTTATCTTAGGGATTACCCGGAGTTTGCCGATACGACGGGCTATGATGCCATGGGCCGCGTGCTTTCGAAAAAGTCCAGCGACCGGGGCCTTGTGGAATATGCGTATGACTCTTTAGGAAATTTAAGGTTTACGCGAACTGCTCGCCAAAAGGCTTTGGGAGACGATTATTTCACTGCAAATGTTTATGATAAAGAGGGCAGGCTGGTTTCCATGGGCGAAGTACGGGGCGGACATAGCTTCTTGTCTCCTAATACGGATATCGCTCCATCCTCGCTTAATATGATTGCCCGTACTGTTTATGGAAAACCGAATCCGGATACGCTCTCCTTGTATGGAGTAAATCTGGATGGAGACCTTCTTGACAGCATTCTGTTACAGATGGAGTGGGCTCGTGATTACGATGTCGGCGCCGTCATAGCCTATAATAAGGATGGCGATGCGGTATCGATAAGGATGAACTCCTATGATCGTATCGGCCGTAAATCCAGACAATGGGTGGCTTACCTTTTTGATAATGTTCCTGTAGTCCGGCTTTCGTATGGCTACAATGTTTCTGGCGAGTTGGAGTCTTCTTCATATTCGGAATGGAACGGAAGCGGCTGGACGCAAAAGGCAACAAGAACCAGAACTTATGAAAACAGAGGGCGCCTTGTTGAAACGCGCGAAGGCGGTTCCATGTTGGCTGGTTATACGTACAGTGCAAATGGAAATATTGTCTCCAAACACTATTACGATGCGGGAACAGAGGTGTTTACGAAAACCGTTCGGCGCGATGTATACGGAAGACCCGTCGTACTGAGCTATAGGAACGGCTCTACGGAGCTTTATTCTGAAAACATATCGTATGAAAATCCCTTGTCCGCGCGGCAGTCAACCGTGGCGAGGGTGTGGAACCATGCCGGTTCTGCCGGGCGTGTCGTCGAGAACGCGACTTACGCGTATGACTATTCGGGGCGTCTCACGGGAATGTCCGGCACCAGGAACGCCGATTACCGATATGACCGCTTCGGCCGATTGACGCGGAAAACCGAAGGAAACCAGGTCATCGGCTACGATTACGCGAGCCAGGGCTATTACCGTCCTGGCAGGATGGTGATTTCGGGTAGGAGTTATACTCCGTATAAGTATTATTTCTACGATGCGTCCGGAAATGTATGGCTGGACCGCTATGCAAATTCGGCGTACGAACTTGATTCCAGGGCTCTGCCTGAATGTGTCCGCTTGTATCCTGAAACTCCTGCAGGAATAACGCAAGATAACCTGGATGATTACGAATCATCCGAATTGGGCCGAATTTACATGGCCTATGATGAAAATGGACAGCGTGTGTATTTCAGTTACAATAGCGAAAATTCGAATTATGGGGAGGCGGCCCTAAGCGGAGTCGGCGTCTATCGTCGGGATGGCTTGGGAACGCCTTATTCCCTGGTTCTGCAGGACTTGATTGCCGGAGGCTATCGCAAGGATGGTGTGGCATATTTCCCCGTGACGGATGTCCTGGGGAATATAAGGGGCTACGCGGATACGTCGGGAGTCCAAAGCGCATACGCTTATTATCCTTATGGAACGCTGATTGACCTGGCTCACGATAATGTCGAGGATTCCAGACGCTGGCAGTCCAAGGAATTTGATTCCGACTTGAACAAGTATTACTTCGGCGCGCGATTCTACGACCCTCTCTTTGGACTCTGGCTTACGCCGGACCCTGCAGGACAGTTTGCGAACCCCTATAGCTACGGAGGCGACCCGCTAAACTATATCGACCCGAACGGAGAAAGCGTGACCGCGGCGATTGCGATCGGCGCTGCTGTCGGAGCGGCGATCGGGGCTTCGGTGTCTGCCGTGAATTGCAGCGGAGCAAACGAGGTCGGCTGTGGAAGAGCGATTGCTCAGGGAGCCGTCGTCGGAGCCGCGTCCGGTGCTGCCGGTGGCGGAGTGGGAAGCGCTGTGTCAGGTCTTAGTGCAACGATTATTGGCGAAGTGGGTTTGGCTACAAATTCAGGTTTGCTCGCTGCCACGGCGGGTGCTGCTGTTGAAGGAGGAATCGCTGGAGCTGCATCTGGAGCTGCATCATATACAACAATGGCTTTTATTGGAAAATCGGATGGATGGAATTGGAATGGCTTTTGGGGGGCAACATTTGGAGGGCTGGGGTCTGGATTACTAATGGGTGGGGCAATTGGTGTAGCTAATTATGGATTGAGTGATGTCTATCGGTTGCAAGCTTATCAAACAATTGAAGATTATGCTTGCGAAAATGGACGGTTTATTGAAGCTATGGATTTTGATAATGCTGTGGGGCAAAGGCAACGAGCTGTTGATTATTACGCTCGCCAAATTCGTGGATATGATATGGATTTTAAATATGATGCTATATCAAATGGGGCAATTCGAGGGCTGTATGAAGATGGAAGCATATACATATATGACGAAGCATTTTCAATAAATGGAAAATATGACGCAACTAGTCTGATGGCGACTATTGATCACGAATTCAATCATTTAACTTATAATGAGCAGTGGATGGCGCAAGCAAAAAAATTAGGCTTTGAGGATTTCCGTCAAGTTGGTAGTTATGTGGGTAATGGGAGAGCTTTTGTGGAGGCTTCCAACTACCATTTAGGAATGACTCAGGGAAATGTATATGGATATTCTGGAAATGTCCTTAAATATTTGAACAGCAAATATGAAAATTATGTGACTTGGCGATCTAGGTCTTCCATAGAGGGATGGTGATTAAAATGATAATAGCAATTGTTCTCTTGTTCTTTTCTTGCGCAACTTCGGCTGATGGATTTTTTGATATATATGCCGATGTCTGCGATGGAATGGGTTGTGTTTCAAATAATTATGATAATTGCAAATTCGTGATTGATAATCCTTTACGAGAAATTACATTAAAAGAAGAAAATTTTTTATGTTTAAAAGTTTTTCGAATTCGTAAGAATGATGTCGTGATCTCATTCTGCAGTGAAAAAATAGACTCTTTGTGTAAAAAACATTCAAACTCCTCTGCTAAAGTCTATGTATGCCAAAATAAAGAAGCTTATTTGTCGGAGCGGTCCTTTTTGAAAAAAGACAAAGAGTCTCAAGCGATTCTTTTTGAAATGGCTCTAGAAGGAAATTTTGTTGTGAAAAAGGGTGATGCTCTGAGTAAGAAAGTTTATTATGCAAGAAAATATCACCTCTATTGCGAACACGGAGGACAAGGCGGTGAAATGATTTTTTTAGATGAAAATAATTGGCTTTTGTTTAGGGATAATTATACAATATGGTATTAGCCGATTTAAACAAGGTGCTTGTTATTGGTTTTGGGGATGCGGACAATTTTTTGGACTGTTAAACCTAGAGCAAATTTAGACTTTTCCTGTAGTTGTCCGGGCTCATTCCTCCAAGAC
>CAVBPX010000037.1:0-22457 GCA_963597395.1 Eggerthellaceae bacterium | reverse complement strand
CCAGCGCGAAGCGTCGCAACCAAATTTTTGAAAATGAATTTTTAGAGGTGACCATTAGGAAAATTCGATTTCAGGAACGCTTGTAGTCGTCCTCGATGCGGATAATGTCATCCTCGCCCGTGTATTCGCCGACCTGGACCTCGACAATCACCAGCGGAAGGTTTCCTTCATTTTGCAGACGGTGCACTTCGCCGATTTGAATGTATGTCGATTCGTTGGGACGCACGTAAAAGACCTTGTCGCCAACGGTGCACGTAGCGGTTCCGCTCACGACGACCCAGTGTTCCGAACGGTGCAAATGCTTTTGCAGGCTCAGACGCTTGCCCGGTTTTACGACAATCCGCTTGATTTTGTAGCGTTCCGTGTCTTCGAGGACGGAGTAGGTTCCCCACGGGCGGCTCACGGTTTGCGGAACGTCCGGCAGCGGAGACTTTTTCGCCTTGAGCGTTTCCACGACCTTCTTCACCTTTTGGCTGCTCGAAAGGGGCGCGACGAGAAGCGCGTCCGGCGTATCCACCACGAGCATCCGATCGAGATCGATTGTCGCGACGACGCGCTGGTTTCCGATGACCATGGAGTTGGTCGTTCCGACGGCAACGTGCTTGGCGTTGACGTTGTTGCCCGCTTCGTCGTGGAGAAATTCCTGGTAGAGTGCGTCAAACGAACCGAGGTCCGACCATCCGATATTCGACGGCACCACCTTGACGCACTTGGATTTTTCCATCACCGCATAGTCGATGGAGTTGGCAGGGATTGCCATCATCTCGTCATAGCCGATGCGGAGAAGTTCGCTTTCCTGCCGGGCGGCTTCGATCGCCTTTTTGCAGGCGGCAAACATTTCGGGCGCATACTTTTCAAGTTCCGCGAGGAACGTCGAAACCTTAAAGCAAAAGATGCCGCTGTTCCAGTAAAAGTTTCCGTCCGCGATATACTTTTTGGCGGTATCGATGTCCGGTTTTTCGACAAAGCGGAGAACGTTCTCGCCGTCTGCCTCGATGTAGCCGTAGCCGGTTTCGGGGCCTGTCGGCGTGATGCCGAACGTCACAAGATAGCCGTCCGCGGCGAGCTTTTCGGCGCGTTCGAGACATTCCAAATAGGCGCCCTTGTCGCGGATGACGTGATCGGACGGAGAAACGAGAACGATCTCGTCCGGGTCAAGCGAAAGGCACGCGAGGGCAATGGCCGGAGCCGTATTCCGTCCGACGGGTTCGAGCAAAAAGTGCGGGTTGTTTTCCTTCTCGAAAATTTCGGAAAGCTGGTCCTTCGCAAGAAAATACTGTTCCGCGTTGCTTATCACATACTGGGACTTGCATGCGACAGAATTTGTCATGACCGTTCCCTGGAAAAGGGAGCTTCCGTCAAAAAGCTTGGCGAACTGTTTGGGCATGAGCGTGCGGCTCACCGGCCAGAGGCGCGTTCCGCAGCCGCCGCAAAGAATCAAATTGATCATGTTGAGATCCCCCTATTTTTCTTTTTTGTTTTTACAAACTTGTTCAAAACAAATACCACTGAGCGCACTTCGTCCGGAAGAGCCGAAAGCGCTTCCTGAACCTTTTCGATCGAATGACGGCCGTATTCCGCCGTGAGAATCATCTTGTCGGAACTGCGCCCGACCGAGGCCGCATCCTTTGCGTTTTGCAGCGAAGGCGCATCCAGAATGACGATGTCGTAACTGTCCCGCACCAGGCGGATAAAGTTTGCAAAGCGGTTTGACGCAAAGACCCCTTCCGCGCAAAGGAGCCTTTCGCCCGACGGCAAAACATCCAGGCCCGCGGTATCCGTTTTGCAAATGGCGTTTTGCATGGAAGTTTTCTCGGCGAGAATTTCGACGAGACCCTCGGAACTTCCCAGATTGAAGTGCGAAGAGAGCATCCCGTTCTGCAAGTCGGCATCGACAAGCAAAACCCTTTTACCGGAAGCCGCAAAGGCGCGGGCCGTGCGACAGGCGACAAAGGAGTTTCCGACCTGCGGGGCGACCCCCGAAAAGCAGAATACGCGATTCTTTGCGGCGGATTCGAGCGAAAGCGAAAGGAGCAGCGTGCGAATTCCCTGTTCCGATTCGCGGTCGCCCTTTTCGATGCACGCATAAACGCTCACGCCGGTCTCGTTCGAAAGCACGGACGAATCCACAACGCCCTGGAGTTTTTTTCGAAGAGAGATGATTCCGATGGATGCGCAAAAGCCAATGAACAGGAACGCGAGAACGACCATCTTCTTTTTGGGCTTCACCGGCTTCGGGTTTCCAACCGCCGGGTCGATGATCATCGCCGATTCCTGCGTACCGGCGACGAGAAGGCGCATCTGTTCCACGCGCTTCATCAGGTCGGAATAAATCGTTTGCGCGAACTGGATTTCGGCCGTCATCGTCAAAATTTTCTGTTGGGCCTCGGGAAGCTTTTTGGTGGCGGAATTGCTCTTTGACATTTCCCGTTTGAGCGCCAGAATCTGCTTGTCGAGCGTCGTAATCGTCGGATGGGAGGCGTCAAAAAGGCGCGCCCTTTCTTCGCGGACCTGCTCCAGCTGAAGAATTTGCTGTTGGAGCCTCACCTGGGATTCGAGCGAAATCTTTGTTTCGGCGGCGATGTCCGCGGAGCCTATCTTTTCGCGGTAGTCGTTGTAGGCCGTCATCAGGCTGTCGAGCGTTTTGCGGGCCGTCGGAAGCTGCTCTTCCAAAAGTGCGAGCGTATTCTTCATGTCGAACGATCCGAACTCGCCGTTGAGCCGCAAGTAGGCGGCCGCCAGCGTATCGATAACGAGAACGGCCCGGTCGATGTATTCGTCCTGGTAGGCGATGTTAAGAAGCCCCGTCTTCTTTCCCTTTTCGGAAATGGAAAGGTTCCCCGTCACCGTCTTGATGGCCGAAATCATCGACGAAACGGAAAGGACAAACCTTTGACCTTCCCGCGCCTGCATCAGCGGAACGAAAATTTTCACGGAATCCGTCATGTAGGGAACGGAAACCATCTCGCCCGGAGTTCCGGAAAGGACCTTTACACCCAAGTCGTCATACACCGTAAAATGCGTCGAATCGTCGGCGACGAGCGTCCACGGCATTCCGAGCCTTTCCGGCGGAAGCACCGTCGAATCCGGCAGGCTGAGCCGCATCACATCGACCCGGCCTTCCCTGTGCAAAATGCGGTCCAAAAAGCTCTCCGGAGTCGCATTGTAGCGCAGCCCGAGCGAATCGATGACTTCTTCGAGAATCCGACGGCTTTGCATCAGGTTGGTTTCCGTTTCCGCGGAGGAGCCTCCGACCCCGAGAAGCGCTCCCACGTCGCCGAGCATCGCCGAAAGCGACCCGCCCTTGACCTTCACCTGCATTAACGCATTCGCCTCGTACACGGGCCGCATCCACATGGCGACAAAAACGCCGAGAACTCCCGAAAGAATCAGTGCAAAAACCACCAGGACGCGGTTCGTCCAAATTTCCGTCAAAAGTTCAACCCAGGGATTGACGGGCGCCTTTTCCCGAGTTTTCCGTTCAGAAAAATTATCCATTTTTCGTTCCTTGGAGGATTTTTTCCACCCAGTAAGGGGTCAATTTTTCAAGAAAATTCCAGGCCATGACAAATGCGGCTTCGGGACGTCCGTGCGGGTCGGGGACATCGACATTTTGCGATTCCCCGTAGCGGAAGATTTTGCCGGCGAGCCACGGATAGCGTTCGAGGAGACACGCCTTTTGGGACCTTTCCATCACAAGGACAAGGTCCGCCCAGCGGAGCATGTCCATGGTCACCAGGCGTCCCCTGTGGCCGGAGATATCGAGACCGTGTTCCGCCGCAATTTTTTGGGCAAGAGGCTCCGGAGCGGAGTCCACAACAGCTCCCAATCCGGCGCTTTCCACCTTGGCGTCCGCAGCCAGAAGCCTTGACCGCAGCAAATACTCCGCGGTCGGACTTCGACAGACGTTTCCGGTACACAGCACAAGAATTTTCTTCATTATGCGGAAAAATAAAATTTTTGAGGCTTAGAAAGTCCAGTCAAGAGCGTCGAGCGTCGGGTTCCGGGTATCCTTCTCGCTCAAAAGCGGCTGAAAGTCCTTGCCCACGGGCCAGCGGATTCCGATTTTCGGATCGTTCCACAAAAGGCCTCCCTCGTCGCCGGGCGCATACAGGCGCGTGCACTTGTACACAAAGGTTGCGGTTTCGCTCAGAACGACAAAGCCGTGCGCAAATCCCTCGGGAATGTAAAACTGTTTTTTGTTTTCGGAAGAAAGGGTGACGCCCACCCACTTGCCAAACGTCGCGCTTGACTTCCGCAAATCGACTGCCACGTCAAAGACCTCGCCCTCGATGACCCGGACGAGCTTTCCTTGCGGATTCTGCTTTTGAAAATGCAGTCCGCGGAGAACGCCCTTTTTGGAGCGGGACTCGTTGTCCTGCACAAACTTTGCATGGATTCCCGCCTCCGAGAATTCCTTCTCGCTATACGTCTCCATAAAGTATCCGCGGGCGTCGCCGAAAACGGTCGGTTCGATAATTTTCACGTCCGCGATTTCGGTATCTACAAAACGAAACTTTCCCATTAGAGCCTGTCTCCGTACATCGTTTGATAATATTTTCGGTATTCGCCGTTGACGATATGCTCCCACCAAGGCCTGTTGTCGAGGTACCATTGGATGGTCTTTTGAATGCCGTCCGCGAATTTCGTTTCGGGAAGCCATCCGAGTTCGCCGTGAATTTTAGCCGGGTCTATCGCATACCGCAAGTCGTGCCCGGCGCGGTCGCGCACAAAGTGGATAAGGCTTTCCGGTTTGCCGAGGGTCTTCAAAATGAGCTTCACAATGTCGATGTTGTGCATTTCGTTGTGGCCGCCCACGTTGTAAACCTCGCCCACGCGTCCCTTTTCGACAATCAGGTCGATGGCGCGGCAATGATCCTCCACGTAGAGCCAGTCGCGGACGTTCATCCCGTTTCCATAGACGGGAAGAGGCTTGTCCGCAAGCGCGTTTGCAATCATCAGCGGAATGAGCTTTTCGGGAAAGTGATACGGGCCGTAGTTGTTGGAGCAGCGGGAGATGGTGACCGGCAACCCGTACGTGCGAAAATAGGCGAGCACCAGCAGATCGGCCGAGGCCTTGCTCGCCGAATAGGGGCTTGACGTGTGAAGCGGCGTCGTCTCGGTAAAGAAGAGGTCCGGACGGTCGAGCGGAAGGTCGCCGTAAACCTCGTCGGTCGAAACCTGGTGGTACCGCTCCACCTGATACTTGCGGCTCGCGTCGAGGAGAACGCCCGTGCCGAGGACGTTCGTCGAAATGAAGACTCCCGGATTTTCGATGGAGCGATCGACGTGGCTCTCCGCGGCAAAGTTGATGACCACGTTCGGATGTTCCTCTTCAAAAAGGCGATAGACGCCTTCGCGGTCCGTAATGTCGAGCTTCACAAAACGGAAGTTCGGATTATTCATCACGGGGGCGAGCGTTTCGAGGTTCCCCGCATATGTCAGGGCGTCCAGGCAGACGATTCGATAGTCCGGATGCGCCTTTAGCATGTAGTGGACAAAATTTCCTCCGATAAATCCGGCACCGCCCGTCACAATGATTGTCTTTGCAAACATCGATAATTCCTTTGATTAATAGCGAATTTTTCCTTCGGCCACTTTGCGAAGATGCGCTCCGTAGGTCGATTTTCCGTATTTTTCGGCAGACCGGAAAAGCGTTTCGCGGTCTATCCAGCCGTTGATGTAGGCAATTTCCTCGACGGCGGAAATTTTGATGCCCTGGCGCTTTTCCACCATCTGCACAAAATCGCCCGCTTCCATGAGGCTGTCCATCGTCCCCGTGTCGAGCCATGCGAACCCGCGGCCCAAAAGCTTTACATCGAGCGAATCCGCTTCGAGAAAGCGCCTGTTCAAATCGGTGATTTCAAGCTCTCCGCGTTTTGAAGGCTTCATTTCCCTTGCAAATTCCACGACGCGGTTGTCGTAAAAGTAAAGGCCCGTCACCGCGTAATTGCTCTTGGGGCTTTGGGGCTTTTCCTCAATCGAAATCACCTTTCCCGAATGGTCAAACTCCACGACGCCAAAACGTTCCGGGTCATCGACGTAATAGCCGAAGACGCTCGCCCGCCTATTCTTTTCCGCATTCTCGACGGCACTCTTTAGAAGGGGCGTCATGCCATTTCCGTAAAAGATGTTGTCGCCGAGAATCATCGCGCAACAGTCGTCGCCGATAAAGTCCGCGCCGAGAATAAAGGCTTGCGCCAGTCCGTCCGGGCTCGGCTGCACCTTGTAGGAAAGTCGGACGCCCATTGCGGAGCCGTCTCCGAGAAGCCTCTCGAAATTCGGCAGGTCCGTCGGGGTCGAAATTATCAGGATGTCGCGGATTCCGGCAAGCATCAGGGTCGAAAGCGGATAATAAATCATCGGCTTGTCGTACACGGGAAGCAGCTGTTTGCTAGTCACGAGCGTCAGCGGATAGAGCCTTGTACCGGAACCCCCGGCGAGAATAATTCCTTTCATGCGTACAAACTTACAAAAAAAGTTCGCAAAATGTTTAGGGAACCTCTAAAAATTGCTTTGGAGGGGAAGATGCAACCAAATTTTTGAAAATTGAATTTTTAGAGGTGACCTTTACGCCGAAAATCCGATGCGGGCCTGAAAATGCACCTTGGACGGGTCCTTCGCGTTTACGCCAAAAACATAGGCGTGATGGTTTGTGTCCGCAAAGCGCACAAGGCGAACCTCCTCGCCCGCGGAAATTCCCGAAATAAAGTTGAGCTGCAGCGAACGGATGCTCCGTTTTTGCATTTTCGGGTCGGTGAAAAGGGCGTCGAGGACCCAGTCCGCATACCGGCAATTGTTTACGTGGCGGTTCATGTCGAGGTCGGAATACGCAGCCGTTTTCGAAAGCACCGCTTGCGGATTTTCGCCGGGAGAAAGAAGCTCCGGATTTTCGGAGATGGCGCTTTTTTCGGGGTAGAGCGGCGGAAGAAACGGCGCCGTTTCGGGGTCTTCGGCCTGTCCGGTTTTGAGGTTCACCAAAAGCCACGAGGAGGTCGCTTCCGCAATGACATTTCCGCGGGCGTCCCGAATGGAATAGTCCCTGAGCGCGACCTTGTGCTTGTAGATGGACTTTGTCCACGTCGAGACACAAAGTTTTTCGCCCCAGACCGGAACGTGGTTGATGCGGAGCTTGATGCGGGAAATTACCGTCGTGTAGCCGTTCTCGACCATTTTCCAAATACCGAAACCGTTTCGTTCGGCATCGAGAATCGCCGTTTCTTCCATAAAGTCGAAAAAGGCCGAAACACGCAGCCGGCTCGACGAATCGCAGTCCGAAAATCGCACGGGAAAAACATACTCGCTAATGTCCTTTTCCATTTTCTATCCTCGTTTTCGGATAAAAACAAAAAGCTTCAATCCGCAAAAAGAATATATACATTTTTCTGGAAATCGGGTTTTAATCTAAATTTGAACGCATGAACGCGTCCGATTCGAACATTCCCTTTTTGGAAATTCCGGCACTGTCCCAAGTCCGGGGGAGCCTTCGCCTTCCGGGTTCCAAGAGCATTACCAACCGCGCATTCATCCTCGCGGCCCTGGCTAGCGGAAAGACCCGATTGCATCATCTGCTCTGGAGCGACGATACGCGCTACATGGCGGAGTCTCTCGAAAAGCTGGGCGTTTCGGGCATCCGGTTTTCGGACGGCCATACCGAAGCCGAAATTCCGGGCACGGACGGAAAGTTCCCGGCCAAAAGTGCAAATCTCTTTGTGGGAAACTCCGGAACGTCCATCCGGTTTTTGACCGCGGCGGCCTCGCTCGGATGCGGAAACTTCACGTTTACGGGAGTCGATCGGATGAAGGAGCGTCCCATCCGCGACCTCGCACTTGCCCTCGAACAGATAGGCGCCCAAATCGAATACGTCGAAAACCCCGGATTTCCGCCAATCGTTTTGCACGCAAACGGCCTCAAAGGAGACATTCTCCACATCCGCGGAAACATTTCGAGCCAATATCTGACGGCTATTCTCCTCGCCGCGCCTTGCGCCCAAAGCCCGCTCAAAATTGTCGTGGATGGAACCCTCATTTCAAAGCCCTACATTTCGATGACGCTCAAAATGATGGAACATTTTGGCGCGCACGTCACAAACAGGGACTTCAAGGAATTCGAGGTAAAAAACTCGGGCTACGTCTCGCCAGAGGATTACGACATCGAAGGGGACGCATCCTCGGCGACCTACGCGCTTGCCGCCGCAGCCATTTCGAGCGGTTCCGTCAAACTTTGCGGTCTTGGGAAAACAAGCATCCAAGGCGACATCCGATTTGCGGAAGTTCTCGAAAAAATGGGTGCGCAAATTTCTTACGGCAAGGATTTTATCGAATGCTCCCGCGGAAAGTTTCCGCTCGAACCGATTGACATGGACCTTTCGGCCATTCCGGACGCGGCGATGACCGTCGCCGTTTTGAGCCTCTTTGCCAAAGGAAAAAGTTCGCTCCGCGGAATCGGCAGCTGGAAGGTCAAGGAAACGGACCGCATCGTTGCCATGGCGACAGAACTTCGAAAGACCGGGGCAAAAGTCCTTGCGACGGACCAGTCTCTCGAAATCACGCCGCCCGAAACGATTCTCCCGGCCACGTTCGAAACTTACCGCGACCATCGGATGGCCATGTGCCTGAGCCTTGTCGCCTTTGGAATTTCAAAAGGTTCGCACATCCGGATTCTCGACCCGCGCTGCGTCGAAAAAACCTACCCCGCCTACTGGAAGGATCTCGAAACCCTCACGGGAGAGCCTCTGGGCATCCAAGGTGAAAAATGAAGCTCCGGGCGATTTTTCTTTTAGCGGGCCTTTTTGTTTGCACCCTCCAGGCGCAGGACCTTCCCAAGGTTCTGTCGGTCGAGTCCTACCGAACGATTATCGATTCCATGGTTCCGGGCGCAAGGTTCGGGCTTTCCATCCGGTCGGTCCGCTCGGGAAAGGAGCTCGCCGCCTTCAACGCCGATTCTTTTTTTACACCGGCGAGCACGCTCAAAACATTAACGACCGCCGCCGCCCTCGACTTTTTTCCGCTGAACTACAGTCCACGGACAATGCTCCACCTCGAAGGGAGCATTTCGAAAAACTCGTTCCGCGGGGTTTTGAGGCTCGAAGGAAACGGCGACCCGAACATTTCGGCCAGGTATTTTCCGGAACCCTTTTACGCGCTGAGGGCCTTTGCGGATTCGCTCCGACAAAAAGGCATCGACACGCTCGACGCAAAAATCGAACTCGACACGAGCTTCTTTTCGGGCCCGCGCAAGCCGGAAAACTGGCGTTCCAACTATTACGATTCCTGGTATGGCGCGGAAGTCACGCCCCTGATTTTTAACGACAATTGCGCCCTCGTTCGCATAAAGCCCGGCGAAAAGATTGGCGACACCGCGATCGTCACGGTAGAGCCCGACCTCGGATACGTCCGCATCGAGAACAAACTAATCACCGGCAAAAAACGCAAACGCCGCTACACGTATTCGCTCGACCCGGACTCCTCCGTCATCCGCATTTCCGGGACCATCGGAGTCAAGGCGCAAGAGACGGGCGTCGCCATTCCCGTCCGAAACCCGAACGAATACTTTAAGTCCGCATTCCTGAAGGTTCTCGCCGATGCCGGAATTTTCTACCGCGAAAATCCGAATATTCCGCGCGGCATCACCATCCGGACATTCACCGTTTTTGGACCGCCGCTTTTGAGCCTTCTCGACGAAATCAATCAGCGAAGCCAGAACCTGCACGCCGAAACGCTCTTTCGAAACCTCGCCGCCAAAAAGTTCCACACGGGCGACGTCGAAAACGGAAAAAAGGCGGAGCGCGAATTTTTGCAAAGGCTCGGCATTTCTCCGGACGATTTTCAGGTCTTTGACGGCAGCGGACTTTCGCCAAAGAACAAGGTAAAGCCCCGCGCCGAAACCGAGCTGCTCGCGAAAATGGCAAGGCATTCCAAAGGAAAATTCTACATCGGAAGCTTTGCGGGACCAGGCATCGGAAGCGGTTCCAAGCGCATGCCGAATTTGGAATACGCCTGGAAAATCCGCTTCAAGACGGGGTTCATCAACGAGACGCACGGACTTGTGGGCTACATGCCGACCATCGACGGCGACACGCTCGCCATTGCGACCTACCTGAACGAAACCGGAAAAATTCCCGACAACACAAGCAAGGACGCTCTCGATTCCGTCTGGTCGTGCATTTTTCGAACGGTCAACGCGGGCTACGGCTCGCTCCTCGAAATGAAAAAACTTTACCTCGAAGGCTCTTCCGTGGCCGGGCTTTCCAAACGCATCCGGCACTTTTCCGGAAAATTTTTGGGAAGACCCTACCTTTTGGGCCCGACGGGCGAAAGCTACCTGGAAGCGATAGAACCGAATCCGCTCGTTCGGACGGACTCGCTCGACTGCGTCACATTCCTAGAACATGTTCTTGCGCTTTCCAAAAGTCCGGACGTCGATTCCGTCTTCGGGACGTTGCAAAAAATCCGCTACTTTGGCGGGGACATTTCGTACAAGTTTCGCAAGCATTACTTTGTAGAGGATTGGCTCGGCGAAGGAACCTTTGCAAGGCAAATCCTTTTGCCCGGCGATACGATGGAAATCCGCACGATTCCCAAAACGGAATTTTTTGCCAAAAAGAAAATTTCCTTTGGCGGAAAGGACCCGAACCTTTACCTGCGCTACCTTCCGTTCGAGAAGGCACTCGAATTTTCGAAGGCGCCGTGGAGCGGAGAAAGCTCGGTGCGCGGCGTGGGCTTTGTGAGCCGGATAAAGACCATCGACACGTTCCACGTCGGATTCCTGTTGCTCGACAAGGGCGCAAAGCCCGTGCTGCGGGACGCCTCCTACAAGTTCGGGAAGGTTCTCGACCACACGCTCGAAGAATACCTGGAGTCGTGGAGCGGAACGGGCAAAGTCCCCGGAATTATTCTGTTCGAATTTTTGTAAAGCAGAGTTCAGAGCTTAGTTGAAAAGAGCTTGGAACTTAGAAATCATACCGGGATGCGATTCGTTAGAGCCTAGACGTTCGCAAAACTCAGATCCAAGCTCTCGGTTCTAAGCTCTGACTATGGCTACTACCTGCCTGTCGGCAGACAGGTCGGTCGCTGAGCTTCCTCCAGAATGACTGGGTAAGTCATAGAATCCAGCGGAAACAAAAAATCGCCCTTCCGGGGAAGGGCGATTTGTCTTGAACTCAAACTTTTACCAATTCAAGAAACATGTAGCAGAAGCATTACCATTCAAATCTAAAACAAACGGTGCTGAATAGCCACCTATGGTACTAGAAATATTAATTGTTACTGTTACATAGTCAGATCCTGTAATAGCAACACCATCAATTGATCCGGAAATTGCTCCAGTTCCACCACCTCTAGTAACTTGACAAGCAAAGGTACAAGTTCCGGAAGCGTCTTCCCCATGCCAATTTGAAGGCAAATTCATAGAAATTACGCCGTCAACATTACTATCAAATGTAAGTCCATTGGTATTTCCAGAGCCCGTCAATTCATACTCCGGAGCGCTGGAGTCAATGGCCTTGACGGCACCGCAGGTGAATTCCGTCGAGGTGTTGTCGTTGTTTGCGACCGTCACCGTCGGCGTAATCGTTTCGCCCTTGGTCGAGAGCGAAGCCGTTGCGGATTCGCCGGTTCCGGTGGCGCCGGTCCACGTATAGCCCGTAATTTCGGCGCCGGTCGAGGTGCAGCCCGTCACGTTCCAGGTGGCGGTAGCGGCGCCGCTTGCCACATCGACGGTTTCGGCCGTAGGCGTGCAAGTGCAGCCGGTGATGGGCGCGCCGTTTACCTGCAGCGGAGAGCACTGAACGGTGTTTCCATCCACGACGAGGGTCGCTCCAAAGGAGCCGGACGCCGCATAGGTGCGCGTCACCGTCTTCACTCCAATACCGGCCGTATCAAGTTCCACGGAATTCGGGAGCGACCAGGAATAAGAAGCTTTTTGGGAAGCGGTAATCCCGGAAAGCCCCGCCGGAGTTTCAATGGTAAACGTCCACACGGTCGAGGCTCCCTTCGAGATGATCGCCGGGACCGGTGCGCAAGTGCCATTCACCGTGCCGTCATCCACAATGGTGACGCTAGAAGAGCTTAAAGCGGGACTTACGGCCGAGGACGAAGAGAAGTTAATCGCGACGCTGCTACTGCTCCCCGTCGGATTTACCGGCGTCGAAGCCGAAGACGACGGCGACGAGGATGGGCTCGACGTCGCATCATCCGGTTCCGTGATGGGGACCGAGCTGGAAGACGACGCTTCAACGGGCGTTCCGTTCATTTTGGCAGAGCAGACCGGATCTTGTTTGCAGGCCGCGGTCGCTTCCGCAATGTGATCCAGATAGGCGGTCGAATCGGTGTAAAGAGCGGCCTGGTCTTCAATACCGGGCGTCACCACGTCGCCGTCGCCGCACGCGACAAAGGCACCGCCCACAAACGCCGCCAAAGCGAATCCTAAATATTTTTTTTTCATCAGAAAGACCTCTTTCTAGAAAATACAAGAAAGAATTTACTTTTTTTTTGCCCGAACCGCAACCGGGGGAAGCGAAACAACAGAAAAAACCGCCGAACTTGCCGACGGTTTCAAAGAAATGGCGTGAACCGGAGAAATTATTATTCCCAGGCCCAATAGCAACTTGTTCCGGTCGCTTCAATGAAGTAGCCGAAATCGGAATCTGCCAAAGCTTTCGAAGCATTATACCCCGAAAGAGTCACCCCGTTAAGGGTCACTGTACAACCGGCATTTATATAACTTGGCTTTGTTTTCGAATAAACGCAATGACTTTGAGTTCCTTCCCACTTACCATATTTTTCGGACTCCACATTAGTGCAACCGACATTCGGGCAATACAAGGCGCACTTTTCCATGTCAATGCCGCTGCTCGAAGATTCAACTACCGAACTGCTCGACGGCTCAACCGAAGAGGAACTCGGAGCAACACTGCTCGAAGATTCAGCAACAGAGCTGCTGGATGGCTCAGCCGAAGAGGAACTCGGAGCGGTGCTGCTCGAAGATTCGACGACTGAGCTGCTCGACGGCGCAACCGAAGAAGAACTCGGAGCGGTGCTGCTCGAAGATTCAGCAACAGAGCTGCTGGAAGGCGCAACCGAAGAAGAACTCGGAGCGGTGCTGCTCGAAGATTCGACGACTGAGCTGCTCGACGGCGCAACCGAAGAAGAACTCGGAGCGGCACTGCTCGAAGATTCGACGACTGAGCTGCTCGACAGCGCAACCGAAGAGGAACTCGGAGCAACACTGCTCGAAGATTCGGCCGCGGAACTGCTCGACAGCGCAACCGAAGAAGAGCTCAAAACAATCCCCGCGCTCGAACTCGAAAAAACGGGAGAAACCGAGGAACTCGAAAGCAAAGGCTCCACGGAAGCGCTCGAAAGCAAGGTTCCGCTGCTCGACGATCCACCGATTTCGGCACTCGAAGTATCTGCCGGAACTTCGGCGGAACTCGAAGACGGAAGCGTAGCCGATCCGATTTTTCCGGCGCACGCAGCGTCTCCCTTGCAAGCTTCCATCGCGGCGCTCAACTGGTTTTCGTAATAGGCGGCATCCTGCAAGGCAAGATTTGTGTCGTCAAGATAATCCGTTTTGGAAATGTCGCCGCTACCGCAGGCGACAAGAACGCCGAGCGCCGAAAAGAGTCCTGCGAGAATCCATTTGTTTTTCATACGCAAAATCCTGTTTTCTAACAATAAAATAATCCGAATCTTTGTAAAAAGATAGAATTTTTTGATGCGAAGGCTTTAAGGGACGCTTTCTTCCGGGTTGATTTTGCGCTTTCCGGTAATAAATTGTTGTACAAACGGGTTTGTCGTGTTCTTGATTTCCTCGACGGTCCCCACTTCGATGATGCGGCCCTTGTAAAGCATCGCGATGCGGTCGGCCACCTTGAAAGCGCTCACCATGTCGTGCGTCACGACAACGGAGGTCACCCCGAGCTTTTTTTGCATATCGAGAATCAGGTCGTTGATGACGTCGCTCGTAATCGGGTCGAGGCCCGTCGTCGGTTCGTCGTAAAGGAGAATTTCCGGGTTTAGCGCAATGGCCCGTGCGAGGGCAACGCGTTTTCGCATGCCGCCCGAAAGTTCGCTCGGCATCTTGGTGCGAAATTCCGGGACGAGGTTGATGAGCTTGAGCTTTTCGGTCACCACTTCCTGAACCTCTCGCTCGGAGAGTTCCGGATGGTGCTCGCGAAGAGCAAATGCGATGTTTTCGCCCGTGTCCATACTGTCAAAAAGCGCGCCACTCTGAAAGAGCATTCCCATTTTTTTGCGGATGGTCCGCGTGTCAAAAAAACGGGACGTGCTGATGGTGACGCCATCGACCATAACCTCGCCGTCATCGGGCTGCAAAAGTCCAATCATGTGCTTGAGAATCACGGACTTTCCACCGCCCGACTGCCCGATAATCACCATTGTCTCGCCGCGGCGAATATCGAGGTTCACATCGGCAAGAACCGTCTGCGCGCCAAAATTCTTTTTGAGGCCGCGAAGCTGGATCATGATGTCGTTTGGGTCGATTTTCACATTTGGCATAAGTGAACCTACTGGAAAAGAATGGCATCCGTCGCAAGGTCGAGAATCAAAATCATGAGGCAACACGACACAACCGAATCCTTTGTGGCAAGGCCTACGCCCTTGGCACCCGGAGCGGCGTTCATCCCGTGAAACCAGCCGAGCAAAAAGATGATGATGCCGAAAACAAAGGACTTGAGAACGCCTCCAAAAAGATCCTTCGGGTTAAACAGATACTGCATTCCCGTGTAAAACGTGTAAGACGAAATGTCGAGTGCGAGAACGGCCACAATCCATCCGCCGATGAGGGCGAGGCAGTTCGAAATAATCGTGAGACAGGGAACCATCGTAAAGAACGCGACAAAGCGCGGCATCGCCAGATAGCGGTAGGGATTCAGGTCCAAGACCTCGTGCGCGTCCAGTTCTTCCTTTTCGCGCATCGAAGCGATTTCCGCGGCGAGGGCGCTCCCGACACGCCCGGCAAGCACGAGCGCGGTAAGAAGCGGGCCGAGTTCAATCAAAACCATTTTGCAGGCGGCGGTCCCCACCCATTTGTCGGCAACAAGTCCGCGGAACTGGAAGGACGCCTGCACGGTCGCCACCATTCCCGTAAAAATGGACGTCACAAAAAGAAGCGGCACCGACGAGACGCCGATGGAAACCATCTGCTTTAAAACGAGCCCCCAGTTCCTGACCGCATACGGAACCTGTCGCAGCGTAAAATACAGAATGCAGCAAAGCTCGCCGACACTCGAAATTCCCGTCGTCACGACACGGCCCAAAAAGCGAAGAGGGAGAAGAAGCGCGTTCACCGGGCCTAGCCTCCGAGGTCGTCAAACGACCCGAACGAAGACGCCACGTCCGCACCGGCTTCTTCCTCGGGAATGTAGTTGACAAACTTGGTGTATTGCGGAATCCACGTGAGGTCGATGTCCGCCGTCGAACCGTTACGGTGCTTTGCCACCAAAAGTTGCGCCTTGTTCTTTTCGGATTCGTCGTGGGTGCGGTAATAGGGCCGTTCGATAAACCAGACCATGTCCGCGTCCTGTTCGATAGAGCCCGATTCGCGGAGGTCCGAAAGCTGCGGGCGAGTCTTTCCGCCGCGGGCCGAATCGGCTCGGTCTTCGGTTTTACGGGAAAGCTGTGCCAGGGCTATCACGGGAATTTTCAAATCCTTGGCGAGAATCTTTAGGCCGCGGGAGATGGCGCCGACGGCGACCGCGCGGTTTTCTTCCTTGCCCGTTTTCATCAGCTGGAGATAGTCCACCACCACAAGGTCGAGGCCCTGTTTTCGTTTGAGGCTCCGGCACTTGGAAAGAAGTTCCATAATGCCCAGGTCCAAATTGTCATCGACGTAGAGCGTGTTCGCCTGCATGATGCGGCTAGCGACCCCGGGGAGCTTCGAATATTCGTCCCGGTTGAGCTTGTTCGCACGGAACTTCGAAAGTTCTATTTCGGCAAGGAGGCACAAAATACGCTGCATCAGCTGTTCCGCGCCCATTTCCAGGCTGAAAAAGGCGACGTACTTTCCGTAGTTGATGCTCGCATTCGCGGCAAGCGTCAGCGCAAAGGCCGACTTTCCCATGCCCGGGCGTCCGGCGAGAATGATAAGGTCCGAGGGCTGGAGACCGTTCGTCAGGCGGTCGAGGTCCGAAAATCCGGTCGGACATCCCGAAAGGCCGTCCCGCTTGTTTTCGAGGGCCATCAAGACTTCCTGGACGACCTCGCTTGCCGGCCGAAGCGAATTTTTCACCTGCTTTTCGGCAAGCGACATGATTTCGCCTTCGACCTTCGAAATAACCTCGTCCGGTTCGGAGACCGGATTTTGCGCATCGCGGATGGAGGAAGTCGCCACGGCAATCAGCTTTCGCATCGTCGATTTTTTGCGGATGATTTCCGCATGGTAGGAGGCATTTGCGGCACTCGCCACGGATTCGATGAGCTTTAGAAGATATTCCTTTCCGCCGGCCGCTTCGAGCTTTCCGTCCTTTTCGAGAGCGGAAGCGAGCGTCACAATGTCAATAGGCGTATTGAGCTGGGAGAGCTTTTGCAAAACCTCCCAGATGACGCGGTGCTTTTCCGAGTAAAAATCTTCGGGTTCGAGCGCAGAAATGACATCCGACAGGACGTTCGGGTCCTGCATCACGCCGCCGAGCAAAAAGACTTCGGCTTCGACGGCCTGCGGAGCAGCGCGACCGCTGTATTCAAAATTTTCCTGTTCCGAATTCATCCAAAAACTTCCAGTTTAGAATTTAACCAAAAAATCCGCACTTCGGAATATGCATTTTCCACGTAATCACCTTTAACTGCCTATCGACGAGCATTTTTTCAGGCTCGATCAGCGCCGTTGCCGGGCGCCCCGCAAATTCGAGCGGAGTCCCGCCAAAATCCACAACCTTTGCGCTCTGCAAAAGAGCCTGATGCAAAAGCCCGTCGCCAAAAAAGACGACCGTTTGCGGGCCTAAAAGGGAAACTTCCTTTTCGAGCATTTTTTTGAGAACGCTCGCCACCTGCGGAAGCACGGACCGCGCGACGCTTTTTTTGCAAAAGTAGGTGACGCCCAAGTCCTCGCGAGAAACATGAAGGCTTTCGAACATCCGGGTAATCATCTGGCCCGCCTCCGATTGCAGGTAGCCGTTTTCGGAAGCCTTTTTTTCGGGCGCATAGACGACGAGAAGAACCCGGGGATTTTCCATTTTGCCTTCGCCCCGCACAAGTTCCGCCTTTGCGTAAAGCTTTTCGGACGCAATCTGCGCGTAAAAGCTTTCGAGCGTTTCGGCGGATTCGAAAGCGGACGGGATGGAAGACCGGGCGCTTTCCGGGACCGCGATTTTTTTGACGGTTCCATAGGTGGAAGCGGGCCGCGAGGCCGGAGCGGAATGCGAGGCCGAAGACGCCGTTTGCGGTGCAGGCGAAAGGCCCGGTGCAAACGCCGGAGCGGGACGGTTTACGGGCGGCTGGGCCTTTGGGAATGCGGGAGGCTGGACGGGCTTTGGAGCGGTCCGCGGAGAAAGCGTCCACGGTTCGTCAAGGACGATGCTGTCCGTTCCGATGTCCATCTGCTCCGAAAGATACTTGGCAAGTTCCGAAAAATCAGGCATCGGACGCTCCCAGCTTTTGCAGCACGCGGCGGACGACTTCGTGCGCAAGTTCCGATTTCGCGCGGCACGCAAGTTCCGGAACGGGCACATCCTTTTCGAGAATGGCAAACGGAACAGTATCCTTTCCGAAGCCCGCATCCGGAAGCACGGGCGTATTCAGCACCAAAAGATCCGCGCCGCTTTTTTCGAACTTTTCACGTCCGTGATTTTGGACGTCATCCGTTTCGAGGGCAAACCCTACAACGACCTGCCCCGCCTTGCGACTTTTGACGGAATCGCGCAAAATGTTCGGATTCGGTTCGAGTTCAAGCACAAGCTGGCTTCGACTGTCCTTGATTTTTGTTGCGCTCGCGGTCTTTGGGCGGTAATCCGCAACGGCCGCACAGTGCACGAGCACGTCAAAGCCGGACATTCTTTGCATAACGGCGTCATACATTTCCCGCGCGCTCGAAACCGAAACTTCCGAGGCCCCGACGGGAGGCTTTACGTCCATCGGGCCGTGCAAAAAAAGCACCTTGAAACCGGCGTCGAGAAACGCTTCGGCAAGCGACACGGCGGTCTTTCCGCTCGAACGGTTTGAAATGTAGCGGACCGGGTCTATAGCCTCTTCGGTTCTTCCGGCGGTAATCAGCACGGACTTTCCTTGAACCTTCGGGGAAGAGCCCTGAAAGCCTTTCAGCATCCGGACGATTTCCGCGGGTTCCATAAAGCGGCCCGGGCCTTTTTCGCCGCATGCGAGTTCTCCCTCGGAAGGTTCCGGCACATGCGTTCCGGGAAAACTTCGGAGCGTTTGCAGGTTACGCGTAACGGCGGGCGAAAGATACATGGCCGAATTCATCGCCGGAAAAATCCACTTTTCGCACGTGCTCGACATAAAGCAAAGCGAAACGGGTTCGTCGGCAATTCCGTTTGCAAATTTTCCGATGACATCGGCGGACGCGGGAGCGACCAGGTAAAGGTCCGCCCACCGCGGAAAATCAATATGCTGAAACGGACGCGCTTCCGGGACGGCGTCCTGCACATAGACCGGGCATTTGGAAAGCGAAGCGAACGAAAGCGGAGTGACAAATTTTGTCGCAGCCGGAGACATCGCGACGCGGACTTCCGCGCCTTCCTTTTGCAGCAAGCGCAACAGTTCGCACGCCTTGTAGGCGGCAATGCTTCCCGAAACTCCCAAAAGAATTTTTTTCCCAGAAAGAATCATGCTAACCGTCCTTGTGCCGAAGGTTTCGAATGTAATCGACCGCGCCAAGGCCCGCCTTTGCGCCTTCGGCGACCGCGACAGCCACCTGCAGAACGCCCCCGAGACAGTCCCCGGCGGCAAAAAGTCCGGGCACGGTCGTCATCCGCTTTTCGTCAACGACCAAACGGTTTTTATCAAGAGCCGCACCCGTCTTGCGGGCGAGATCCGCGGCACTTGCCGTTCCCAGAGCGACAAAAATTCCATCGACCGGAATTTCCTTTCCGCTTTCGAAGCGAATGCCTTCCACATTGTCCCGTCCAAAGACCCGAGAGACCTTTTCCTTTTCGACGGAAAACTCTTTTGGAAATTCGACGGAAGGTTCCTCGCCGAGCGTGCAAATGGAGACCTTCCCCGCAAGCGGCAAAAGTTCGCGGGCTTCGGAAAGCGCATACGCTCCGCTTCCGAGGACGGCGACGTTCTTTTTGCGGTAAAAGAATCCGTCACAGACCGCGCAATAGCTTACGCCCTTGCCTTCAAAGTCTTCGATTCCCTCGACGCGGGCCTTGGTGCGGACGGCTCCGGTCGAAACAATGACCGACCTTGCAAAAAGCGTTTGTTCGGAATCTTCCGTCCGGACGCGCACCTGGAATTTTTCGGCAAACAGAATGTCCAAAACTTCGCCCGTCAAAAATTCCGCACCGAGATTTTTGGCCTGTTCCTCGCCGCGGCGCGAAAGTTCCGGGCCCGAAACCGGCTCGGGAAAACCGTAATAGTTTGCAATCATGTGCGCTCTCGAAAGCGCTCCGACATTCTTCGCCACAAGCAGCACCGAAAGGTTCGCGCGCAGCGCATAGAGGGCCGCGGAGATTCCGGCAGGACCTTTCCCGACGACGAGAACATCATATTCATTCGACATTTCGCACCTCCTTCGGTTCCAGCGGAAGCGAAGTTCCGGACTTCATCGCATCGTCCAGTTTTTTGGACTTTTCGGCGGAGAGCCACCAATACACGGGAATGCTCTCGTCCTCGCGTCCGAACTTGGTATAGACGCCCTCGGGCATGCCAAAACGGTTCCAGTAAAGAAGCCTGTGAAAATCGCATTGCCACATCAAAACGTAGGGAACAATTTCCGAAAGACGGTTGTCCAGGGCGCGCAAAATATCGTTTCGCCTAGCGATGTCAAATTCCGTTTTTTGCAACTTGACAAGACTATCGACCACGGCATCCTTCACGCCCGCGATATTGTTCGTTCCGGGAGCATCCGCGGTTTCGCTCGACCACGAAGCCTCCGGGTCGGAAAGGCGCGAACTTCCCCACGCAATCCAATACATGTCAAAGTCCGCCTCGTCCAGGCGTTTGCGAAGCGTGCTCATGGACATCTGTTCAATCGTCACACGGATTCCCGCCTTCTGGAGAGCCTCCTGGTAAAGCGTCAAATGCCGCATGTCCTCGCTTGCCGTAATGAACGAAAGCTCAAACGGCTTGCCGTCCTTTTCGAGCATTCCCTTTTCGCCCGGGACATACCCCGCCTCGGCCAAAAGCTTTCGGGCGCGGTCCATGTCAAATGCGTAATTTTCGGCCGTCGGATTCGAATGATTTTTCCACAGGTCCGGGTAGTAGCTGTTCAAAAGAAAATACTGGCCATACATGTATTTTTCGTTCATCAGCTCGCGGTCCATCAGGTAGGAAAGCGCCTTGCGGACGCGGACGTCCCCGAACTTTTCACGGCGAAGATTGATGACCATTCCCTGAAAGCCTATCGGCTCGCGGTTGTAGATGTGGCGTTTGACCGCCCAGCCCTTTTCGACCGCCGGAAAATCCGTCTGTTTCATCCAGATGGAGGACGTGTAAACCGCGTAGGCGTCGAGGTCGCCCTTTTTGAAGGCTTCGAGAGCCTTGGTGCGGTCTTCCATAAAACGGTAGCGGATTTTTTCGAAATTGTATTTGCCGCGGTTCCAGTTTTTGTGAAAGCCCCACCAGTCCGCGTTCCGGGAAAGTTCCACGTAGCGGTCCTCCCGAAAGTCCGTGATGCGGTAGGGACCTTCGACGACCGGGAAGCGGTAACGGATCGCGTTAAAGTCCTGCCCGTTCCAGACGTGCTTGGGAAAAGCGACAAGACCCGCGGCTTCCCAGAAGTTTGCCCAGTGAATTGTTTTGGCCGTAATCGAAACGGTGAGCGAATCGATGATTTTCGGGCGGTCGAACCGGGAAAGTCCCACTTTAAAAATCGGCGTCAGATTTTTGGGATCCATGATGACGTCGTAATAGAACTGCACATCCTCCGCCGTAATGCGCACGCCGTCGCTCCACGTGGCCCGCGGGTCGATGTGAAACGTAAACGTGAGGCTGTCCGCCGACACTTCCCACCGGGAAGCAAGCATTCCCACCGGCCTGTCTTCCGTCGAATGGAGCGCGACCAACGGCTCGAACATCAGGCTCATGAGCCCGGCGCTAAAGCTGTTGTAATCCTCCCACATGTTGAAGGACTTCGGCATTGCGGAACCCCACAGGCGAATCGCTCCGCACGGGACGGCCGAAGGACTTGCGACCGGGTCAAACTCGCCGTCCGCATCCGCGGGGTAGGAGGCTTCGGCGGGGCAGTTCGCTTCGACGGACTTCGCCTTTTCGGACGGGGAAGATTCGTTACACGCGGAGAAAAACACCGCTCCCAAGGCAAAAACGTTCAAAAAAAATTTCATTTTCGAGTCTCCTTCGCCTTTCGGCCGGCCGGTTTTTCGGACTTTTCATCGGATACTTCGGCCTGGAAACGCGCGAGTGCAAGCTTTGCCGCTTCCTGTTCGGCCTTCTTTTTGGAAGCTCCCTTGCCGCGGCCGTATTCCGTTCCCTGATAGACGACGGACATTTCGAAATTCTTCTGATGTTCCGGCCCCGTTTCCGCGACCAGTTCGTAGTCGGGCGGGGGCATTCCGCGCGCCTGCATAAATTCCAGAAGCGCACTTTTGTAGTTGATAAACTCCGCTTCGCCGACCACTTCCTGGATGTTCGGGAAAATATGGCGTTCCAAAAATTTGCGGCATTCCCGAATGTTGCTATCGAGGTAAATTGCCCCGAGAATCGCTTCGAATGCGTCTTCCAGAATGCTGTCGCGATTTCTTCCTCCGTTGCGGGATTCGCCCTTTCCCACGCGAATGTATTCGCCGAGGTTCCAGGTGCGGGCAATCTTCGTCAGGGCCTGCCCCGAAACGACAATACTCTTCATCTTCGAGAGGTCGCCTTCCGGAAGGTGCGGGTAGGTTTTATACAGATACTCCGTCACGAGCATGTTCAAAATGGAATCACCCAAAAATTCGAGTCTTTCGTTGTTTTCCCAATAGGGCATTTCCTTGCCCGAAAGCCAGGAGCGGTGAATGAGCGCATGAGCGAGAAGCTCCGGCTTTTTAAACACGTAACCCAGACTTTTTTCCAAATCGTTTCCCGACTTTTTGCGAAACCACAGAAAAATGCGGCGAATGACGTTTTTCTCTTTCTTTTCCATAGGTGAAAAGATAAAATTTTGCCGGGAAGGCATTTGCCGGCAAACGTCATTCTGGAGGATTCCAAAGGAATCGACCCGCCTGCCGACAGGCCCGCCTGCTGCGGGCAGGCAGGTAGAATCCGGCCCGCAGTTCAGAGCTTAGTTGAGAGAACTTGGAACTTAGATTCGCGAAGCGATC
>CAVBPX010000036.1:0-23840 GCA_963597395.1 Eggerthellaceae bacterium | reverse complement strand
CTCCACCCTCACCTAAGTTCCAAGCTCTAAGCTCTGAACATCCCTCCAGGATGACCGCCAGAAGGAAAAGTTCGTTTAAACGCGCCCGCCGAGCCAAAGGCGTTTTTACAACTTTCTGTTTCGATATTCCAAAAAACGCAACGAGTATTCCGCGCGGCCCTTGCAGCCGGAGCGAACCGCCGTCGCATAGCCGAAGAGGTTCCGCAGCGGAAGTTCCGCGACAAACGAATGCATGACGCCGTTTCCGCCGACCGAAACAATTTTTCCTTCGCGGGCAAGAACGTCTCCGCCGAGAAGTCCCGCATATTCCGCCGGGCATTCGAGCGAAAGTTCCATATACGGCTCATACAGGCAAACATCCGCGGCCCGGACAAGCTTTGCGACCGCATCAGAACAGGCCTTTTTAATCATCGGAACCGGAGCGTTTTCGGTAGCGGAAAATCTTTCGAGCGAAAATTCCACGCCCACAAGCGAGCCTTTTCCTAAAACTCCGACGGAGGCGCTTTCAAAGACAGCCGACTGCAGCGCGGCCAAAACGTCCGGGGAAAGTTCCGAAAGTGCCCCGCCCGAAAGCAAGACTTCGGTCGATTGCCCGCCAAGACTTTGGGCCGAAAGCGAAAGACTTACCGTCCACGGACCCGCGCAAAAGGAATTTTCTACCGCCGCAAGCGAGCCTTTTAAACGCTCCTGCCAAAGCACTTCGGGGTTCCCCGCCCGAACATTGCATCCGAATTCCCGCCGGAGCCTTTCGAGCGTCACTTCCAGCTGCACCTCGCCCACCGTCGAAAGCACCCAGTCGCCGGCTTCGGGATGCGGCGTCACACGAATGGACGGATCCATCCGGCACAAAAGCTTCAGATTTTTTTCGACCGCGGCGTAATCTTCCGGATGGACGCATTCGACGTGCGTTTGGAGCAGCGAATCGTATCGCTTGACGGACTCCGACCTTTCGAGAACCTCCCCGCCGAGCGAAACCCTGTCGCCGAGCGAAAGTTCCACGTTTGAACGAAGCGCATAAATGTCGCCCGAAAAAATCCGAGAAACCGGTTCGAGAAGCGACGCCTTCAATCGGAAAAATTCCACGCCCGCGGGCCACTTTGCCTTTTCGAGGTTCGCCATGCTGCGGAAAAGCGCAATTTCCCCTTCGCCCGAAAAATGTCTCAGACGAATCGTCTCGCCGAGCATTTTTTTTCGAAACCGGGGAGGCTCCGGCAAAAAGAAAGAAAGTCCGGTCATCAAGCTGCGCACGCCAAAGTTTTCCTTGGCGGAGCCTGCGTAGCAAAGAACGTATTTGTCCGAAGCGGCGAGCGTTTTCAGTCCGCAGATAAGGGCCTTGGGCGGAACGTTTTTCCCGTCGAGCGCAAGCGAAAGAACCTCGTCGTCAAATTCCGAAGCGGCTTCAACGGCCTCGGCGTAGGCTATTTTCCACTTTTCCTTGGACGCCAAAGCCTCGATGTCCGCGGGTTCTTCCTTGCCGTCGGACAAAAAAAGTTCCGTTCCGCTGATGACGTCGATTTCGGAGCGAATCTTTCTTTCACCGCGAACCGTTTCGAATTCCGGAATGGAAAGCAGGACGGGTCGCGCACCGAGATGTTCCTCGAAAGCGATCAGCGTCTCGTCGAGCGAACTTGCGGAACTGTCGAGCTTGTTCACAAATATGATCGTGGGGATTTTTTTTTCGCGCAACTTTTTCCAGGCGGAAAACGTCTGCGTTTCGACGCCATCGACAGCCGACACGACAAGAATTGCGCCTTCCACCGCCGAAAGAGCCATATCGACTTCGGCCCCAAAATCCACATGCCCCGGAGTATCGATAAAATTGAAGCGGATTCCCCGCCACTCAAAATGCGCGACGCCCGATTCGATGGTAATTCCGCGTTCCCGCTCCTCGGGCAGGTAGTCCATCGTCGCAAGGCCGTCCTCCACGTTCCCGGGGCGACGCACCTCGCCCGCCGTAAAGAGAATGCGCTCCGAAAGCGTCGTCTTTCCGGCATCGACGTGGGCGAGAATCGCAATGTTTCGAATGGGCTGCATCGGATTTCGGCATTAAAAAGCCCGGCAAAGAACCGGGCCTTTTGAAAGAGCTGTTGAACCTTAGCCCTGTGCGCCGTTCGCGCCGACTTCGGCCCGGTGCTTTTTGGATCGGTGGCTGTTCGAAATCCACTCGTCCTTGTGCACTTCGGGAATGTCGTCGAGAAGACGCAGCGTGTTCGGTTCCTTCGTATGGTCCAAGACCTCGGCCGGAGTTCCCTGGTTCACAATCCGACCTTCATGCATAATGAAGATGCGGTCGCTCACATAGTTCGCAAGTCCAATGTCGTGCGTCACAAAGACAACCGTCATTTTGAGCTGGTCTTTCAGCTTGCGAAGGTAGTCGAGGATGTTGGCACGGACGCAGGCATCGACCATCGAAGTCGCTTCGTCCGCGATCAGAACCTTGGGACGGAGGGCGAAAATTCGGGCAAGAAGCATGCGCTGCATCTGTCCACCGGAAAGTTCGAACGGATACTTTCCTTCGATGTCCGCCGGTGTGACGTTCACGGCGAGAAGACCTTCATCGACGCGTCGGCGAACCTCTTCCTTCGAAGGTTTGTCCTTGAGAATGTTCAGGGAGTCTTCGAGCTGGGAACGGATGGTGAAGAACTGGTTGAAGCATCCGAACGGATCCTGGAACACGGACTGCACCTCGTTCCAGTGGGTCTTCAGGTTCTTGATTTCGTTTCCGCGGTAGGTGAACGTTCCGGACGTCGGCTTGTAAAGGCCGAGCATAATCTTGGCGAGGACCGACTTTCCGCAGCCCGACCCGCCGACGATCGAAATGAATTCCTCGTCGTAGATGTCGAACGAGACATCGTCAACGGCAACCTTTACGTTCTTGCCGGCGCCAAAGAGCTTCGAAACGTTCTTTGCAGAAAAAACGACATCCTTAGTTTGCATAATCGCACCTCACATCACGACCGCCGACAACGCGGAGGTTCTGGGTATTTTTCTTGCAGTCTTCACAGGCGGCCTTGCAGCGCGGAGCAAAACGGCAACCGGTAATCTTGTTCTTGAGGCTCGGGGGCGCGCCTTCGATGGCGACCGGGTGACGGGTGCGCTGGCTCGCTTCGGTGCTGAGCATGGCTCCCATCAGGGCCTTCGTATAGGGGTGGCGCGGATCCTTCACAACCTGTTCGGCGGTGCCCTTTTCGACGATTTCGCCCGCATACATAATCGCGATATTGTCCGCGACGTGATAAAGCAGCGGAAGCTCGTGCGTAATGAAGATCATCGTCGAGAAGATTCCCTTGTCGAGAAGGTCGAAGATCATCTTGATGACTTCCTTCTGCGTCGAAACGTCAAGCGCGGAAGTCGGTTCGTCGGCAATCACCATCTGCGGGTTGAGCAGCGTGGAAATTCCTATCACGGAACGCTGGCGTTCGCCCGCGGTCAGCTGAATCGGGAAGGAGTTCAGAACGCGCTTCGTGTCCATTCCGAAAAGGTCGAAGCGGTCGCAAAGACGGTCGTAGATTTCCTTTTTGTCAACGCTCTTGCCCGGCTGCGTGTGGGCGGCAATCACGTCCGCCGCAATATCCTTGATTTTGCGGACGGGGTTCAGCGCGTTGAAGGCGCCCTGCGGAATCATGGAGACCTTCTGGGCGAGAACGTTCGCGCGAATGTCCTCGACCGAACGGTTCATCAGGGATTCCATCTTGTCGCCGTTCTTGACGCGGACGTCGCCGCCTTCGGGGTAGAGCGGAGGAATGCACATGCCCATCAGTCCGCTGACAAGCGTCGATTTGCCGCAGCCCGATTCCCCGGCAATACCGAGGATTTCGCCCTGCTTCATCGAAAAGGAGACATCCGTCACGGCGTGAGTCTTGTCGCCAAAACGTCCGAGATAATAGAGGCTCAGGTGTTCTACTTCAAAAACATTGTCCGACATGGCTACCTCTTACTTGCGAAGACGCGGGTTGAATACGCCTTCCATCGACGTATTGATGAGATACAGGGCAAACACGGTCAGCGTAATGACAAGCGTTGCCGGGAGGAACGCAATCCAGATACTGTCCGAAAGCGCACCGTTGTCCTTCGCCTGGTTCAGAATAATTCCGAGCGACGTGGAATCCAGAGGTCCGAGGCCGATCATCGAGATGGAAGCTTCGGAAAGGATACCCGAAGAGACCTGCATAATGAAGACCATGAACACGTAGGAGAGCAAATACGGAAGAACGTGCTTGATGACGATTTTCAGCGAACCGGCGCCGTTCATTCGGGCAAGGGCAATGTGGTCGCGGCTTCTGAGCGAGGACGCCTGTGCGCGGACGGCACGTGCGGACCAGCTCCACGAAGTGAGACCGATGATGAGACCGATAAGCGTGAGCGAACGGCCTTCCTTCACCGCCGAGCTGATGAGAACGAGAATCACGAACTGCGGAATAACGATGAACAGGTTCGTGCCCATGTTCAGGATTTCATCGATCCAGCCGCCGCGGAAACCGCCGAAGAGGCCGATGAAAACGCCGATGGTCGTTGCAATGACGCCCGCAATCAGGCCCACATACAGGGAGCTCCGGAGACCCGCAATGAGAAGCGACACGTAGTCGCGGCCCAAATGGTCGGTCCCGAGGAGATGTTCCGCGCTCGACGGCGCATACGGACCCGCCACAATATCACGCGCATTGATATCGACGTGGTAGAAGAGCGGTCCAAAAATCGCAATGAAAAGCGACAGGAAGAAGATGACGACACCGACCACAAACATCGGCGACTTCATGAGGTTCTTGAGAAGTTTCAACATAATTATTTACCTCCCATCTGCAGACCGGCCTTGACGCGCGGGTCAAAGACGGCGATAAGAATATCCACGAGGAAGTTGGCAAGCAAAACGCAGGTCGAAATCATGAGCGTGCAGCCCTGAATCGTCGCGTAGTCGTTCTGCTGGATGGCGGTGAGCATCGCCATGCCGAGGCCCGGGTAGGAGAAGATCATTTCGGTAATGAGGGCACCGCCGACCATCGCGCCAAGAGACTGGGCGAGACCGGTGAGCTGCGGAAGCATCGCGTTGCGGAAAACGTAACCGATGATTTTTCCTTCGCGAAGACCGAGCCACTTTGCATACTTCATGTAGTCCGTTCCGAGTTCGTAAATCGCCATGGAACGCATACCGGTAGCCTGGCCCGAAGCGAGGATCGGGAAGCAGGAGAAGAACGGCAGCACGTAATAGTAGGCGACGGACTTGATGAAGGCCCAGTTAAACCCGGGAATCACGTCCATGCCGTAGGCGTTCATCGCCGGGAACCATCCGAGCGTAATCGAGAACAGCGCAACGAGCAGCATGCCGAAGACGAAATAGGGAATACCGTTGAGGAACATCGCAACAGGGAAGAAGACCTTGTCGAAGATTCCGCGCTTGTAGGCGGCGTAGGCTCCGAGAAGGTTACCGAAAATCCATCCGAGGACAATCGTCGGGAACTGGATGGCGAGCGTCCACGGGAGAGATTCCTTGATGATTTCGAGAACGGGCTTCGGATACTGGCTGTAAGAAAGTCCGAAGTCGCCGTGGAACACGTTTATCACGTAGGAGACGAACTGCGAAAAGCCCGAAGCGAGACGCGGTTTCGCTTCCGTCTTCGGGTTCGAATTTTCGTCAAGAACGGGCTTCCCGGCGTCATCGAGAACCGCAACCGTGTCATAAATGACGTTTCCCTCGTCGGAGAGTTCGGCCATGCCGAAAGCCTTGAGAAGCGTTTCTTTCTTCTGCATCGCCTCTTCCGGCGAAAGTCCCTGGGCGGCCTTGCCCATGACGATATCGACCGGGTTGTTTTCACCGAGGCGCGGAAGTGCGAAGTTGATGGCAATGGCGACAATAAATGTCAGGAAATACCAAAAACCTTTTTGCAGGACATAACGAAGTGTAGGGTATTGTTTCAGCATTGTCCGTCCTTATTTACTGAGCTTTAAATTCCAGAGGATGTTTGTACCGTAAGCAATCCACGGAAGCTGCTGCGGCGCATACGGATTCTTTGCATTCGGCCAGTTGGTCCAGACGCGGTCGCTGTATTCGTAATACTGTTCCGGCAGGTAGGCGAGCGGAATCGACACCTGGTCTTCCATAAAGATGCGGTTGAGCGTGCGGTAGGCGACGGCGATGGAATCCTCGTCCGTCATCAGGGGAACGTGAGCGAGAAGGCTGTCAACCTCGGGACGGTATTCCGGGGTTCCCGGCTTGTTGTAACGTCCGATGTTTGTACCGGCCCAGTTTCCGAGAGGCGCCCAGTCGCGCGAAGACATCACTTCGTTGAAACGGCTCCACGGGAGGGACGGCGTCACGTCGGCCTGCGGCTTGTGCATCACCAGGTCAAAGTTTCCCTGACCCATGGCCGGCCAGTAGGAACCGCCGTCCACAAAGCCTTCGCGAATGTCGAGACCGGCCTTGCGCATGCTTTCGACGGCAATCGTCACCATCGCTTCCCAGTCCGTCCAGCCGTTCGGGCTTGTAATGAACATCGTCTTGACGCGTTCGCCCTTTTCATTTTCCATGTGATCGAGCGTTCCGTCTTCGTTATACACGGACTTGTAACCCGCGCGCTTGATGAGTGCCTGGACGGAATCAATCCGTTCCTGTCCGGTGAGGTTGAGCTTGACGCCATACTTTGCGCAATCTTCCTCGTTGACATACTTGCCTTCGATGGCGGTCGGCATCACAAGACCCGGTTTGAGCTCGGACGTGTAGTTCGAAACAGCGAACTGGCGGATGGCCGCATAGTCAATCGCGGTGGCGATGGCGCGGCGGAAATACTTGTTGTCGAGAGGCGGACGGAGAGTGTTCACCATCATCATCGGCATGGCGCCCGGTGTAAAGTAGGGCGGTTCTTCGAGCCACGCATGAACGCCCGCACCGGCCTTGTGCCAAATGCGCGGAACAAAGCTCATGGAGGCGTCGAGAGACCCGTCGCGAAGCGCAATCGTGCTGTGCTCGTTCGACTTGTAGATCGGGTGGACGATGTACTTCGGAGCGGGCAGCTTTCCGTTATGCAAAGCGGCATTTCCCCAGTAGTCGTCGCGACGTTGCAGAATAATCTTGGTCGTCGAATAACCGGCGAGGTTATACGGGCCCGAAACGACCGGAGCCTTGCCGTCCGCCGGGTTCACGTCCAGCTTGAGTTTTTTCACTTCTTCGACGGAATTTCCGTGTTCCGCAATCAGCTTGCTGAAGATGTGTTCCGGAACGATGCGGATGGCCTGCAGA
Organism: Eggerthellaceae bacterium; assembly: GCA_963597395.1. GTDB lineage: Bacteria > Fibrobacterota > Fibrobacteria > Fibrobacterales > Fibrobacteraceae > Hallerella. The sequence goes on along the minus strand of CAVBPX010000036.1, from coordinate 16,609 downwards.
AGGTCCTTCACGGAAAGCGGATTGTTACGACCGCTCTTGTTTATCATAAACGAAAGGCGTTCCACGTTCGTCGTGTCGCCGGCCTCGCCCACCACGGGAACAGTCTGGACGTTTACGCCCGTAATCTGTTCCGAAGTGTTGACCGCGACGCCCGAATAATGATGGCCGAGTTCAAAGATGAACTTCACGTCCTTTGCCGTAACGGGGACGCCGTCGCTCCACTTCGCCTTCGGGTTCAAATCGACGACGACGCTGTCGTTATTGCTAAGGCTGTCAACGAGAGTTCCGAGGAGGGATTCCATCTGGCCGTTCAACGTGTTATACGTAATGAGCGGTTCGTACATCAGATTGAAACGACCTCCAACCGGCCACGCCGCGCTCCAGCTTTCGGAAAGTGGGTTGAAGGAAGAGGGGGTCCCCCACTGCTGACCGGAAAGATAGAGAGTCTCTTCTCTCGGCAAGGAATCGGATGCGGATTCAGCCCCGTCGGAGGAGCTGGAGCAGCCGACCAAAACGCCAAAACACGCCGACAAGGCGACCGTGCCTTTGGCGATCGTTTTAAAACAATTCATCTATAGTCCTCTTGATTTTGCGACACAAGAAAGTCCAGTTTAAACTTGACCTGCATAATTTACATTTATTTTGCGATAATGCGCACGATGTAAACTTTTTTTCGTTCTTTCCCCAAAATTCTCCTTTTGAAATTCAACGGGAAACGCCGTTTTTCAAACAAAAAAGCCCTCCCGGGAAGGGAGAGCCTTTTAATTAAAAAGCAATTAATTATTTGCTCTTGCGAGGATCGCCAGCATAGACGGCGTTCTTGCCGAGTTCCGCTTCGATAGCGAGAAGACGGTTGTACTTGCAGACGCGGTCCGTGCGGGAGAGCGAGCCGGTCTTGATCTGACCCGCGGCCGTACCGACGGCGAGATCCGCGATGAACGTGTCTTCGGTTTCGCCGGAACGGTGGGAAACGATCGGGGCATAGCCCTTTTCCTGGGCGGTCTTAATCGCTTCGAGGGTTTCGGAGACGGAACCGACCTGGTTCACCTTGATGAGAATCGCGTTTGCGATGCCCGCTTCGATGCCTTCGTTGAAGATGGTCGGATTGGTGACGAACAGGTCGTCGCCGACGAGGTTGATCTTCTTGCCGAGATCGGCGGTGAGAATCTTCCAACCGGCCCAGTCATGTTCGTCGAGGCCGTCCTCAATCGAGAAGATGGAGAACTTGTCAACGAGCTTTTCGTAGTACTTCACGAGCTGAGCGCCCTTGAAGGTCTTGCCCGTGGACTTCTTGAACGTGTAGGTTTCGCCCTTGTCCCACTTGTCCTTGATCTTCTTGTCGCAGAATTCGGAAGAAGCGACGTCGAGAGCAATCTTGATGTCCTTGCCGAACTTGTAGCCGGCAGCTTCGGTCGCATCCTTGAGAGCGGTCAAAGCCTTTTCGAGGGTCATCACGCCGGTGATCTTCCAGCCGAACTTGGACTTCGGATCCTTCTTGATGGCAACGCCCGGAGCAAATCCGCCTTCGTCGCCGACGGTCGTTTCGTAACCGCCCTTCTTGAGAACGCTCTTCAGGGAGTGGAAAATTTCCGTCACCATCTGGAGGCCCTTCGCAAAGGTCTTTGCACCGACCGGCGCAATCATGAATTCCTGGAAGTCAATCGGGGCGGAGGAGTGCGCACCGCCGTTGATCACGTTGCACATCGGACACGGAAGAGTCATCTTCTTTGTACCGTGGAGCTTCGCGATATACTGGTAAAGCGGCATGCCGGCTTCCTTCGCAGCGGCAACGCAGACGGCCATCGAAACGGCGAGGATGGCGTTTGCACCGAGATGATTCTTGTGCATGCGGTCGCCGTCGAGTTCGATCATCGCGTCATCGACTTCTTTCTGCTTGAAAGCGTCCATGCCGACGATCTTCTTCGCGATCTTTTCGTTCACGTTCTTGACAGCCTTGAGCGTGCCCTTTCCGCAATAGGTCTTCTTGTCGCCGTCGCGGAGTTCGCAGGCTTCGCGTTCACCGGTCGAAGCGCCGCTCGGAACCTTTGCAACGCCTTCCACACCGGAAGCGAGAGTAACAACGGCTTCGACAGTCGGATTGCCACGGGAATCCAAAATCTGACGAGCCACGACGGACTTGATTTTAGCAGCCATATTTTTGCCTTTTGGTTAGAGTGTTAAAAACTATGCCTTGAATATAGAAAATTTTGTGAACAATCGGAATACACGATGTGACGAAAAGCCCGTTCAAAAGTTCACAAACCTGTGGACCACAAAGTTGTGAACCGGAGAAAAAAATGTATCTAATGTGGAGGACAGACATGAAAACATCTTTCGTCTATGGAACTGCCGTAGAAGGCGAAAACTTTACGGACCGGGAAGCGGAAACGGCCCGACTAAAAGCCAATTTCGAAAACGGAATCGACACGCTTCTCATCTCGCCGCGTCGGATGGGAAAGACTTCCCTCGTTCAAAAGGTCAAGGCAATCGTAAACGGAAAGAAAATAGCGGTCGTTTACCTGGACATGTTTGATTGCCGCAGCGAATACGATTTTTACAACAAGCTCGTCTCCGCGATTTTAGAGCAGACGGCAAGCCGCAAGGAAACCATCTTTCAAAACATCAAGGGTTTTCTGGGACGTCTTTCCCCTAGAATTTCCTTTAGTCCGGACCCGTCAATGGATTTTTCGTTTTCGCTTGGAATCACGGCCAAGGATTATTCGCCAGAAGAAGTACTCGGTCTTGCCGAGCGCATTGTCCAAAAGCAGGAACGACATATCGTTATTTGCATCGACGAATTTCAGCAGGTCGGCAAATTTCCGGAATCCGTCCTGGTCCAAAAGCGAATGTGGGGAGTCTGGTAACTTCAAAAAAAACGTTTCATATTGTTCTTCGGCAGCAAAAAGCATTTGATGACAAATATTTTTCAACGCAAAAGCATGCCATTTTACCAGTTCGGAGACGCCGTTTATCTGGGAACGATCCCTGTTGAAAAATGGGTGCCGTTTATCTGCAAAAAGTTTGGGAAAAAGGCGTTTCCATTACAAAAAAACAAGCGAAGCGCATTTGCGATGAAGTAGAGTGCTATTCGTCATACGTTCAACAGCTTTCGTGGCTCGTACTTGTCAACTCGAATAAAAAAGTTTCCGATATTTCCATTCAAAAATCCGTTGACGATTTGATTTCCCAGAACTCGGCGCTTTTCATTCAACAGACCGAAGCGCTCTCCTCGTATCAAAAGAACATGTTGCGCGCTATTGCAAACGGGATTCATCGCAATTTCACGTCAAAAGAGGTAATGAAAAGGTTTCCGCTCGGAACATAGTCCAATATTGTTCGCATTAAGAACGTCCTTCTCGAAAAGGAACTTGTCGAACTCCGAGAAAGCGGACTATATATGGCGGATCCCATTTTTTTAAAATGGTTCCGTCGACTGTAAAATCTCCCCTCACACAAAAAGCCCTGCTTGACGCAGGGCTTTCTCCAAAACAAAGGACTTGGGATGATTAGAAGCGGAAGTGCGCAAAGGCGCGGTTCGCTTCGGCCATCTTGTGCACATCCTGCTTTTTGCGGACTGCGTTGCCTTCGTTGTTCTTCGCGGAGACGAGTTCCGCGGCAAGACGTTCGGCCATATTCGCTTCATTGCGGTTACGGGCGGCGTCGAGCAGCCAACGGAGGGCGAGAGCCTTGGCGCGGTCCGGAGCGACTTCCATCGGCACCTGGTAGTTTGCACCACCGATGCGGCGGGACTTCACTTCGAGCTTCGGCTTGATGTTTTCGAGGCATTCTTCGAACTTCGCGAGCGGAGTGCCTTCGCCTTCCACCTTCTTGTTCAGAATGTCGAGAGCCGTGTAAACGATCTGTTCGGCAATCGTCTTCTTGCCTTCCTTGAGAACCACGCCAATGAGTTCCGTGATGAGGACGGAATGGTAGCGCGGATCCGGGATGGTGTGCTTGTGAATGGTCTTTCTTCTTCTAGACATGTGCCCTTCCTTTACTTCTTAGCCGGAGCTTTTCTCTTGACGCCATACTTGGAACGGGCCTGATTACGACCGTTCACCGCCTGCGTATCGAGCGTGCCGCGAATGATGTGGTAGCGGACACCCGGAACGTCCTTGACACGACCGCCGCGGATGAGCACGATGGAGTGCTCCTGGAGGTTGTGGCCTTCGCCCGGAATATAGGCGGTCACTTCCATCTTGTTCGAGAGGCGGACACGCGCAATCTTGCGGAGAGCGGAGTTCGGCTTCTTCGGCGTGGTGGTATAGACACGGGTGCAGACACCGCGCTTTTGCGGGCTTTGCTTCAAAGCCGGCGAAGCGGTTCTGTTGAGAATTTTTTCGCGGCCCTTGCGGACGAGCTGTTGTATAGTAGGCATTTTTTGTTTCCCTAATTTTGGAAGTCCAAATATAGTTCTTTTTCGAATAATTTCAAGTTTAACCTTCGATTATTCGGGGTTTTCTCCATTTTCTTCCGAGGCCTCGGAACCGGTATCCATCTGCGAGATGGTGATTCCGCCGTTTTGATCGTCGAAATCATCGCCCTGGGAAGCGGCCCGCTTGGCGTTCGCTTCCGCTTCGGCCGCAGCGTCGAGGTCCTCGACCACGACGTCGCGCAGATGACGCGCACCCGTTCCGCAAGGAATCAGATGGCCCATGATGACGTTTTCCTTGAGGCCCATCAACGGATCCACACTACCTTCAATCGCAGCACGAGTGAGGATCTTGGTTGTTTCCTGGAAGGAGGCCGCGGAGATGAAGCTATCCGTCGAAAGCGAGGACTTCGTGATGCCGAGGAGTATCGGGGTGCCCGAAGCTTCCTTGCGACCTTCCGCCCGCAGCGTATCGTTTTTCAGGCGCAGGCGCGCCTTGGAGATTTCTTCATCCACCAGGAGATCGGAATCCCCAGGATCGGAAATTTTGACCTTGCGCATCATCTGACGGACAATGCACTCGATGTGCTTATCGGCGATGGCGACGCCCTGCAGACGGTAAACCGCCTGAATTTCGTTCACCAGGTGACGCTGCACGGCCTCGGCGCCCTGCACTTCGAGAATGTCGTGCGGGTCAACGGAACCGTCGCAGATTTTTTGTCCGCGGCGCACGCGGTCGCCTTCGAGGACCGCCAGGTGACGTCCGCGCGGGACGAGCACGGACTTTTCCTCTTCGCCGTTCTTGATGATAACTTTCTGGTTGCCGCGTTCTTCGTTTCCGTAAGAGACGATGCCGTCGATCGGCGCGATGACCGCGACATTCTTCGGAATGCGCGCTTCGAAGAGTTCCGCGACACGGGGAAGACCGCCGGTAATATCCTTTGTCTTGCCGACTGCACGGGGAAGCTTGGCGAGGATTTCGCCCGGTTCCGCCATGTCGCCTTCGTGCACGGTGAGGATGGCGCCGTCCGGCAGGTAGTAAACGCCCTGACGTTCGCCGACCGCATCGACGACGTTAATCGCCGGACGGTGCTTGCCGTGACGGTCGCTGATGACGGTCCATGTTTCCACGCCCGTCACATCGTCCTTATCGACGCGGTATGTCGTATTTTCAATCAAATCGACAAACTGGATCTTACCGCTCGCGTTGCTGAGAACGGGACTTGTGTAAGGATCCCAGTCAAAGAGCTTGGCGTCTTTCTTCACCTGGTCGCCGTCGTTCACGTAGAGCGTTGCGCCATACGGAATCTGCCAGCGGCCCTTGTTGATGCCCGTCGCGTCAAAGATGACGAGTTCGCCCATACGGCTCACAACGACCTTGTTGCCGCCGTGCTCGATCGTGTTGACGTTGTCGAGTTCAATCTTTCCGTCCACCGGAGCGCTCTTCGAATTTTCGACCGTGAGACGGCTCGAAGCACCACCGATGTGGAAGGTTCTCAGGGTGAGCTGCGTACCCGGTTCGCCGATGGACTGCGCAGCAATAACGCCGACCGCTTCGCCCAGATCGACCGGACGACCGGAAGCAAGCATACGGCCGTAGCACTTTGCACAGACGCCGTTACGGGCTTCGCAGGTAAGGACCGAACGCATTTTCACGTGTTCGATACCCGTTGCGGAAATTTTCGGAAGGTCGCGTTCCGTCACCAGTTCGCCGGCCTTGACGATGACTTCGCCCGAAACCGGGTGAACAATGTCATCGACCGGAGCGCGTCCGAGGAGGCGTTCTTCGAGCGTGATGATGGTGTCGTCGCCGTCCTTGTATGCGGAGATGTCGATGCCTTCCTTCGTCTGGCAATCTTCTTCGACAATGACTAAGTCCTGTGCGACGTCAACGAGACGACGAGTCAGGTAACCGGCGTCCGCCGTCTTCAGAGCGGTATCGGCCAGACCCTTACGGGCACCGTGAGCCGAAATGAAGTATTCCATTTCGTTCAGGCCTTCGCGGAAGCAGGACTTAATCGGGTTTTCAATGACTTCCTGACCGCCGAGCTGTTTGGTCGGCTTCTGCATCAGGCCGCGCATACCGGAAAGCTGCTTAATCTGTTCGCGGCTACCACGAGCGCCGGAATCCGCCATCATATAGACCGGGTTGAACCCGTCGCGGTCGTGCGAGAGAAGGTCCCACTGGCGAGCGGCGACATCGCTTGTCGTCTTCGACCAGACGTCAATAATCTGGTTGTAACGTTCACCGTCGGTAATCACGCCGTCTTCGTAAAGTTCGCGAATGCGGTTTACCTTTTCGGTCGCCTCTTCGAGCATTTTCTGCTTCTCGGGCGGAATCACCATTTCGGCGATGGCGACGGAGGAGCCGGAAATCATGGCCCACTTGTAACCCAGGGCCTTGAGGTCGTCGAGGTATTCGACCGTGACGCGGTTGCCCGTCCGGCGATACAGGTCGTCGATGGACTTGGCGATAACCTTTTTGCTGAACGTTTCGTTGGCATAGCCGACGGCGTTCGGAATGATTTCGTTCAAAATGATGCGGCCCATCGTCGTCTTGATGATGGCGGGTTCCTTCAAAGTAAGGAACTTGATCTTTTGACCGGCCTTTGCCACGACTTCGCAGTTGCCGTTGTCGTCAGGCTGTTCCATTGTGCAAGGCGTATCCGCTTCGAGTGCGCCCATATAGACCTTTCGGCCGGCAGGGAGCTGCAGGTAGCATTCGGCGTTCAAGTCGATGACACCGTTTCCGTATGCGCGGAGAGCCTCGGCCGAGTCATAGAAGCGCATGCCGGCACCCTTGCGGTTGGGACGCGGCTTGGAGATGTAATAAAGTCCAAGCACGATGTCCTGACCCGGAACGGCGATAGGCTGACCGGAAGCCGGATGCAGAATGTTGTTCGACGAGAGCATGAGGACGCGGCATTCGAGCTGCGTTTCGAAAGAAAGCGGAAGGTGCACGGCCATCTGGTCACCGTCGAAGTCCGCGTTGAAAGCGGTACAGACGAGCGGGTGCAGGCGGATGGCGCTGCCTTCGATGAGCTTCGGATAGAAGGCCTGAATACCGAGGCGGTGAAGGGTCGGTGCGCGGTTGAGCATCACCGGGTGGTCTTCGATGATCTGTTCGAGAATGTCCCAGACTTCGGGGCGTTCGGCATCGACAAACTTCTTGGCGGCCTTAAGCGTATAGACGACACCGTCTTCTTCCAGGCGCTGGATGATGAACGGCTTGTAAAGTTCGAGGGCCATCCGTTTCGGAAGTCCGCACTGGTGCATCTTCAGTTCCGGTCCGACGACAATGACGGAACGTCCGGAATAGTCAACGCGCTTGCCGAGAAGGTTCATGCGGAAGCGTCCCTGCTTGCCCTTCAAAAGTTCGGAGAGGGACTTCAGCGGACGGTTGGAGCCTGCGCGGGCCGTGCGACGGCCGCTGTCGAACAGCTGGTCCACGGCTTCCTGGAGCATGCGCTTTTCGTTGCACAGAATCACGTCCGGAGCCTTGATGTCAATCAGCTTCTTCAGACGGTTGTTGCGGTTGATGACCCGGCGGTAGAGTTCGTTCAGGTCGGAAGTCGCAAAGCGGCCTCCGTCGAGCGGAACGAGCGGACGCAGATCGGGCGGAATCACCGGAAGCACGTCGAGAATCATCCATTCCGGCTGGTTCGAGAGGTTCTTCGCCTGCGCCGGATACAGCTTCTTGAATTCGCACAGGGCGTCGAGCAGATCAAATTCCTTGCCTTCGCACTTGGCGGCATAGCCGCCCTTGCGGTTGCCGTCGGCGCCAACGACGCCATATTTGAAGTCTTCGACCTTTTCGGCGAGATCCTTCGCCCAGGGCATGTTGCTGTTCTTCTTCTTTTCCGGATTTTCGTAGTAGGAAAGGAAGTCGTCCATCTGGGACTTTTTGAAGGCTTCGACAATCTTCAGACGCTTGATGGCATCGTCGCGCTTTGTCTTGGACTTGGACGCCGCATCGACGCGGAGTTCTTCCGAAAGCTTGACGAAATCCAGCTGGCTCAAAAGCTGCTTGAGGGCCGCGGCGCCCATCTTGGCCGTAAAGTGGCGGCCTTCGCGTTCGAGGTCAATATACTTGTTCTCGTCGATGAGCTCGTTCGGCTTCAAATCCGTATCGCCCGGGTCGAGAACAATGTACTTTTCGTAGTAGATGACGTTGTCGAGGGACTTTGTGTCGAGATTCAGAAGCGCACCGAGCACGCACGGCTGATTCTTTACAAACCAGACGTGAGCGAGCGGAATCGCAAGTTCGATATGTCCCATGCGTTCGCGGCGAACCTTGGAGTGGGTGACTTCCACGCCGCAGCGGTCGCAAATCACGCCCTTGAAGCGGATTCTCTTGTACTTGCCGCAGTTGCATTCCCAGTTCTTGACAGGTCCAAAGATCCGTTCGCAGAACAAACCGTCGCGTTCCGGCTTGAAGGAACGGTAATTGATCGTTTCAGGCTTGGTGACTTCACCGAAAGACCACTGACGAATCAATTCTGGAGAAGCGAGGTGAATGGAAACTTCACCATTATTGCTTTCAGAATAATCGAAAGTTTCTTCTGACATATTACTTTTCTCCAATAGTCTTGATGTCAAGGCAGAGCGAACGGACTTCGCGAATCATCACGTTGAACGATTCGGGGATGCCCGGTTCGGGCGTGTTCTTGCCGTGGACGATTGCATCATAAATCTTGGAACGGCCCATCACGTCGTCGGACTTCACGGTGAGAAGTTCCTGCAGCGTGTATGCCGCACCGTAGGCTTCGAGCGCCCAGACTTCCATTTCGCCGAAGCGCTGGCCGCCGAACTGGCTCTTACCGCCGAGCGGCTGCTGCGTCACGAGCGCATACGAACCGATCGAACGGGCGTGGATCTTGTCTTCGACAAGGTGGCCCAGCTTGAGGTAATACATGTAACCGATGGTGACCGGGTTGAGGAAGGCTTCGCCGGTGCGGCCGTCATAAAGCTTTGCCTTGCCGATGATGTGACCATTTTCGGGATCCATCTTGTAATCGACAATCGGCATCTTCTGGTAGGCCTTTTCGAGTTCGCCGACGATATCGTCGAACGAAGCGCCGTCAAACACGGGCGTCGCAATCTTCATGCCGAGAACCTTGGCGGCCCAGCCCAGGTGCACTTCGAGAACCTGACCGACGTTCATACGGGAAGGAACGCCCAGCGGGTTCAGAAGAATCTGGATAGGACGACCGTCCTCGGTAAACGGCATATCCTCGACGGGCACGATCTTCGAAACGCAACCCTTGTTACCGTGACGACCGGCCATCTTGTCGCCCACGGAGAGGCGGCGCTTCTTGGCAATATAGACTTTCACGGTCTGCAGGACGCCAGGCTTGAGTTCGTCGCCCTTCGTCACCTTGTCAATTTCCTTTTCCATCGTCCGGGTCAAACGATCGACCGATTCCCGTGCAACGACGAGAAGGCTCGAAGCCTTGTCCTGGACGTCCGCATCTTCGCGGGCAAACGTCGAGGACGGTGCGAGCGAAAGCAGATCCAGTCCGCGGAGCATTCTTTCCGTCAGAGTGGTGCCATCCGGAACGCGAACTTCGTGCGTATCGAAATCGACGATGTTTCCGGAGACCTTTCCGGCGAGCATATCGACCATCGCATTGACACAGGTGGTCTTGATCTTTTCGATATCGGCCTGGAACTTTTCCTTGATCTCGTTAATCTTTTCCTGGTCTTCGGCACGACTCTTCTTGTCGTTGTGATCCTTGCGGCTAAAGACGCGCGTTTCGATGACGACGCCCTTCATGCCCGGAGGCGCAACGAGGGACGTGTCGCGGACATCACCGGCTTTTTCACCGAAGATGGCGCGGAGAAGGCGTTCTTCCGGAGAGAGTTCCGTTTCGCCCTTCGGCGTCACCTTGCCGACGAGAATGTCGTCCGCATGAACTTCGGCACCGACGCGGATAATGCCGCGTTCGTCGAGGTTCTTCAGGGCGTCTTCGCCGACGTTCGGAATTTCGCGGGTAAGCTCTTCGGGACCGCGCTTCGTTTCGCGGACTTCCACTTCGTATTCCTCGATGTGAATGGAAGTGAAAGCGTCCTTGATGGCAAGTTCCTCGGAAACGATGACAGCGTCTTCGTAGTTATAACCGTTCCACGGAATAAAGGCAATCAGAATGTTCTTTCCGAGCGCGAGTTCGCCGTGATCCGTCGAGGCTCCGTCGGCAAGGACGTCGCCCTTGCGCACAAAGTCACCCACATTTACAACGGGCTTCTGGTTGATGCAGGAATCCTGGTTGGAACGTTCGAACTTGCGAAGCTTGTATTCGTCAATCGGCTCGTGATCGAGGAATTCGAAGTTCTCGCCGAGGCCTTCAAGCGGGCGGAACGCGCCGTTTTCCATCGTACCGCGTTCCACGACAACGCTCATCGCATCCACAAACTTGACGCGGCCTTCGTGCTTTGCACGGACAACCGTACCCGAGTCGAGAGCGGCGCGGCGTTCAAGGCCCGTTCCGACGACCGGAGCTTCCGAGCGGAGCAGGGGGACCGCCTGGCGCTGCATGTTCGAACCCATCAGGGCGCGGTTTGCGTCGTCATGCTCGAGGAACGGAATAAGGCCTGCGGCAACGGAAATAATCTGTTGCGGGGAAACGTCCATCAGGTCGATACGCGCGGCAGCGGCCTCCTCGTCAATCGCATTGATGTCGATCTTCGGGACGGAGCCTTCGGCAAAGCGGCCGGAGTCGTCAATTTCGCCGCCCGGTACAATGCGGGCCTTGAGCGGATATTCATCCTTTTCGCGAACCATCACGAAGTCTTCCGCAAACGCGGCAAGCTGGTGACGCTCCGAAACGTTCTTCTTTTCTTCCTCGGTGGAGGCGCTTGCGAGCATCGAATCGAACAGCGGGTCGAACGTCGCAGCGAGAAGTGCGGTATTGGCCGGAGCAATCTTGTAGGCATCTTCCTCGTCGGCCGTCAAATAGACGATGAAGGAAGAGACGACTTCGTAAAGGGTCGTCGAAACGAGAACGTAATCGGCCTTGCCGGAGAACGCCTCGAGCGGAGTGCCGTTCCGCATAAAATAGCTGGAACCGTCCGCATTCTTGAATTCAAAGACCTTGTTGACGAAGGAGTCGAACAGAACGCGCTGGTTGTTGTCGAGGTTTGCACGGACTTCCGCAATTTCCTTTTCGGAAAGTTCGAGCTGCACAAAGAGGCGCGGTTCGCGGACAAAGCCCTTGTAAAGTCCAAAGTGCCATTTTTCTTCGGGGAAGTAGCAGGTCTTGCCGCTTGCATCCTTGAATTCCATCAGGCCCACGACGCGGTAGGGCGTCTCGATAAAGCCAAAATGGTTCACCACGGCAAACGTGGCGAGCGAGTTGATAAGACCGATGTTCGGACCTTCAGGCGTTTCGATCGGGCAAAGACGTCCATAGTGCGTATAGTGCACGTCGCGGACTTCGAAGCCGGCGCGTTCGCGAGAAAGACCGCCCGGGCCGAGAGCCGAAAGACGGCGCTTGTGCGTCAGCTCGGAAAGCGGGTTCATCTGGTCCATAAACTGGGAAAGCTGGCTGGAGCAGAAGAACGCCTGGACGACGGAATTCACCGTGCGGGTGTTCACCAGGTCGCGCGGGGTAGGCGTTTCGTTTTCGCCGGAAGTAAAGTTTTCGCGAATGACGCGGCTCATGCGGGAAAGTCCCACGGAGAGCTGGTTTGCGACGAGTTCGCCGACGGAACGGGTGCGACGATTGCCCAAATGGTCAATATCGTCGAGATTGTAACCGTCGAGGTCGCAGTAAAGTCCGACCATGTATTCGATGATGCCGAGGAAGTCCGCTTCCGTCATCGTCATCGTGTTGAGAGACGGTTTGGAAAGTCCGTTTTCGGCAAGGACCTTTTCAATCGCCTGCGTATAAACCTTGGCGTTCAGACGGTAACGGCCCACTTCGCCAATGTCGTACTTGCGCGGATCGTCAAGGAACGTGCTTTCGAAGGCAATCTGCGCCGTGGCGAGGTTCGGGGCTTCTTCCTGGGACTGGTGCATCACGAAATAGATGAGCTTCAGGGCGTCTTCCTTCGTCTTGCACTTGTCGGCTAAAAGCGTATTGTGAATCAGCTGGTTTTCCTCGTTTGCCGAAAGGAAGGAGACTTCGAACACTCCGCTTTCGGTGAGGCGCTGGGCGCACTTGTCGTCAAAGACGCGGTTCGCGTCGAGAAGCACTTCGCCCGAAGACGTATCAATGACGTCCGCGGCGACGATACGATCGTAATACTTATCCATGTCACCGACAGAAAGGGTGACCTTTTCTATATCCTTGTAGAAGAGCGAGATGATTTCCGCCGTGGTTTCAAAACCGATGCAACGGAGAAGGGCTGTCGCGGGAATCTTCTTTTTGCGGTCGATAATTAGATAGAGAACGTCTCCATCCGTATTGAATTCGACCCACGCGCCGCGGTTCGGAATGATGCGGCTCTTGAAATTGGAGCGTCCGTTCGGGAGCAGTTCCTCGTCGAAGCTCACGCCGGGAGAACGGTGCAACTGGGAAACGACAACGCGTTCCGCACCGTTGATGATGAACGTCCCGTTATCGGTCATGATCGGGAGTTCGCAAATCAGAACGTCGTTCTTGATCTCTTCCTTGAGCTTGCGATCCTCGCCGTCTTCCTCAAAAACCTGGAGCGAAAGGTTCGCATGCAGCGGAATGGAGTGTGTAAGACCGCGTTCACGGCATTCGCGGAGGCTGTACTTGGGAATGCCGAAGAAGTAGCCTTCGTACTTGAGCGCGAAGAGCTTCTTCATGTCTGTGATGGGGAAAATGTCTTGGAAGACGCGTTCCAAACCTACTTTACGACGTTTCTCGGGTGGAACGCCTTTTTGGAGGAAGTGGTCATAAGAAGCTTTCTGCACTTCGACCAGATACGGAAGTTCCAACTGGAACTTATTGGAGGAATAATTCTTTCGCTCCATCATTTAGAAACCTCATCCAGTGAAAAAACATGAACACGGGTAAAACACCAAAAGCCCACACATGCGTGCAGGCATTTTGGCGTGTTCTCATTAAAGAACTGAAGACATTACTTCAGGACGACCTTGGCGCCAAGGTCTTCGAGATCCTTCTTCATCTTTTCGGCATCAGCCTTCGGGGCTGCTTCCTTAACGACGCTGTTGGCCTTCTCGACCATTTCCTTGGCTTCCTTCAGACCGAGACCCGTGATAGCACGGACAGCCTTCAGGACGGCCATCTTGTTCGCACCGCATTCGGCGAGGATAACGTCGAATTCGGTCTTTTCTTCGGCAGCTGCACCCGGAGCGGCTGCAGCGACGACAACGCCACCGGCGGCAGCTTCGATGCCGTGTGCTTCCTTGAGGTAGTCAGCCAATTGCTTGGCTTCGAGGAGGGTGAGACCCGCGATTTGATCACCAATAGCCTTGATATCTGTTGCCATGATGTTTTTCTCCAATTGTTCCGTTTTGAAAAAGTTGTTTGTGAGTGGTTGTGTTGAAGGTTAGGCGGTAGCTCCGGCCTGTTCCTTTTCCAGTTTTTCCGTGAGAGACTTGATTTGTCCCGCGATTGTGGAGCCCGGTCCAAGAATGATGGTGACCAACTGGGCGAGCATGCCCTTGCGGTCCGGAATCTTGGAGAGTTCGACAACTTCGGAACCCGGTCTGACCTTGCCTTCCAGGTAAACGCTCTTGGCGACGAGGAAGTCGGGATTTTCCTTGTGGAAAGCCTCGATTTCGCGAGCCGGAAGAATGGGATCGTCTGCGGGTCCGACCATAACGGAAGTAGCGCCCTTGAGCACTTCGTCAAGACCCGTGATGTTCATCTTTTCGAAGACGCGCTTCAGGAGCGTGTTCTTAACGGCGATGTACTTCACGTTCTTGGACTTGAGATCCTTACGGAGCTTGTTGTCGAGTTCGACGGGAATCTTTTCGTAGTTGAGAAGATAGACCGAAGCGGCTCCTTCAAAAGCTTTGACGATAGAATCAACTTTCTGTTGTTTTTTAACTACAGCTTTCATCGTTTATCTCCTATCGCGTAAGGCTCATGTCGAGCTTAATGCTCGGGGTCATGGTTGCCGTAATGAAAAGGGACTTGATGTAAGTACCCTTGGAAGTCTGCGGCTTGTTCTTCAGGACGGAATCAATCACGGCCTTCGCGTTTTCAACGAGCTGGGATTCCGTAAAGGAGAGTTTGCCAATCGGCGCGTGGAGGTTTGCACCCTTATCGACGCGGTACTGAATTTTACCGGCCTTGAGTTCCTTGACCGTCTGGGCGACGTTGATAGTCACCGTTCCGGACTTCGGGGAGGGCATTAAACCACGGGGACCGAGGACGCGAGCCACCTTGCTAATCACCGGCATCATGTCGGGAGTTGCAACGACGGCGTCGAAGTCAAGCCAGCCTTCCTGGATTTTTTGGACCAAGTCTGCACCACCGACGTAATCGGCTCCTGCATCCTGTGCTGCCTGGAAATTGTTGTCCTTGCAGAAAACGAGAACGCGAACCTTACGACCGGTACCGTTCGGCAGCACAACCGTGCCACGGACAGCTTGATCGGAGTTTTTGGGATCAACACCGAGATTGAAATGAAGCTCGACAGTCTGGTCGAACTTAACCTCGGATTTTTTAAGAATTTCGAGCGCCTGCTCCAGACCGAACGCTTTGGTCCGGTCAAAAGCTTCAGCCAACTTCTTATACTTTTTTCCTCTGAACATGGTGTTTCCTGTCAGAAATAGGGTTAAGGTCTGCCTGATTAGTCGACTACATCGACGCCCATCGAGCGTGCGGTGCCCGCAACCATGCGCATTGCGGCTTCAATGTCGATTGTATTCAAGTCCGGCATCTTCTTGGTAGCGATTTCCTTGACTTGAGCCTTGGTGATCTTGCCGACCTTTTTACGGTTCGGTTCGCCCGAGGCGGTTTCGATGCCTGCAGCCTTCTTGACGAGGACCGCGACAGGAGGAACTTTCGTGATGAAAGTAAAGCTCTTGTCGGCATAAACCGTAATGACCACGGGGATGATCATTCCCTTTTCGTTCTGGGTCTGGGCATTGAACGCCTTGCAGAACTGCATGATGTTCACACCCTTCTGACCCAGGGCAGGACCCACCGGAGGAGACGGATTTGCGGCACCGCCGGGGATCTGAAGCTTAATAAAACCTGTGATTTTCTTAGCCACTTTGTTTCTCCATTTCAGAACCGGACATTATTCGGTAACGGCTTCCACCTGGTTAAAGCCCAGTTCGACAGGAGTGAGACGGCCAAAAACGGAAACCATTACGCGAAGCTTGTTCTTCTCCGTGAGAATTTCCTCGACCGAACCGATAAAACCTGTGAAAGGACCATCCTTGATGGAAACGCTGTCCCCGACAATATACGGATTCTGGATCACATCCTGCGCGGCGTCCTGAGATTCGACACCGAGCAGTCTATCGACCTCGCTCTGACGCAGAGGAACAGGCACCTTGTTTTGGCGACTGGTTCCTCCAAAATGGGTAACGCCCTGAACGGATGTTACCAGGTGCTGGGTGAGCTCGTCCAGCTCCATCTCTATGATCAAATAAGCCGGAAAAAGCTTCTGCGTTACCGACTTGCGCTTTCCCCGGACATTGACCGTCGTCGTCTTCTCGGGAATGAGAATACGACCAAACTTATCTTGAACGCCTTCGCGCTCAATCAACTGCTCAAGATTTTTCTTGATTGAATTTTCCTTGCCGGAAAATGTGTGGACTGCGTACCAATTCATCGCCATGTTTCTTACCCACGTCCTAACAGTTTATCGACGAGGAAGGAAAGTCCCAAATCGATTGCGGCGATATAGACACCCATGATAACGCTAAAAATCATAACCACCAAAGTAGAACCTTTCAGCTCTTCAAGAGTTGGCCATGTAACCTTTTTCATCTCTTGGATAACTTCTTTGATGTACTGCTGAATCTTTTGCATATCATGACTCCGGAAGGATGGAAGCAGGTCGGGAGGGACTCGAACCCCCAACCAACGGTTTTGGAGACCGTGACTCTACCAATTGAGCTACCGACCTAAATGCCGTCCTTACTTGGTTTCCTTATGAACTGTATGCTTGCGGCAGAACGGGCAATACTTCTTGTATTCCACGCGGGAAGGATGAAGACGCTTGTTCTTGTCGCAATCATAGTTACGCTGATGGCAAACGGTGCATTCGAGCGTAATGAGTTCTCTTGGCATTTTTATTCCTTACTTGATGATTTCGGTTACGGATCCGGCGCCGACGGTGCGG
>CAVBPX010000035.1:0-24810 GCA_963597395.1 Eggerthellaceae bacterium | reverse complement strand
TCAAAGCTCATTCTGAAACCTGAAAGCCTTTCAACATTGCAAGTCTTCATTCTCCTCTCTCCACACTTCACTCTCCACACTTCACTCTCCACCCTCCACTCATCACTCTCCACTCTTCACTCTCCACTCTTCACCCTCCACCCTCCACTCTCCACACTCCACTCTTCACACTTCACACTTCACTCTCCACTCTCCACTCTTCACCCTCCACACTCCACTCTCCACACTTCACTCTCCACCCTCCACTCTTCACTCTCCACTCTTCACTCTCCACACTTCACTCTCCACACTCCACACTCCACTCTCAACTTTCCACTCTCAACTAAGCTCCAAGTTCTAACACCGTTCCATCCTCTTTCCCGAAAAATTTCTAAATTTTCAAAAAATTTCATGATTCGAAATCAAAAGGAACGCGAATGAACTCTATCGTGAGCCTGAACGGCGACTGGGATATTCTCTTCGATACGGAAGACACTGGCATCATCAACCGCTGGTATGCAACCTACCCAAGCGGCACGCAAAAGATCCAGGTGCCGAGCGTCTGGGAAAAATTCTTCGACAAGATGACCCTTTCGCAGGACGCCGCCTACTACTTCAAGCGCTTTACCGTGGACGAAAAGGAAACCGCCAAACGGATCTTCCTCCGCTTCGAACGCATTTCCATGCACGCCACGTTCTGGCTCAACGGAAAGTTCCTGGGCACGCACTTCGGGGCCTACACGCCCTGCATTCTCGACACGTCCAAGGCCATTAAGCCCGGCGAAGAGAACGTTCTTTGCGTCCGCGTCGCGAACATGGGCTCGGTAAACAGCCGGATAGACCTCGGACGCGAAAGCAAGGAAGGCGCGGACGACCGCTTTGTGCGGCCCTCCGAAATGCCCGTCGGACTGCCGTGGTCCGAGTACCCGTTCGGCGGAATCTTCGGAAACGTCGATCTGATTCTCGGCGGAGCGGCGTTCATCGCGGGCGTCCAGCTCGAACCGGACAGCGACGAAAACCGCGTCGCGGTCGATGTTTCCTTCAACAATCCCCGCGGATTTACGACCCGCCTCCGCATTCTGATGAAAAATCCGCAGGGCCTCGTGAGCATTTTCGAAAAGGACCTGAAGCTCGAAAAGGAAAACGCATCGAGCCGCGTCATCCTCAAAATCAAGGACGGCAAAAAGGAAAAGGAGACCTGGTCTCCGTCCTCGCCGAGCCTCTACACGATCGAGCTCCAGCTGGTCGGAAAGCCCAAGGGAAAGGGCGCGCCCGAATATTCCTACTCCGTCGTCAAGACGTTCGGTTTTCGCAAGTTCGACTGCGTCAAGGGCGATTTTTACCTGAACGATTCCATCATCAAGATTCAGGGCGTCACCTACAGCCAGCATTCGAGCGAAGGAGGCCTCTGGACGTCCGACAAGACAAAGCTCCGGAAGGACCTCGAAGCCATCAAAAAAGCCGGATTCAACACGATTCGCTCGAACGGCGCGCCTCTCACCACCGAAGCGCTCGACATTTGCGACGAACTGGGCCTGCTGGTTTTCCAGGAGTTCCCCATCCACACGATGCGTTCCACGCCGCGCGGACTCGAAAGCGTCTATGAACTCATCGAGGAAATCGTGATGGAACAGAAGCACCATCCGTCGATTGCCGCCTGGATTCTCGGTTCGGAAAACGGACCGCTCGTCCTCGAAAACGGCAACAAGCTTCTGAACGCGCTCGACAACTATGACAAATGCCGTCCCATTATCAGCAATCTGAACTGCGTCTATCTTTCGAACGAGGAAGAGTTCCACAAGGATACCGGCAAGCTGATGGGCGTCACCAACGAGAAGATTCTTCTGTATTCCTCGCACCGGATGCATTTGCGCATGAGCCCGAACGCGGCCCTTACGGACTTCCTCGCCCACTACTGCGACAAGAACTCGGTGGACGAAGAGACTGTCGTTCCCGATACGACGCTCGGCGATTCGAAATTCCAGGACGAATACGAGAACTTTGTGACCGACACCGACGGCAAAATTCTCATCACGCTCAAAAACCACACGCTTTTCCCGAACTCGGCGACCGACATCAGGGGACCGCGCGGACAAAAGAACGCGAAGGCCGTCAAGCAGCTCTTTAAGCAGGCCGAGGCCTTTGTCGCCGACAGGAACCTCTCCATTTGGAAAAGCTTCGCCGACTTCAACGCGGACGCGCGCCGCATTGCGCTCAAAAGCAAGCTCACACAAATTAACGCGGTGCAGAGCAATCCGCTCGTTTCCGGATTTATGCTCGACCAGTGGGCGGACTTCGGCACGGACTTCTGCGGCCTCGTTGACGAAAACCGCAAGTCGAAAGGCTTCGAATCGTTTATGAAGGATGCGACGACCCCGACGCGGCTTCTCGTAACGGGTTTTGAGCCGGTATCCGCCCCGCAGACCGAAATTTCCTTCCAGCTCGCCCTTTTGAACCAGGCCCGCTACGAGGACGTCGAAATTCAGATTTCGGTCGTCGATGAAAGCGGAAAGACCATTTCGAGCGAGACGCACAAGGCCAAGGGACAGACGAGCCTCACGCCGCTCGGCACCTACACGGTCATGACGCCCAGAACGCCCGGAAACTACAGGCTCACGCTTTCGCTATCCGCACTCGGTTCGCTTGTCAGCACCACATCCGAAAACATGCTCGTTCTCGAAGACGCGGACGTAAAAAGCGCCATGTCGGAAGTATGCTTCCTCGACAACAACGCGGAAACCACCGCAGACGCAATGGCCGCCCTTTCCGGAAGCGAAAAAATCATCTTTACGGCGAACCTCAGCTCGTGGAATAACGACGTCCTTTCGAAGATTGTCGAACTCACACGCGACGGCGGCAAGATGCTCTTCCTCTCCGACCTCAACCGCGAAGACATCGAAGCGTTCAATTCGAGCCACTACTTTACGCAGACGATTGATGCGCACTTCTCGACAGGCGCGAACGGGCTTTCCATCCACTACCTCGTAAACGGTTCCGAACTGCTTTCGGAATTTGCCGGGCACCAGGTTCTCGACGATCTTTCGTCCTCCGTTCTCCCGAGCATCTCGCTCAACGAACTGCCCGAGGCGAACGTTCTCGCGCGGTCCGTCACCATCGCGGGCGGAGAAATCCGGACGGGCGTCGATCTGCAGATTATCCCCTTCGGAAAGGGAAAAATCGTCTTCAACCAGTTGAACCTTTTTGAAGGCCTCGAAACGAACCCGCTGGCTGACCGCGTTTTCGCAAAGCTCGTGAAAATGCTCACCAAGTAATCTTAAGCAGTCTTTCAAAATTTCACAAAAGTCCGGCCTTGCGCCGGACTTTTTTGGTGAAACCTCTAAAAATTGCTTTGGTAAAGAAAATTTGAGTGAGACCAGCAAGGGAGGAATATTTTGGAATTTTAGAGGGGGACCTTTTGTAAAAAGTTGAGCATGAAGCCGATTCATTACATGACCCTTTTCAAACTGCCGGTCACAAGCCGGAAAGTCCCCATCGACTTTCTCTACCGCATTCTTTCGGGCACGCCCGTCCCCGTTTCCATCGGCGCGCTATTCAAACTTTGGAACGACCCGATGTTTCAATCCAAGTGCGACTGCGGAGGGACGGGATTCGTCGTCTCCTTTTGCGGTTCCCCGCTCTCCGGACGTTACGGTGCGCTGGTCCGGCGCCCCCATTGCGGAAAGAACTTCCACGTCGGAAAATGCGGAAACGCACACAAGCTTTTGCAAAACGCCCGCTTTGGAGAACTTGTAAACAAGGTTTATTCCGCCCAAAGGAAGAGCGAAATGCCCAACGAGAACACTTTCCTGTTCGAGACCCTTGTCGGAGAGCTGCGCCGCAAAGCCTTTTTCGAAAATCGCCGGGAAGCGGCCGGGCGAAATAGCAAAGGCACCCGCGAAACACAAAAAAGCTCCGGGAGAATCTCTCGGAGCTTTCGTGCGAGTGGCAGGACTCGAACCTGCAACCTACTGGTTCGTAGCCAGTTGCGCTATCCAGTTACGCCACATTCGCATTGGGGTATCCCAAATATAGAACTTTGAAAAATTCTGTCAAGGGTTTTTCGGCGGAATTTTTCAAAATTTTTGGGCAAAACGCAACAGAATCACTGTTTTTTAATGGAGACGGTGAGCTTATAAGCCTGCGGAACCTGTTCACTCGTCTTGAGGTTTTCCGAGAAGCGGACCTGGATGTAGTAGGCCAGGTTGTCGGTAATGGTCGTCGTCCCGCATTCGTGGATGTCGCCCACGCCAAAGGACGTGTCTATCGGGGCGACCTTTTTGCCCGTTCCGGCATCGACCGTGACAAATTCCTGGTTGTTGAGCTTGCAGAAGGAAGGCGCGTCCGACCGCTTGGCAGGGCCCAGCACGGCAAGGAGAAGAGGCGCGCCGGTTTCATATCCTTCGAGGGAGACGGAGACCGTGTCGTACTTTTGAAGCTCTATCCGGTAGGTGTCCGCGTCGTCCTCGCAGTCCCGGCTGTATTGGCCCGCGAGAATTCCCGTCACGGTGACGCCTTTCGAGAGCTTTGCCCCGTTGAAGAACTTGGACGCGTCCGCGAGTTCTTCCGCGTTTTTGGGAGTCTTGTTCGAAAAGCAGCTGCCTTCCTTGTCGAGCTCGTATTCGTCGTTATCGAGGAACGGATACGTGGAGAACGTCACCTTTTCGACCTTGGAAACATTGCCGTCCTCGTCCGAGAGGCCCTTGAACGTAAGCGTGTCGTAGTCGCTCGACGGTTCAAAGCGCGGAATCCCGGCCACGGTGTCGGTCGCTCCGATGATAAAGATTTTGGACTTTTTCTGTTTGACGACCGTAATCGGTACGTTCGACGTGACGAGGGAATCGTCAAAGTCGTCGATGTTCTTGTCGAAGACCGCGACGAGCGTGTCCATCGGGGAGACGCTCCCGAAGACGCTCTTGAGCTTTGGCGGATCGTGATCGACGGATCCGCAGGCGACAAAGCCGCCGAGCGAAAGGACCATCGCGGAAGAGAGCAATACCTTGAAAACGCGCATTTCTGAAACTCCATCTGAATTTTCGTTCCGTATAAAGTTACATTTTATCGACACTTTTCGCCAGCACCCTTCCAAACGAGTGTGATTAAATGAACGATTTTTTCCATAAGGCGCTTTGCGCCGTTTCGAATGTTTTCCCGCGGCCCGGGAAAAAGGTCCTTTTTTGGTTCGGAATCTTCCTCGTTCCGTGCCTTGCGGTTTTCATCGCAATTTACCTCTATTTTTCGAGCCTCGTACCGACACTTCCTTCCCTTTCGCAACTGGAGAACATCGATCCGAAGCTCGTGACGACGGTCTATGACAAGGACAGCATTCCCGTGCACGAGTTCTTTGTGGAACGCCGCGTCTGGACACCCATCGATTCCATTCCGGAAATGGCCGTGAACGCGGTGATGGCGACGGAGGACAGGGACTTCTACCGCCACTGGGGGATGAACATTCTCGCCATTCCGAAGGCCGTTATCCAGTCCGTCACCCGCGGAGACAAGATTCGCGGGGCATCGACCCTGACACAGCAGCTTTCAAAGCTCCTTTTCCTTTCGCCCGAGCGCAAGATTTCGCGCAAAATCAAGGAGGCGATGACCGCCGTCCGCATTGAGCAGACCTACACCAAGCGCGAAATTCTCGAATTCTACATGAACGAAGTCTATCTCGGCGGCGGAAACTACGGTTTTGAGGCCGCGAGCGAATTTTACTTTGGAAAGCCCCTCGACTCGCTCGACATTCCGCAATACGCGATTCTCGCGGGCATGCTCCAGCGGCCGGAAGGCTACCGTCCCGACAGGCATCCCAAGGCCGCGCTCGAGCGGCGGAACACGGTTCTTTATGCGATGTACGACGCGGGGTACATTTCGAAGGAAGACTATAAGCGCTACCTGGAGTTTCCGCTCGAAACGGTGAAGCATCAGGTGGGAAACGGTTCCGGACTTTACTACTACGAAGAAATCCGGAAGTTCATGGAAAACAAGTATGGGCAAAAATCGCTGTATGCGGACGGCGTGAACATTTACAGCACAATCGATCCGAACATTCAGGCCTTTGCCGAGGACGTGGAAAAGCGCCACATCGAACGCATCCGGAAAAGGATTCAGCAGCGCGCGGTCTGGAAGCTCGGACTTTCCGCCAAATACGACCTTCCGGCGGACTCGGTCGTCGCCCACTTCGACAGCATCTATGCGCTGTTCAAAAAGGACTACCTCGCAAAGGATACGGCTCAGGACCCGACCAAGTGGAAGTTCCCGGATTCGTCCCGGTATCACGCTCCGCAAATGGCGATGATTCTAATTGAGAACGGAACGGGCGCGATTCGCGCCATGGTGGGCGGAAACGACTTTAACGAGTCGCGCTGGAACCGGGCGGTGCAATCCTTGCGGCAACCCGGATCTTCCTTCAAGCCTATCGTCTATGCAACGGCGGTCGAAGCGGGAGCCTCCCCGTGCGATTCGATTAACGACCAGCCCGTGACCATCGAGGATGAAACGGATCCGTCCAAGACGTGGCGGCCCGCAAACTTCGAAAAGGAATTCGAAGGGATGATGACCTTGCGGCGCGCGCTTTACCGTTCGATGAACCTGCCCGCGGTTCTCACCGGCATCAAATACGGGCTTCCGAACGTCGTGAACTATGCCCGAAAATTCGGAATACGGAAAGCGCCGCTCCAGCCCGTGCCGAGCCTCGCCCTCGGATCCATCGGAAGCACGCTCTGGGAAATGACGTCCGCCTACACGGTATTTCCGAACGGCGGCGTCCGCATCGAGCCCTACATGATAGACTCCATCGCCGACAAGAACGGCCGCACCATCGAGCGTCACAAGGGCGAAAAGCACACGGTGCTCAAGCCGGCGAGCGCCTTTATCATGGTCGATATGCTGAAGGACGTAAACCTCCACGGGACGGCGGCCCGCGTCGGAGCGAGCGGTTTCCGTCACCCGAGCGGTGGAAAGACCGGGACGACGAACAACTACGCGGACGCCTGGTACATCGGATTTACGGCCTACTACACGCTCGGCATCTGGGTGGGGACGGACTCCCCCGCGCCGATGGGCCCGGGACATACGGGTTCCGAAGATCCGCTTCCCGCGTGGATCGAGGTGATGAAGGAGCTTCACAAGGACCATCCTGTCCGCGGATTTTCAAGGCCCGCCGGAGTCGAAAGCCGAAAGGTTTGCAACAACACGGGAAAGCTCGCCGGCGAATTTTGCGGAGCGACCACCTACTGTCTCTATTCCTCGGGACACGTTCCCGAAGAGACCTGCGACGGAAACCATTTTTCGACAAGGAAATCGGCGGACAACGCGACCCTCTTTTCGAGCAAGACATCTTCCGAAGGTTCGATGAAGGCGAAGACGAAAAAGGAAAAGGACGCTCCGCCGCCCAAGAAAAAGACCCGGCAGATGTTCTGATTTTTCGGCCGAAAGGCCGACAGAATACACAGTCCGAAGTCATTCTGGAGGCTCGAAGAACCGACCTGCTGCGGGCAGGTAGAATCCAGCCCGCAGTTCAGAGCTTAGTTGAGAGAACGTGGAACTTAGATTCGCGAAGCGATCTGTATCCCAACCCTCCACTCTCCACATACCACTCTGAACTAAGCTCTCGGTTCTAAGTTCTGATTACAGATCCTGCCTGTCGGCAGACAGGTCGCTATGCGGTGCTACGCTCCAGAATGACGGCCAGAAAGAAAAGTTCGGTTAAACGTCCTATTTCCTTCAATCAACTGATTCCTGGGTTCTGCGTTCTCTTCACACTCCACATTCCACATTCCACACTCCACTCCAGGATAACGGCGCCTGTTCGACGGCATTCCGAAGCGCCCGCACCCCTTTTGCCGTCAAGTTTTTTCTTACATTTTATGCGAAAAATTGCTATCTTTGCAGTCGGTGAAAAACAACTACAAAGACATCAAGTCCCTGACCGCGGACGAACTCAAGGAATGGCTCGCCGAAAACTGCGAAAAGACCTACCGTGCGGATCAAATCGAGAACTGGCTCTTTTGCCGCCAGGTTTCGAGCTACGACGACATGACGAACATTCCGCAGCAGACGCGCGAAAAGCTCAAAAAGGCCTTCGCCATCCGCTCCCTGTCCGAGGTCAAACATCTCGTTTCCGTTGACGGGGCCGTCAAGTGGCTCTTCGAAACCGCGGACGAGCAATTTATCGAAACGGTTCTCATCCCCACCAACGGACGCTATTCCGTATGCGTCTCCACGGAAGTCGGTTGCGCCATGAACTGCGCCTTCTGCCGCACGGCCAAGATGGGATTCATCCGGAACCTCGAAGCGGGCGAAATTCTCGAAGAAATCATCCGCGTAAACGAATACCTCAAATCGACCGGCGAACTCGACTGCGACGGAAAGCCCGCCCAGGTGACAAATATCATCTTCATGGGAATGGGCGAGCCACTCAACAACCTCGAAAACGTCCACCGGACATGCTGCACGCTCCACAACCAAAAGCTCTTTAACCTGGGACGCAAAAAGATGACCGTGAGCACGAGCGGCGTCGTCCCGAAAATCAAGGAACTGGTCGATAGAAACACGCCGTGTTGCCTCGCCGTGAGCCTCAACAGCACAAACAACGAGGCGAGAAGCTCCGTCATGCCGGTAAACAGGACGTGGCCCATCGAAAAGCTCCTCGAGGCGACCGACGAATACACGCGCCGCACCGACAATTACGTCACGTTCGAATTCGTGCTGATGAAAGGCGTTACGTGCACGGATTCCGCAGCCAAGGAACTCATCCGAATTTGCGCTCCGCGCCGTTGCAAGGTCAACGCCATCGTTTTGAACCAGATGGACGATCCGAACATCGAAGCCCCCACACCCGAGGAAGTGGAAAGATTCCTCGAAAAGGTGCGCGCGGCAAATATCCAGATCACCATCCGAAATCCGCGCGGCCGCGACATTCTCGCCGCATGCGGACAGCTCGCTTACAAAAAACAAAAGAAGGAAGCCCATGCTGACACAGAATCTGCCTGAGTTCTGGGAAAATCTCTATACAGAACACAAGGATTACTGGAATTTAAAAAAGGCCACGCCGGCCCTGCTCGAATTTTTCAAGGATCCGCGCTGTCCGCAGACGGGAAGCGTTCTCGTCCCCGGAGCAGGCTACGGATACGATGCCGAAGCCTGGGCCACCCGCGGACACGACGTTCTCGCCGTGGATTTTGCACCGACCGCTGTCGATGAACTCGACAGGCTCTCCCGCAAGATTCCAAACTTCAAGTCGCTAAACCTCGACCTTTTTGAGCTCAGTCCCAAGGATCCAAAGCGCGGCGGACAGCAGTTCGACATCATCTACGACTATTGCACGTTCACGGGCATCCATCCCGGACGCCGCGACGAATGCTTCGAAGTCTGGCAAAAGATGCTCAAGGACGACGGCGTCGTCATCGCGTTTTTCTACCCCTTCGTCAACGGCAACACGTTCCAGGGCCCTCCGCACTCCACGTCCGAAGGCGAACTGATGGCGCGTCTCGGCGGCATCTTTGACGTCGTGGAGCGCATTCCCGCCAAGGAAAGCGTCCCCGCCCGCAAGGGAAAGGAAGAAATCTGGCTGTTGAAAAAAGCCGAAGCTTAATGTAATTTAATACCGAGGAATTAACCATGGCAGACGAAAATCTTTGTCCGTGCGGCTCCGGAAAGCCCTATTCCGAATGCTGCGAACCCATTATCAAGGGCGCGGTTCTTGCGCCCACGCCGGAAGCCCTCATGCGCTCCCGCTACACGGCCTACGCAAAGCACGAGGTCAAATGGCTCAAGGATTCGCTCGAACCGTCTCAGCAGACGGACTACGACGAAAAGAGCGTCGAGGATTGGAGCCGCAAATCCGAATGGCTCGGCATCCAGATTCTCCAAACGAAGACCGAAGAGGAAAAGAACATCGGCTGGGTCGAGTTTGTATGCAAATACAAGCAGGGCGCCGTCGCGCGCGAGCATCACGAACTTTCCGAATTTCACAAGGTGAAGGGCGCATGGCTTTTCTATGACGGACGCGCCGTCAAGCCTTCGACCATCCACAAGACGACCCCGGACGTCGGCCGGAACGATCCCTGCCCGTGCGGCTCGGGTCTCAAGTACAAAAAGTGCTGCGGCAAGAACAAGTAATCGTTCTTTTCCGCGGCGACAAGGTGAGGCTCAAAAAATGAAATCCCGCATTTTTGTCGATGGCGAAGCCGGAACGACCGGTCTCCAGATTTACGAACGTCTTTCCAAGCGCGACGACGTGGAACTTTTGCGCATCGCACCGGAACTTCGAAAGGATCCCGCGGAGCGTGCCCGCCTCATCAACGCATCGGACGTGACGTTTTTATGTTTGCCCGATGCCGCCTCGATGGAAAGCGCATCGCTTTGCACAAACCCCAAGACAAAAATCATCGACGCATCGACAGCCCACCGCACAAACCCCGACTGGGCCTACGGGCTTCCGGAACTTTCAAAGGACTTTCGAAAGAACGTCGAAAGCAACCCGCGAATTGCAAACCCGGGATGCCACGCTTCGGGATTTATCCTCGGAATTTATCCGCTTATTTCCGCAGGGCTTCTCCGTCGCGACGCGGACCTTGCGACCTACAGCCTCACCGGATACTCGGGCGGCGGAAAAAAGATGATAGCAAGCTACGAGGCGGAAGGTGCGCAAATTTCGGGCCCGGGACGCTCCCCAAGGCTCTTTGCGCCGCGGCCCTATGCGCTCGGACACCACCACAAGCATTTGCCCGAGATGCAAAAGGTATGCGGTCTCGAAAATCCGCCCGTCTTTAACCCGGTCGTCGGCCCCTTCTACAAGGGAATGGCGGTTTCCACGGCAATCTTCCAAAGCTCGCTTTCCAAAAAACTTTCCGCGCCCGAAATGCAGCAGGTTCTCGCCGCGCACTATGAAGGCTCGCGCTTTGTCAAGGTCCTTCCCTACGAGGAAGAACCGACGCTCGACGGAGGATCTCTCGACCCGACGGAGTGCAACGACACGAACGAGGCGCACATTTACGTTTTCGGAAAGGGCAAAACCCTCCAGGTGACGGTCATCATCGACAATCTGGGCAAAGGCGCGTCCGGAGCGGCCATTCAAAACATGAACATCGCGCTCGGACTCGATGAAGGATTCGGACTGTAAAATGTTTTTAGACGAAAAGACCATCGACGTTCGGTCGGGAAAAGGCGGAAACGGGCTCAGCAGCTTCCGCCGTGAAAAGTTCGTCCCGCTCGGCGGCCCGGACGGCGGCGACGGCGGACGCGGCGGAAACGTCATTTTGCGGGCAAACGAACAATATTCCACGCTTCTCGACATGGGAAACCGCCGCATCTACAAGGCGGATAACGGCGAAGACGGCGGAGCCTCCAAGTGCACCGGGAAGTCCGCCCAGGATCTCATTATCGACGTTCCGTGCGGCACAATCGTCAAGGATTCCGACGGGCACATTCTCGCGGATCTCACCGAGCCGAACCAAAAATGGATTGCGGCCAAGGGCGGGCGCGGCGGACTCGGAAACGTCCACTTTGCAACGCCCTCGATGCAGGGGCCCGAAAAGGCGACCCGCGGACAAAACGGCGAACGCCGCGAACTCTACCTCGAACTGAAGCTCGTCGCGGACATTGGACTCGTCGGTTTTCCGAATGCCGGAAAATCCTCGCTCGTCAACAAAATTTCTTCGGCGCGTCCCAAGGTCGGAGACTATCCGTTTACGACGCTCGAACCGGTCCTCGGCATTGTTTCGCACGCGGCACACTCCTTTGTCGTCGCGGACATTCCGGGCCTTATCGAAGGCGCAAGCGCAGGGAAAGGGCTCGGGCACGAATTTCTCAAGCACATCGAACGGACGCATGCGCTTCTGTTCGTCATCGACGCCTTTGAAGAGGACGCCTGGCAAAAGTTCCAGACGCTCCGGAAAGAGCTGAAGGAATTTCACCCGAAGCTCGTCGAAAAGCCCTACGTCATTGCGCTCAACAAGTCCGACCTGGGCATTGAAGCGGCCATTAAAAAGTTCAAGGCCAAAAAGGAAAAATTCATCGTCACGTCCGCGTTCTCCGGCGAAGGCAAGGAAGAGCTTATCGAGGCTCTCACCGCCCTCGTTCCCGACAAGCGCAAAAAGAAAAGCGGCTGGAGCAAGTAGCGAATGACCGAGCGGAACAACATCACAAAAAAGGACCTGGTCGAGGAAATCGCCTCGCGAATCGGTTTTACGCAGGTCGAGACGAAACTCATCGTCGAAAATTTTCTGGATGCGATTTCGAACGCCCTCGTCGAAGGCAAGAACATCGAGCTCCGCGGATTCGGACGGTTCAAGCTCAAAAAGCGCGATGCGCACAAGGCCCGGAACCCGCGCACCGGCGAGCAGGTAGATATCGAGGCTCAGGTTCGCCCGGTCTTTGAAGCGAGCCGCGAACTCAACAAGAAATTCGAAAATCCGAGCGACCAGCCATGAAGTCCAAGGAAACCTCCAAGACGCCGACCATCGTAAACCGCAAGGCGCAGCACGACTACTTTGTCGAAGACCGCTTTGAAACGGGCATTATGCTCGTCGGCTCCGAAATCAAGTCCATCCGCGACGGAAGATGCAACCTCGGGGACGCCTGGGTGGAAGTTTCCAAGGACAAAAACGAACTTTGGCTCGTCGGCGCGCACATCGACGACTATTCGTATGCCAAAAGGTTTGGACACGAACCGCAGCGCAAGCGAAAACTGCTCGCTCACGTCGCCGAAATTCAAAAAATGCGCAAGGCGACCGAACTGAAGGGCCTCACGCTCATTCCGCTCAAGCTCTATTTCAAAAAAAGGTTTGTAAAAATCGAAGTAGGTATATGCCGAGGCAAGGACAACAGGGACAAACGCGCGGATATCATCGCCCGAGACGAGAAACTCGCCATCGCCCGCATCGTCAAGGCGCGCGGGCACTGATATTCGCCCTTTCGCTTTTGCTCTTCGGCCTTTTCACGCAAACGGCCGCAAGTGTTCCTGTTTTTAAAAAGGACGGGACATGGATGGTGAACATCGATTCCCTTGCCCGGTCGGAAGGTCTCGAAGCCTCGTTCTCCCCTGTCGAAAAGCGCTTTAAGGCGAGCGGCAAGGATTTTTCCTGTTCCTTTGTCGTCGGATTCCCCTACATTTTTGCAAACGGCAGCGCGGTCAAGCTTTCCGCATCCACGGAATACAAAAGCGACGCCGTGTGGACTCCCGCGACGGAAACGCTCGAGCTGTTTTCGAAAGCCTTTTCCAAAATCTACGCGATTGATTCCGCGGCAAGCGTCCTGACGGTTGCAAACGCCGAGGTTCCCAAGAAAGAATCGTCCAAGGTCGAAGAGCCCAAGGTCAATTCCAAGACGGAAGTCCCGGCAAGCGTTCCCCAAACAAAAGAAGCTCCCAAGGCGAAGGTCAAAAAGAATAACTCCAAGGCTCCGGCGGGTTCCCGCGAAGTAAAAAACATCGTCATCGATCCGGGCCACGGCGGAAAGGATCCCGGCGCCATCGGGAAAATTTCACAGGAAAAGGACATCGTACTTTCGGTGGCAAGGCTTCTCGAAAAGGAACTCGAGAAACGCGGATTTAACGTCAAGCTCACACGCAATACCGACAAGTTCATCCAGCTTTCCGAACGTCCCCAAATCGCTAACCGATGGAACGGCGACCTGTTTATAAGCCTCCACTGCAACGCCATCGACGGAGCCCGAAAGTCAAAGGTAAAAGGCTTCCGAATCTACGTTTTGCGCGATCCGGAAAGCGAAGAGGACCGCGCCATCGCAAGACGCGAAAACAAGGTCGCCTCTCTCTACGGCGACAAGAATTCCAAGGACGAACTTTCCCCGCTCGACTGGCTCAAAATCCAGGCGCGCCTCGAACAGTATAAGCAGGCGAGCTACACCTTTACCGAAAAGGTCATCAAGTCTTACGAGGGCGGAAAAATTTCCAAGCAGGGTTCGGGAGCAGGCGGAGCGGGCTTTATGGTACTAGTCGGAGCGTTTATGCCGGCAACCCTCGTCGAACTGGGCTTCATCAGCAATCCCGAAGAAGAGCGCTACATGAATACGGAAAAGGGCCAAAAGGACATGGCGCGCCGCATCGCGGAGGGCGTCGAGGAATACAAAAAGGCCATTGACGAATACCTGCTCACGCTGGAACACTGAGAAAGGCGTTTTTGGCGCTTTTCATCTTCCCGAAATCCGCATAGAATTCTATCTTTACAACACAAAATTTTGAACACCCGAGGTACATATGTCCGGACATTCCAAATGGGCAACCACCAAGCGCAAGAAAGCAAAAACAGACGTTGCGCGCGCCAAGGCCTGGAACAAGTTTATTAAGGAAATCTCCATTGCCGCGAAGCTCGGCGGAGGCAACCCGGACGCCAACCCGCGTCTCCGTGCGGCCATTCTCAAGGCCAAGAGCCAGAGCCTTCCGGCGAAAAACATCGAGTCCGCCATTGCCAAGGGAACGGGCGAAGGCAAGGACGTCATCATGGAAGAACCGATTTACGAAGGCCGCGGCCCGGGCGGAGTCGCCATCTTCGTAAAGTGCATGACCGACAACAAGACGCGCACCGTTTCGAACATCCGCAACATCTTCAACAAGAACGGCGGAAGCCTCGGCGAGGCCGGTTCCGTGGCTTGGGCCTTTACGCACAAGGGCGTGATTGACATCGACGCGTCCAAGTACACCGAAGACCAGGTGATGGATGTCGCGCTCGACGCCGGTGCCGACGACATGGCAACCGAAGACGGCGTCCATGAAATTTCGACCACGCCGGAATCCTTCGACGCCGTGACCAAGGCTCTCGAAGCGGCCGGCATCGAAATGCTCAGCGCCGAAATTTCCTACGTTCCGAACGACCCGGTCAAGCTCGAACACGCCGATGCGCAAAAGCTCCTGAAGCTCCTCGACAAGTTCGAGGACGACGACGACGTCCAGGACGTTTACCACAACGCGGAAATCAGCGACGAAGACATGGAAGCCGCCGAATAACTTCCAAAACTTCAACCGAAAAAGCCCCGCTTCGCGGGGCTTTTTCATATTCCGTCCGACGGGACGGACCGGTAAAAGGTCAAATCATCATCAGGTCCGAATTCGGATTGTATTCCGAATGGACTTCCGGTTCCTGGTAACGGGCCTCGGGAACCTGTACCTGCGTCGCAAAAAAGTTCTTGTGCGCCTCGATGATCTTTTCGCGTGCAAAATCCGCCGAGAGCCATTCGCCGATTTCCACGGTCTTTCCTTCGAGTTCCTTGTAGTATTGGAAGAAGTTGCGCGTAATCTTGAGAAACATCGGATCGACGTCCTGGATGTCGCGAATCGGGTGCGGAATGTAGAGCGGAACGCCCAAAACCTTGTAGTCCTTCTTTCCGCCGTCCGTCATGTCGAGAACGCCCACGGCGCGGCACGAGACAACGGTTCCCGTCGCAAGGGGCGAGGAACAATAGACAAGCATGTCGAGAGCATCCCCGTCATCGGCGCGCGTACTCGGAATCAGCCCGTAGCTGCAAGGGTAACTCATGGAAGACAGAAGGCAGCGGTCCAGGCGAAACACGTGATAGCGTTCATCGTATTCGTACTTGACGTTCGTGTCCTTGGGAATTTCGACCACACAATCCACTTCATAGGGATATTTCGGTCCAATCGGTAGTTCTAGATAATTTATCGGCATAGATGGATCTAAATATAATTTTCAATCAGCGGGAGCGCCAGCGCATCGATACATTTTTATCGTAAAGTCCCACGGCTATTTTCACGGACGCCCCGTCCGGACTGTAGCCGGCCTCAAGTCGCAGCCTGTCGAGCGCCGGAATCAGAAAATGGACGCCGCCGTAAATACTTTGTCTGTAATCGTCCCACCTAGGCAGCTCGGAATCCCACAAAAAGGCTCCCTCCACGCCGAGCACAAGTTCCACGCCCCAAAACAGGTTCGCGCCGAGGACGGAAAAAGACTTGCGTTCCAAAAGCGCATAGCGTTCCTCGACGTTCCAAACGGCCTCGTGCCTGCCGTGAACGCTCGAATCGGGATCGAACCCGCGGAGCGAATTGGCGCCGCCCTGGTGCAAACGGTCAAAAAACATCTGTTCGCCCGGACGGAACCGCACAAGCGACGAAACGCCCGTAATAAAACGCCCGAACGAAAAATAGACGCGATTGTCCCAGAGGTATTCCACGTAGTGCTCCACGTCCGAGTTCAAAAGCCCAAAGCGCGTCACACGGAACTCCTCAAAGGCTCCCTTCCGCGGATCGGTCTTTGAATCCCGCGCATCGAACAGCGCCCCGACGGCAAGGTCCGGCACCCGTCCAAAGTCTTCGACATAACGGAAGGACGGCGCCCACACAAGGTAAAGATTTTTCCAAAGCTTTGCATCGACCTCCAAATGCAAATAAAAGGAACGGTCGTAAAAGCCTCTCAAATCGTCCCACGAATCGGTCCGCAAAAATTCGAAGTTCCAGGCAAGCGGCAAGTCAAAAAGCCACGGTGAACTCGCATAAACGGCAAACTCCTTCGAATCGAACAGCGGGTCGATGGACGTCCGATATTGAGCCTCCACGCGGATGTCCTCCCCGAGAACGTTCAGGTGCGCAAGGGCAAGACCGAGCATCCAGCCGTCCTGGTCGGTCTTCTTTCCCGCCGGCGAAGGAATCCAGTGCAAAAGTTCCTTGAAGCGGTATTCGAGTGAAACACCCTCCGCGGATTCCGTACAAACTAACGAAACGTCCGAAAAGATGTCG
Source organism: Eggerthellaceae bacterium (assembly GCA_963597395.1). Lineage (GTDB taxonomy): Bacteria > Fibrobacterota > Fibrobacteria > Fibrobacterales > Fibrobacteraceae > Hallerella. Next base: position 8,132 of record CAVBPX010000035.1, on the reverse strand, counting down.
AGACTTTCGAGCCGGAGCTTTTCCGAAAAGAACGCTTCGCGGGAGAACGCCTTGCCCGGAGTATTTTCCAGTTCCCGTTCCACGACCCGCGGATCGGTGTCCTCAAGACCTTCATACCGGACGGAAAGAACCTTCATCCCGTCCGCACAGCGCGACGGAAGGGCGTCCGCAAACGCCCCGTGCAAAAGCGCGAGGACACAGACGGCAAAAATGCGAAAAGGACGGAGCATCGGAACTTGCGGGTTTCCAAAAAAAAAGCCTCCCTCTTCCAAGGGAAGCCTTTAGAAAGACCTTCGGGAATTAGTCCTCGGATTCTTCCTTCTTGACCGCACGGCGCGTCTTGCGCTTTGCCGCAGCAAGGTTCATCGAGCCGTTGCTCGCGAAACGCTTGTTGAACTGGTCAATACGGCCAGCGGTATCCACGCGGTGCTGCTTGCCTGTCCAGAAAGGATGCGTGTCGCTCGTGATTTCGAGGGAAACCACACTGTGTTCGACACCATCGATCACTTTCTTTTCGGCAGAGGACTTCGTGGAGCGGGTGATGAACTCTTTACCCGTATTCGCATCAACGAACACGACCGGTTTGTAATCGGGATGAATACCATTTTTCATTTTTGAATCCTGCTGATTAAGCTTTGGTTACGCCAAATTTAGATGATTTTTTTCATTTTGGCAATTTGCAAATAGTATTTTTTAGGCATGAACCCGAAAAAAGAAATTTTGCTCCTTGTTTTTTCGTTCGGAGCGTTCCTTTTTCTCGCCTGTTCCGGCGAGAAAGCCCCGCAAAGCCGTCTTGAAGTAAACAAAAAATATCCGCTTCTTTCCTGGCCCGACAGCAACTACGTCGCGGAACTCGATTCCATTCTCAATGCGGAGCCTCTTGACCCGAACGCGGAACCCGAAAAGACGTCGCTCACCATCTACTCGGGCGCCATGCCCACGGTGCGCCTTCCCGGCGAAAAAAAGGCACCAAGGGAAAAGCTCCAGACGGCCGAAAAGAACGTCCGGGAAGCTCCCGCCCAAAGCGGAAAGCCGAAAGGCGCGGAACGCTTCGCAACGGACTTTATGAACGCGCTCGGAAACCTGCAGTCCGACCCTTCCAACACTTCAAAATACAAGGTCGTCTCGGCAAACGACGGCGAGGACCTCTTCCGGCTGCTTTCGCGCGCCTACAAAAACGACGCGTCAAAACTTCCCCGTTTCTACACGCTTTCCGCGCTGCAGTCGGTCAACCCGAACGTCCGGCTCGAGCACCTGAACGAGGGCGACAAGGTCCGCATTCCGGTCCTCGGAAAATAGCCGAAGTTTTAGAGAATTTTAGAGAGTTTTAGAGAGTTTTAGAGAACGCCCTTGGAACTCGGAATTCCCTTTCCGCTCCGCGAAGGGCCACAGGCCATGGCGACGGCCCGCGCAAAGGCCTTGAAAATAGCTTCGAGGCAGTGGTGGTTGTCGCTTCCGTAAAAAAGCTCGACGTGCAAATTCATCCGGGCATTTTCGCCAAGCGTCCGGAAGAAATGTTCAAAGAGGCTTCCCGGCATGTTTTCCGCGCCAACGGTCGCGTCCGGAAGCTTTACCCGCCATACGATTCCAATCCGGTTCGAAAAATCCACGCACACGCGCGCCAGCGCCTCGTCCATCGGAACAAAGTAAAATCCGTAGCGTTCGATGCCGCGCTTGTCGCCGAGGCATTCCGCCAAGGCGTTTCCGAGGCAAATCGCAATGTCCTCGACCGAGTGATGCATATCGACCCGGGTATCACCGTTGCACTTGACGTTTAACGAAAATCCGCCGTGCACCTGGAAGAGGTCGAGCATGTGGTCAAGAAACCCGGAGCCCGTGGAGATGGTTCCGCGGGTCGCGTCGTCGAGATTCAGCGAAAGCTCGATTTGCGTTTCGCTCGTGTTGCGGACAATCTTCGAACTTCTCACCTGCTACCTCCGGGTGAACTTGCCGTTCGGGGCAACGCAGAAGCGGCTCGCGTAGCCCTTGCGGATAGGAACGCTTGTGCGCTTTCCGTTGATGAACATTTCGCCCACGGCGTCGGGGTTTCCGATGACAATGCAAAGCGTGTCGCCGTCGGAATAGGAAATTTTCGAGCGGGCCGTGTTGAGGTTCCCTTCGCGCAAAACCTTGTTGTCGTTCAGGCTGTGGTAAATTCCAATCCACGAGACCGCGGACGAATCGTTTCCAGAGACCGAAATCGTTAATTTGTTCGAATCCTCCTGTGCGGGTTCGGCGGTTTCCGTCTTCGAGTCCGAAGATCCGATGAAGGTCGTCGCGGAGCTGACCTTGGCGGGGGCTTTTTTTGCAACGGTGTCGGCGGTCTTCGAAAGCGTATCGACCGGTTCGACGGCTAGGGACTCGGGAGGAACCGTTTCCGCTCCGTCCGGAACTTCCGCATCGAACGCGGACGAATCTTCTTCGACGGTCGCGGAAGCGGGACTTTCCGGAACGTTCGGAAGGGCGCCCTTTTCGGAATTCAAAAAGTAGAAACACGCGGCTGCGGCCACGGCAAGCACGACGACAACGGCAATGAGAACCTTGGACGAACCCTTGCCATTCGAGAGCTTTCCGCCCGAGAAGGAATCGCGCGAGACGTCCTCTTCCGCCGCGAGAAATTCACGGGAGTAGGACGAACCGGCTTCCTTGGAATAGTCCGCAAGAACCTTCGGCATGTCGAGTCCGAGCGTCTTCGAAATGGAATTCAGGTAGCCGCGCACATACGCTTCGACCGGGAACTTCGACCACTCGCCCGCTTCGATCTTTTGCAGGTGTTCCTGGGGAATGCGCGTTTTTTGGGAAAGGTCCTCGAGCGAGAGACCGCGCGATTCGCGAACTCTCTTGAGAAAGGCGCCAAGCGATTCGTCAGAGGCCTTGGTTTCAACGGAATCAGACATTTTGATCTCCTAGATTTTCAATCAGCTTCAGCGTCCTTGCGACGGGAAGCCCGACAACATTATAAAAACATCCATCGATGGATTCGACGAGGCTCGCTCCGAACCCCTGAATGGCATAGGCTCCGGCCTTGTCCTTTCCTTCGCCCGACTCCACGTAACGCCTAAGGAACCTTTCACCGAGCCTTCGAAACCTTACAACGGTCGTTTCGGCGTCCGACGCGAGAAGCTTTCCGTCGCGCGCAAGGGCTACGCCCGAAACGACTTTGTGCGAACGCCCGGAAAGAGCGCAAAGCATCCGAAAGGCGTCGTTCGCACTTTTCGGCTTTCCGAGAGGTTCCCCGTCGAGAAAGACGAGCGTATCGAACCCGAGTACGTATTCAAAAGGCTCTCTTCGGGAGACGTCAAGCGCCTTTTCTTCCGCAAAGCGGCGGGGCCTTTCCATCGGCAAGACGGAAGCGTCGCACTCGGAAAAATTCGACGGGACGACGCGAAACGGAACGCGGAGCTGCGAAAGAATTTCCGAACGGCGCGGGGACGCGCTCGCAAGCACAAACTCCCTCACAGCACCCCCGAAACGACCTTCGAATGGTCGCCGAGCAAAAGGGAACCCTTGAATCCGCGGACTTCGGAATCCCCGCCAAAAATGGAATGCGAAATTTCGGAGGATTCGAGAATCGTACGTTCCGAAATCACGGAATCCGAAATTCTGGAATTTTCGATGACGACTTCGGGCCCGACCGAGACGTTCGGTCCAATTTCCGAATTCAGGATGCGGGCCGTCGAAGCAATGTAGCACGGCGGAATGATTTTGCAGCCTGGATATTCGCCCGTCTTCGGATTTGAATCGGCAAGAACCTTCGCATTCGTGCGAAGGAACGTTTCGGAAGTTCCACAGTCAAACCAATAGCGGATGGGAGCCGTCCGAAAGCGGGAACCGGCCTCAACCATCATCTGCAAAGCGTCGGTCAATTGGTATTCGCCGCGGGTCCGGATGTCTTCGCGAATCAGGCGCTCGAGAGAAGCGCGAAAAGCCTTTACGTCCGCAATGTAATAGATTCCGACCAGCGCCTCGTTCGAAACAAAGGTCTCGGGCTTTTCGACAAGCCGCTTCACATAGCCATCGGAATCGGTCACGGCAACGCCAAAGCGCCGCGGGTCCTCGACCTTGCGGACCATCAGTACATTTTCCTTTTCGTCCTTCAAAAAGGAAAGATCCGCGTCAAAAAGGGTATCGCCCAAAATAATGAGAAGAGGCTCGTCGTCAGAAACAAACGGCAGGCAAAGGGAAATGGCCTCGCCTAAGCCCTGCGGATTTTTCTGTTTCACAAACCGCGTATTCGAAAAACCGTGGTTTTCGACATATTCCTCGACAAGTTCCCCCTTGTACCCCGTGATGAAGATCTGCTCCGAAACAGGAAGCGACGAATAGGAAGCCACAATATGCTCGACAAGCGCCTTGCCGGCGACAGGGAGAAGGCACTTCGGAAGCGACAGTGTAAACGGTCGCAGCCGCGAGCCTGTACCGGCAACAGGAAGAATTACTTTCATCATAAGCCTAAATTTAGCATTTACTTACGTCAATCGTCATCCGTACTCGCGGCGTTTAGCTTAATATCCGGCAAATCCTTGACATAGACGGTAAAGCTCCAGCCCGAGGCGGGGCCCGTCGGCGTCCACGTAAAGTCGATTTTCCAGCAGTGCAGCGTGCGGTCGAACGTAAACTCGTGCGAAGCAAAGCGGCCCTCGGTATAGCTGTAGCGGGTCGTGTAGGACATCGACCAGTTCTTTGTCGGATGCAGCGAAGCCGAAATGCCCGTCGAATGCGAAACGGATTCCTTGAAAACTTTCTTTCCGACGCGGGAACTCGAATACGAATAGCGGTAGTCGAGACTCGCCGACCAGGCTTCGTGCTCGTACTTTCCCATTTGCGACGGAAGCCCGGCGTTAAAGTTTCCCGACCACCTGAATGTTTTTGACAGATCGTAGGCCCAATACGTGAGTTCCGGGATGCGGACCTTGTTCGGATCCTCCTCGTATTTGTGGTAAAAGCTGTGACGCGTCCGGATGGTAAAGAGGTAGTTCGGCAAGACCTGAAACCCGAAGGAAGAGGAAATGTCCGACCACTGGAGCGAATCCGCGGCAAAGTTGTAGGACGTCGAATGCGAAGTCGTGATGAGGCGGCGCGTCCCGTAGGTATCTTCCGAAGTCGTCGAATCCTTGCCGTCCTCGGACTTTGTCGTGCGACCGACCGTTTTCAAATACTTGATGTCGAAATCGTTTGAAAGGGAAAATCCCACGGCCTTCTGTTCCGTCTGGTAGGGCGTCTGACCGAGCAGAGGATGTTTTACAAAGTAACGGTTCGTGTCCATCTTGGGCGCATAGGTGTACGAAATGCTCGGAGAAAGAACGTGCCGAACACCCGTAAAGCGCCCGATTTCGGGCATCCAGATGCCATAGAGCTTAGTGTCGGCGGTAAGGCTGTAATTGTGGTTGTAAAAGAATTCGCCGTATTCGTTCTGTTCCGGATTAAAACCGCTCCGCTGCTTGCGATACTTGGCGGAATCCTGCGGATTTATCCAGCGGTTGCCGCTCCACATTCCCGTAAACGTCGCCTTGGGAGTCAGGTTGATGACATTAAAGAGCGAGCCGGAATAATCGACGGAATAGGTTCCCAGGTAGCCCGTGTACCAGGCCGCGGTATCAATACCCCGAACCGTATCGCGGGCTACTTTTTCGTACAAATTAAAGCGGTTCGTGAAGGAGTAGTTGAACTTGTCGAGGAAGGATTCCTCGTGGGCCTCGTCCTCGTCCGCTTCGAAGTCAAAAAGCTGTCCGCTCATACGAAACTGCACGTCGGGAATCTGGCGTTCCTTGTTCCCCGTCACGAGGTTGTATTGCTGGGACGCCTTGACGGTCAGACTCTTGTTCGTTCCGAACTTTCCGGAATACGTCATTTGCGCGTTCGCCTGCTGGTTCAGAATCGTCTCCGCGTCAAGTCCGTTGTCCTGGCGGACGCTCTGGCTCGAAACAAACGAACCGGATCCGGAGAGCGTGTGTTTTCCGTCGGGCGTAATGTTCTGGTTGTGATTGAAAGAAATGTCGTATCCGCTGTTTGCAAAGTCGAACTGTTCAAGATAGCTCTTGTAGGTGACGTTTCCGTCGAGCCTGTAGCGCCACTTGTAGCGGACCGTTTCCGAAAGGGTCGTCTTTTCGAAGTTCGCCGAGGAGCCTTCGATAATATCGGCCGCGGTCGTCGCGTCCCAGTAATCGTTCGGGGCATAATAGAATCCGACGTTTTCGATGTAAAAGCCCTGCACCTGGTCGCCGCCGAACTTGGGCGTGAGAAGCCCGGAGCGCCGCCCGCTCTTGAGAGGCGCAACTATCATCGGAAGCACGGCTATCGGGACATCCGCGATGTTGAGAACGACGGGCCGCGCCGTCACGCTTTCCTTGGGCTTTACAACCATCCGGCGACCGTAAAAGTAATAGTGCTGGTGCGTGGTGTCGTCGCACGTGCTAAAGTCTCCCCGCGCAATGAGAAGCCGCGTATCGGGAAGACGCCTCACCTCCATGCCGTTCAGCTGGTTGTTGTCCTGGAACGTCGTCGCATAATAGACTTCGCCCACCCGCGACTTCATGTTGTATTTCATCCGGTAGCCGGCAAGCGATGCGTTTTTCGTTTCGCGGAGGACGGGGTTTCCGCTCGCCTGGAGCACCTGCCCCTTTTGGTCGTAAAGAATCGTGTCGGCATCGAGCGTCACCGTCCGGTATTTGAGCTGCGCCTTGTCGTTCAGGTTGAAGGTCGAAGCGCCGACGTCATACTGCAAATCGACAGCATGATACTCGACCGTATCCATCGCCGTCGAATCGCTTGCGGAACCGAACCAGTCCCCGGATGCGGTATCGGACGACGCCGAATCGGAAACCTCCGGCCGCTCGGGAAGTTCTATTTGCGTCAGCTCCTGTGAAAAGGAAAAAGATGTAAACAGGAACACCCAGCCGAGCAGGAGTCCGAAACACCTTGGCTTCAACGCATTCTTCATCACGCGGCAATAATAGAAAAGCAAAGGCTCCTGTTTTGACAGAAGCCTTTATGGGACTTGACCGCAGAGCGCCTAGCGCAGTTCCACGGAAGCGGCACTGGCGGCACTGTTCTGTTCGATGTGCACAATGTAACGGCCCGAAGCGGCGTTCTTTCCGTCCCAGGTAAACTCCTGCGAACCGGCCTTTGCATCCTTGCGGAAAAAGCGCGAAACAACTTCGCCGTTAGCGTTTACGATGCGGACGGTCGTCGGGCCTTCCGCGCGGAGGTTCACCGTTACCTGCTCACGGTCCATGTCTTCGAGAGAGCCCGCGGCGCGAACCTTGCGGGACTTCGAAAGTTCGGGAGAGAGACTCTCGTCCGTATTTTCCATCGACACGTAAGAAAGCTCGCTGGCGGAAACGGTCATCGAGTCCGGGATGACGCGGCCGTCCTTCATCACGGAAAGAAGGCTGTAACTTCCCGAAAGGGACTTGCGGGCGACTTCCGCGAGTTCGTCAGACGAATAGGCGTTTTTATCTTCGCCATACCATTCCCGAACGTCCTCGGAAGCGATTTCGTTTACGGAAATGCCCGCGCGACGAAGCGTCAGCGTAAGAGTGTCCAGTCCGCGAAGAACGGAAAGTTCGAGAGGCTTCCCGACCGTTCCGCGCAAAATGTCCTTGGAAACATCGAGGCTGTTCCCCGCAAGCGACCTGCCGTCAACGGCGATGATCCGGTCATCGGCCTCAATCCCCGCAAGAGCCGCCGGAGCGCCCGGAATCACATCGACAACGCGGACTCCGTTTGACGTTGCATAAATGGTGACGCCGATTCCGCCAAAGCTTTCGCCCGCCGAGGAAAGCGCGGCAAGCATCGCGACGGCGGAAAGGGTTTTTGCCAAATTCTTCATAGGTTCTCCTTCATACAAAAACGTTGCCATATAAATATACTTCTCTTTTGCGGAAAATGCAATTTGCGGACGCCAAACAGGGCCTTTTTCGCGACCCGGGCTTTTCCTGTGAAGCGAGCCATTTTTGGATCCTACCTGCCTGCCCGCAGTTCAGAGCTTAGTTGAGAGAACGTGGAACTTAGAAATCATACCGGGCCGCGATTCGTTGGATCCTAGACGTTCGCAAAACTCAAATCTAAGCTCTCAGTTCTAAGTTCTGAACTTCGCTCCAGGATGACGGCTAAAAACAAAAAAGCCCGGG
>CAVBPX010000034.1:0-25140 GCA_963597395.1 Eggerthellaceae bacterium | reverse complement strand
TTAAAGGGAACCTCTAAAAATTGCTTTGGTAAAGAAAATTTGAGTGAGACCAAGCGATGGCAGGAATGAAAAGTGGCGAATACTCCCGGTATTTGGCACTTTGAAAGACGAACCAGCGCGAAGCGTCGCAGCCAAATTTTTGAAAATTGAATTTTTAGAGGTGACCTAAATAATTAGATTTGGCGCATGTTTCGACAGAAGATTTCTACGACAGAACTTGCAAACGGAATCACGGTCGTTACGGACTACATGCCCGGAACCTATGCCGCGAACGTCGGCGTGTGGATTCCGAGAGGCTCGCGCCACGAAGAAGCCTTGACGAACGGAACGTCGCACTTTTACGAACATCTCGTCTTCAAGGGGACGGAAAGGCGTTCCGCGTTTGACATTGCGCACACGATCGAGGACCGCGGCGGAAATCTGGAAGCCTATACGACGCGGCAGGAAACGGGATTTTACGCCCAGGTTGTGCGGGAAGACGTTCCGCTTGCGCTTGACGTGATAGCCGACATGCTGATGCATCCGAAGTTCGACCCGAAGGAAATGGAAAAGGAACGCAAGGTCATTATCGAGGAAGTGCACAGCTACGAGGATATTGCCGAGGAACTGGTCGGCGACCTTTTTAATGAAATTCATTACGGGGGATGCGGGCTTGCGCTTCCCATTGCGGGAACGGTCAAAACGGTCCGCGGAATTTCCCGCGAGGCCCTCCTTGAATGCGAACGGGAAGTTTTGGAAGACTTGCCGCTCACCGTTTGCGCCGTCGGAAAAATCGACCATGAACGCTTTGTGGAACTGGTCGCGGAAAACTTTCGCGAAAAAAAGTCCGGCAAAAAGTCAAATAAAAATCTTTACTGCGCAAACGCCGCCAAAAAGACCAAGAGCAAAAAGGAACTGAGCCAGTCGAACCTCTTTTGGGGAACGAGCTTCGACTTTAGCGACGGGAACATCGACTTTTTGCGCGCCCTGGGGCTTTTCAACGTCGCTTTTGGCGCCGACATGGGCTCGAGGCTTTTTCAGAAGGTTCGGGAAGAACGCGGCCTCGCCTATTCCGTGTACTCGATGACGGACGTGTATCGGGACGTTTTGGGCTGGGGCGTTTCGCTTGCGACGGCGAAGGATCGGATGGACGAGGCTCTCGAAATTGCCAAAAACGAATTTCAAAGGTTTTTTTCGGACGGCTTTGAACCGGGCGAACTCGAACGGACAAAGCGGAACGTCATCGGCGGGCTCCGTATCGGGTCGGACAATGCGGAAAAACGCCTGATGCGGCTTGCCGACCAGACGCTTCACCTCGGCCGCGCCTATACGCTTGAAGAAACGGAAAAAAGCGTCCGGGCATTTTCGGAAGATTCCCTGATGGAAATTTTGCGAAAAGCCTTCCAAAAGGCTCCTTTTGCGACCGCCACGGTAAAGCCCCGCTAGCAAAGCTTCCCGGTATTGCACAAATCGCGAACTTTGTATATTTTATTTGAAAAAGGAGTTTATAATGAATCTCGAAAATCTGGATCTTCTTTCGCAAAAAATCGAATCCATGCTGGAAGCGCTTCGCCATCTGAAGGGCGAAAAGGCGGACGCGGACAAGACAATTGCTTCGCAAAAAGCGGAACTCGAATCGCTCCGTGCAAACGAGGCCGAAAAGGTCGCCCGCATCGAATCCCTGGAATCGCAGCTTGCCGAAAAGGATTCGGAGCTTGAGAAAGTCAAGGCCGAACTTGCTTCCCGCGACGAAAAGATTGCCGAAATGGACGGCATCGTAAGCGAACAGGGGAACGAAATCCAGAAGGCCCGCGAAAAGTTCCAGAACCTGCTCTCGACCATCGAAAGCGAACTCGGAACGGAAATTTCGGTGCAGTCCCCCGAAGCGGAAAAGGCTCCGGAACAGTCGGAAGAAAACGCATCTCAAGAGGAGTCGGCGCAAGGCGATTTTTTCGCCTAAGGTGGTTCGCAGCCACCGATTCGTTTGGCGTCGGAATGAGGGAATGAGGTGACCATGGACGCTCGGGATTCCTCCTTGCACACAACTCGGGTCGAAATCGGAAACGACCGGTTTCAAATCCAGACGGACCTTACCGATGCGGAACTCTCTGCGATCGTCTCCTATGTGACGAAAAAGGTTGACGCCTATGTCAAATCGGATGCCCGGATGGACATGCGCAAACAGATGCTTTTGATGGCGATGGACATCACTTCGGAACTTTTTGACATGCGCCGCCGACACGCTCGCTACAAGGAATTTTATCAGGAAAGCCAAAAGGTCTCGAAAGTTCTCGCCGAGATGATTTCCGACGAACTCGATAAACTGGAATCTTCGTCACATCCTGACAAATAAATGACAAAAGTGCGGAAATAAAAACAGAAAAACTATTGCGCCCCGAAGTTTTCCTGTTTATATTAAATGAGGCATCCTTCGGTGGTTATGCCCGATCTAACAAGAAACAATCAGCTCCGAACTCTTTCTTGGATGTTTATGCCCGGTCCTCGACCCTGAAAAACTGATAAGGAAGGAGGGCTATCTTTTTTTGAAGAGTAGCTTCGAGCGTATAGAACCCGAAGGATGCCTTTTTTGTTTTAAAATGGGGAAAGCGAAAATTTGGATGGCTATTTTGTTCATTGCCTCTGGTAGAGAGCGAGTCCGAATTCGGGAAGCTTTGCAATGAGCCTATCGACCGTGGTGGCTGCAAATTCCTCGTAGGGGCGCCACTTCGAGTAGGTTGTAAAGAAGTAAATTTCGACAGGGAGGCCGTAGCCTGTTGCGTCCTTTTCGCGGACGATGAGAATCCGGTCGGAGTCAACTTCGGGAATGGACTTGAGGAATGCGTCGGCGCATAGACGGTAGGCGGTGAGATTTACCGGACGCTCGCCTTCAGGTAGGTTCCTTTCGAGATTTTCTACGACCGGTTTGTAGAGGGCGTTCCCTTTGAGGGTGTTAAGTTGTTCGTCCGAAAGCGGAGCGATGGTGCGGGTGTCTATCGGGAACGTGCGCTGGACGCGCCTTCTTTCGGTCTCGCGCATCAGTCTCCAGTTTTTGAAGGGCGTCGATACGAGGCTGTAGGCCGGAAGGATGCTGCGCGTATTGTCCCAGTTTGTGATGTGGATGCTCGTGAGCGAAACGGTATGGACGATGCCGTTGATGTTCTCTTTTGAAATTTCTATCCAGTCGCCGGTGCGGACGAGGTCGAAAACCGCAATCTGGATGCCCGCGGTGAATCCCAGAATGGAATCCTTGAAAATCAACATGAAGACAGCCGCAAGCGCTCCGAGGCCCGAGAGCAGCACGACGGGGCTGCGTCCCGTAAGCTGTGAACCGACGAGAATCGTGCCGACAATGAATCCGAGGAGAAGGGCCGCCTGGCGGACGCCGTTCAGCGGAATTCCTTGCTTGTTGGACTTCAAAAGAATGTGGTCCGTAAAGGCGTGCAAAACGGAATCGTAGATTAAAAATCCGACGGTGATGAAGTAGATGTTGTTGAGCGTGGTGAGCGGAGCGAAAAGGAAGGAGTCCGCGGAGAGAACATGCGGAATTCCGAAGTAGAGAATGAATGCCGGAATAATTTGGACGGCTCTCGAAACGGCCCTGTGCTCCACCAGCAGATCGTCAAACCGGTTGGATGTCTTTGCCGCCAGTTTTTTAAAAAGCGGAAGAAAAATATGATACGAAACAATCAGGGCGAGCAGGGCGACGGCAAATAGCGCAATAAGCCCTTGGTATGTCACTAGAAAACGGTACATGTCGGTAAGATAGCAAATAACGGATTCGGAAAGGGTTTGGGCTTTTGCGGAGGGTAAAAATTTCTATCTTGTAAGGAAATATGGACTCTAAAGAAAATTCACTTGTGCGCGGCTTCAAGGCGCTGATGCGGGAACTTGTCATTCCGATTGCGTGTGCCCTTATCGTAATCCAGTATGTAATCCAGGCGTTTCAGATTCCGAGCGGATCCATGGAAGATACGCTTCTCACGGGCGACTTCATTTTGGGACTCAAGTTCACATACGGTTCTCCTGTGCCGTTTACGCATTCGAAGTTTCCCGGATTTACCGACCCGAAAAAAGGCGACATTGTCATTTTCCGCTACCCGGGTGACCCGGCCTATCCCGATTACGATTACAACCGTTACACGCATTTGGCGGACGGTCTGATGTTCGGAAACTTTTACTGGGATTCAAGACCGCTTCCCGGAAACCCGCATCTCGTGCACTTTGCGGACGGGCCGAAGGACTTTATCAAGCGGTGCGTCGGGGTTTCGGGCGATACGATTGAGGTCCGGAACGGCGTGCTTTTTCAGAACGGGAAAGAGCAGAAGACGCTTCCCGGAAAAGGAAAATATTCGGCGTATTTCCGTTCCCTGGGTGCGCGGGACTCGCTTGCCGCAATTCGCATTCCCGCTCCGGGCGACGTGATTGAGTTTGACGGAATGCCGCTTTCGAGGCTCTGGTGGATGCGTTCCCTGATGGTGCAGGAAAATCCGGAGAAAAAGGTGGAGCTGGAACTTTCGCTTTTCAAGGATTCCGTCCGCGTTCAGGATCATCTGTTCGAAAACTTCCGGGTGCCCGTCGAAAACGACCGCGGGCTGCTTTTGACCGCCGTCCTTTCGGGAAACCGCATGGTGGGGCAGGGGCTTCGCCAGGGCGACACCGTCGAGGGACCGGTCAAGTTTTCCTTGTTTGCGAGGCTTGCCCGTACGGGATTTATGCCGCGCTTTGACCCGAACGGCAGTTATCCGGGATTAACGCGTCCGGTGAGCTACGACTATTTTGAAGGGGCGCAGCTTTCCGACCTGGCCGAGAACGTGGCACGCGACTCTTCGCTTAAACTCTCGGCGAAAATTCTCGTCGATGGAACTCCCGTCGAAAGCTACGAGGTCAAGTATCCCGTTTACTTTATGATGGGCGACAATCGCGACAATTCCGCGGACAGCCGCTACTGGGGATTTGTTTCCAAGAAGAACATCAAGGCGAAGGCGTTTATCATCTATTACTCGTTTGAAAATGCGGACGGCGGATTCTCTTTCGGGAACCCGGTTTCGTGGCTCAAAATTCCGTTCAAAATTCGTTGGTCGCGCATCGGAAAGGTGATTCACCTGATCGGGGAATGATTTTTTGATGAAGTTTCGCTTTTGGGCATTTTCCCTCCTTGCGCTTTTGATCTTGAACTGCGCAACGTCCGTTGCGCCTTCGGGCGGGCCGGAGGACAAATACCCGCCGCGGGTTTCGGGCGTTTACCCGGCACCCGGTTCCGTCAATATGTCGCCCGAACTGAACATCCACCTGCAGTTCGACGAGTGGATTGCGTCCTCGGTTCCGCGGAGCGCCGTCACCATTTCGCCCCCGCTCGAAAAGAAGCTCAAGTTCGAAGTCGATGGCGACGAGCTTTTTATCCGTTCGAAGGCGCGCCTGGACGAGAACACGACGTACACGGTGACGATTGCAAGCGGGTTAAAGGATTTGCGCGGAAACGCCATTGCGGAACCTTTCCGTCTCACGTTTTCGACGGGTCCCGTCATCGATTCGCTTTCGGTTTCGGGCCGCGTCATGGTGACCGCTTCGATGGTGAAGAAAAAGCAATATCCGACGGTGGGACTTTTTTTGATGGGAGCCTCGGAAAGGTCCGCGCACCATTATCTTGAAAAGTACCGCGATTCGCTTTCCGTCGAAGCGGACTCCGTTCCGAAAATTACGCGGGAGGTTCCGCTGTTCTCGACGCAGACGGACAGCCTTGGACGTTTTTCGATGGGCGGGCTCAAGGCGGGCCGCTACCGCATTGTCGCCTTTCTCGACGCGAACGGAAACCAGAAGATAGAGCCCACCGCGGAAGTGGCGGGCGTCGGGGAATTTGATCTGAACCTTTCGGAAAAGAGCGCGGACACGCTCTGGTTCGCGCTGGCCGACCAGGATACGACGCCCATCTCGCTCGAAACGATTACGCAAACGGGCCGCGCTTCGCTCTCCGCAAAATTTTCGAAAAACCTTTTTCTGGATTCCGCTTTTTTGGCAAAGGGAAACTGCGCTCTGATTTCGCCGGATTCCGTCCGCATCGAACCGGACTTCGTGTACCGCTCCCCGAAAAGCGCGGACGTGGAATTTTACTTCGACTCTCTCGCCAACCGGGACTCTTCCTTTACGTTTGCTTGCAAGGAGGGCAGGGATTCCATCGGACGGAAGCTCTCGCCGCGGCTTTCGACGCTTACCATCGACTGGAAAGAGATGAAGGGCGATACGCTTGCTCCGGAACGGGCCTCGACCAAGCCTTCGAGCGGGTCTAAGAACGTCTATCCGAAGGATTCCGTGGAAGTCGCCTACGGAAAGCCCGTGTCGGATTCGCTGCTCGACTATTTGCGCGGTCAGCTCATTATTGTGCAAAACAAGGATACGCTTCCGGTCAAAATTTTGCGAAAGGATCCGGTACGCTTTCTCGTTTTTGGCGAGGAAAACTTTCAGACGGACGCCAAGGTGGAAGTTCTCGAACGCTATGCGGATTCAACGCTTTCTTCGCCCGATTCCGTTACGGGCAAGCGCGATACGATTGTCACGATGAAGACGCGCACATGGGTGAAGTTCGAAACGGTTCCAAAGCTTCAGCTGGCAAGCCTTTCCGGAAAAATTCCGGGAGCCTCGAGCGATACGCGGGTGCGCATTCGCAAGGCCGATTCGGACGTCTTTTCGACGGTGCGGTGCGAAAGGGACGGAAGTTTCGGCATGGACGACCTGACCGAAGGAAAATATTTTTTGGAATACTTCAGAACAAAGGATTCCCTGGACGCGCCTTATGCGGGAAACCTTTACGAGTTTGACTATGGAATGCCGTGGCGGGCCCTTGCGGATACGCTTGTCATTGAACGCGGCGCAAATACCCTTTCCGCAATTGAATCTCTTTTGCCGGCGCTTCCGGCGGATGGGAACAAAAATTAGAGGAATTTGATGAAACCGAACGTCTATATTGCACTGGATCTGGAAACGACCGGACTTGATTTTGAACACGACGAAATCATCGAAGTGGCTCTGGAACGTTTTGAAAACGGCGAACCGGTCGAAAGCCGGGACTTTTTGATTAAGCCAAAGCAAAATCTCCGTTCGTTTATTTCGAACCTCACGGGAATTACCGACGCCGACCTATCTGACAAGCCCGACTTTGCTTCGGTGGCGGGAGAGATTCGCGCCTTTTTGGGCGACTATCCGATTGTGGCGCACAATGCGCAATTCGATACAAAGTTCTTGAAGGATTCATTCGGAAAGGTGGGCGTAACGATTGATTCCTGCCCGGTTTACGACACGCTTGTCCTTTCGCGAATCGCCTTCAGGACGGTTCCGAACCACAAGCTCGAAACGCTCGTCTCCTACCTGAACATTCCGCGAGAACGCGCCCACAGGGCCTTGCCCGATGCGGACGCCTGCGGCAAGCTCTTTTGGAAGGCCCTCCTCGAAATCGAAACGTTCGATTCGTTTGTACGTCATCATCTTCACCGCCTTGCCGTGGGAACCGTCTGGGAAAACGTTTTTGACGACTGCGTTCCGTCGCACGAAAAGCTCTCTCCGCAGGAACCGGAAAAGCTTTCGGCCCCGGCGGCCCCCATCCGGGAACATCTTCCGCGGGTTAAGGAATTTTTTGCCGAGAACGGAAAGCTTTCGGAAGTCATCCCGAATTTCAAGGCCCGCGAATCGCAAACGGGCTTTGCGGAAATCGTGGAACGGAACATGTACAAGGGCGGAATTTCCATTCTCGAAGCGGGCACCGGAACGGGGAAGACCTTGGCCTACCTCATCCCGGCCGCTTTAAGGGCCGCTTCCGGCGAACGGGTCGTTATCAGCACGGCGACGCGCACGCTCGAAGAACAGCTTTCCCGCCGCGACTTTCCGATGATCGCTCCGCTTTTTGAAAACCGCGTCTCGCCCGTTGTGCTCAAGGGCCGCGGCAATTACATCTGTCTTCGAAAGTTCGAGGAGCACCTCAATTCGCCCGATGTGCTGCTTGCACCCGACGAGCGCGAATCCTTTATGACGCTCCTTCCGTGGATCGAACAGACGAAAACCGGCGACGGCAACGAGAATACCGGTTTCAATCTTTCGCGGAACCGTCTTCTGTGGAACAAGTTTTCGAGCGACGCCTCGACGAGCCTCGGCGAAAAGTGCCCGTATTATGACAAGTGTTTTGGCTTGAACGTGCGGCGCGAGGCGGCCAAGGCGAACCTCCTCTTCATCAATCATTCGCTGTTCCTTTCGGATCTTTCGCTCGACTTTGCGCTGCTCCCGGCCTACGATCACATCGTTTTTGACGAGGCGCACCGCTTGCCGTCGATGAGCCATTCGAGTTTCGGGAAGATGGTCCGCTTTTTCCGGCTGCGGAACATCACGAAGATTCTCGTGCATCCCAAGGAACAGGAAAAGGGCCTGGTCGCGGAACTCGAAGCGCAGCTTCGCAAAAGGAATTCCGAACTTTCGCTTCTTGAAGCGTGCGAACGGCTGCGGACGGCGACAGTCGAATGCGAAAAGTCGCTTCACCGCTTCTTTTTAAAGCTCGGCAAAAAGGTTTTTAAACACAAAACGGACGGTTTTCGTTTCGAAAAGGGCATTTTTGCCGAATACGATACGGACCCGAAGCCCGTTGTGGATGCGTGCGTCGCGGTCAAGGCCATTTCGGAAGACCTGTGCGCGAGCCTCCGGAACGTTCCGGAACTTTCGCTTATTGCCCGGAACCTCGAAGGCGCGGCCATGGAAATCGGTCGCTTTGCGGATGACTTCGCGTTTATTGTGCAGGCCGGAAAGGACGACTGGGTTTTTTATATGGAAGAGCCCGGCAACCCGCATACGGCAATTCTTCGCGCCATTCCGCTTTACCCGGGAAAGCCCTGGACCGAAAAGTTCTATCCGTGGATTAAAAGCGCGACGTTCACCTCGGCAACGCTTTCCGTGCAGGGCTCTTTTGAATATTTCGAGCGCCGGATGGGAATGCTCTCGCCAAAGCTTTCCAAGGCCAAGGCTCCGTTCGTTCACACGTATCCGTCCGATTTCGACATCAACAAAAATCGCCGAATAGTGATTGCGGACTTTTTGCCGAAGCCGAACGCTCCCGAATACCAGAAGGCTCTAGAAGAAGTCCTTTCGGAAATTCTCCCCGAAAACAAGAAGAACGCGCTGGTCCTCTTTACAAGCCTTTCGTGCATGACAAAGGTTCAGGGCGCGCTTTCTCCGCATTTTGCCGCAAAGAACAAGCTTCTTCTGTGTCAGCAGATTGACGGCGGCATGGACAACCTGGTGGAAATGTTCCGCAAAAAGCGCGAAGCGTGCCTTCTCGGCTGCCAGGTCTTTTGGGAGGGCATCGACCTTCCGAACGAGGCTCTCGAACTTCTCGTCATCCCGAAGCTTCCTTTCCCGAATCCGGCAAATCCCCTGATTGCGGGCCTCTCGGACAAGCTCAAGGCGAAAAACGAAAACGCGTTCCGGAACCTTTACATACCGGAAGCCGTGCTGGAACTCCGCCAGGGCCTCGGGCGCCTGATTCGCAGCGAATCCGATACGGGAATCGCACTGTTCCTCGACAACCGCCTGGTTCACGAGGCCTACGGAAAGAGCTTTACAAAGCTCTGGAACGGACGGCATGAGGTAGCTCACAGCCTCGAAGAATTAAAGTCCATTCTCGGTCTCTAGCCCGTTAAAATTTCTATCTTTGGCGTCTGTTTGCTGGAGATCTTATGCTCGCCGTTACGGATTTTTTGAATAATATGGCAAAGCCGCAGCTCAAGGAGCTGCATGCCAAGGCGTTTGGCGCAAAAGGACTTTTGAACAATGCAAAAATCCTTTCGGAAACGCTTTCGCATTTTGCCGATACTTCGCGCTTTGACGCGTTTTACGCTTCGCTCGAATCCTGGAAGCGCCGCTGTATTTTTCTCATCTATCACAGCGAAATTCGCGGGCTCGAACTCAACGAACTGCGCCTCTCCATTCCGGCGAACAAGCGCGACGAGGTGGAACCGTTTCTTCTCGAATCGGCGAAGGACCTTTATATTTGCCGCCTGAAAACGGAAAAGGGAACCTACGTCTATCAGGGCTTTGAGGATTTTCTGAAAGGTGCGCTCCTGGCGGACAAGGAAGTCCCCGCGAGCGAAAAGGAAAGATTTTTCGGCTACGAGGACATGCTCGTCTGGCACCTTTGCCTGATGCTTTCGTATGTTCGCCTCGGAAAAATGAAGATGAACGGCGCCGGAAATTTGCACCGTCGTTCAATCCAGTTCTGTGAAGAGGCTTTTCGCTATTCCAAGGCCCTTTCCGCGGAGGCGACCCGCGAGGAAATTGTGCTGCTCCTCGAATTTCTTTCGTCGAACGGCTGGGTGGAACAGCGCGGAATGGACTTGCTCGTAACGGACAAGGCTCTTGACTTTTTAAAGCACAACGGTTTTCGCATCAAGAACGAAATTCTCGAATGGTGGGTCAAACGGCGCTTTCACGGCTCGGACGCGTTCTTTAGACATGTGCTGTTTTCCGTCCGTCGCAACTCTTCGATTTTTCACGCGGAACAGATTTTCTGGACGCTCGACCCGACTTTTCGCATGCCGATGCCGACCGATGAGATTTTTTGGTCTTCGCTTCCGAAGCCTCTGGCGGAACTTTGGATTTTGGGCGTTCTTGAATTTTCGACGCAGGCGGGTAAGATCCTTTCCGTGCGAATTTCGGATTGGGCTAGGGAATGGCTCGTGGCCGGTGCCGCGCCGATGCTCGGGGCGCAAATTTCGGCGCTTCCGAATTTCGAAATGGTCATTTCGGTAAAGAGCGCTCCGCGAGTTCTCTTTATGTCGGCGTGCCTTGCGGAAGTCCAGAACGACGAACCGTATCTTCGCTTTTCCATTTCGAAGGATTCCTTTTTGAACGGTCTCAAGACGGGATTTTCCAAGGAGTCCGTCGAAAGCTTTGAAGGCTGGGTGAATGCCCCGGCGAACGTCCTCGAAGCGATGCACGAATGGGAAGCGTGCTACTATGATTCGTCCTTCGACACGGTTCGCGTCCTGAAAATCGACCGGGCCGAAACCCGCGAGGCTCTTGAAAAATTTCCGCAGTTCAAGGAAATGACGCAGGAGACGATTCCCGGATACGGATTTATCGTAAAACAGGAATTTGAACCGAAAATCCGCGAGCTTCTTAAACATTTTGGATTGGAACCGGCGCTCCCCGCAAACAGGGTCCCCGTGGAAGCCTTTCATAATACGGACTGGAACAAGGCCTTTTATTTGCGTTTTCCGCCGGAAGGCGTGGCCGATTCCCTGTTTAAACCCGAAGTGGATGGCTCTTCCGTGGCGGCGGCTCTCGAAACGACCAAGTATGGCGGCGATTTCCAGAAGTTTGCCATGGTGGACCTTTTCAAGGTTTTGCGCTATGCGCGTTCTACGGGCGGGGCGCTCGAAGCGCGCCTTTCCAAAAAGGAAGTGAAGAACGTGAAACTTCCGCCGCTTCCCGCCGAAATCCGCTTCAAGGTCGAGGAACTTCACTTTTCGAAGGTCCCCTTCATTGCAAAAATCGCGATAGAACCCGGCGGTAAAACGCTCGAACTTCCGCTGGAATCGATAGCGGAACTTCGGATGGCAAAGAACGGGTAGTATGGGGCGAAACTTCCTGCCCTTGATTTTCCTTTGGGTGGCGGCATTTGCCGGTTTCTCGTTTGCCGATCCGCTCCAGGAATCCGAAAAAGTTTTGGTTTCCGATTCCGAAAGCGTTGAGCTTGACAGCGTCGCCATTTACACCAGGCTGATTGAAGAGGAATCTCCCCGTAAGAGCTATATCGGAAATAGGGTCTTGATGATTGTGGGCGGCTCCATGATGGGAATGGGAACGCTTTCCCTTTTAGCCGGATCCATCATGTTAAATAGCGCTTCGGACTTGGATGATTTGCTGCTGGTTTATTTTGGCGGCGCTTTGTTTTTATCTTCGATTCCCCTTTTGGGCGCCGGTATTCCCATTTTCGTTATCAATACGTGTCTGTATGTTTCGCATAAAAAACGTTCGGAACGGCTTGACGCCTATCAGGACGCACTAAGGCGCTACAAGGAGCGCAAGGCGAATACGGATTCCGGCTCCGTCGAATGGATGATTGTGCCCTCCGTTGATGTGGCGAATGCCGGTGGCGGCTTGAATCTGTTCGTGGCTTTTTAGACATTTGCGAAAGTTTTTTAATTTTTCGCTATGAGTTTTGTTCATCTACAGCTGCATTCGGAGTTTTCGATTCTTAAGGCGTCCGCCCGTCTTGACGACATTTTTGCGGCGGCTGCGGCGGACAATGCGCCCGCGGTCGCCCTGACGGACCATGGCGCCATGTTTGGAATCCTGGAATTTCAGGAACGCGGCAAGGCTCTGAACAAAAAGCGCAAGGAAAAGGGCCTTCCGCCGATAAAGACCATTTTCGGCTGCCACGTCTATCTGGACACGCCGGGCGCAAACGCGAAGGAGCCTCAAACCTATGACCGCTTGACGCTGCTCGTCGAAAATGAAGCGGGATACTACAACCTTCTTCGGATTGTGAGCTACCGCTACGAGGAGTCCAAGCGCTGGGCGGAAATTCCGTCGGTGCCGCTTTCGGTGGTCGAGGAACATCACGAGGGCCTGATTGCCATTGCGGGCGATTACTTTAGCCGTTACGGGAGCTGTGCCGTTTCGGGAAAAGAGGCGCAGGCCCGCGCCTTTATGGAATCGCTTTGCAAAATATTCGACAGGGAACATCTGTTTTTTTCGCTGTGCGACAACGGAGTCGCCCTGCAAAAGACGCTGAACCTGTTTACGACCTCGCTTGCGAAGGAATTTGACCGGGAACTTGTCGCGGTGGGGGACGTCCACTACATTAAACGCGAAGACGCTTCGGCGCACAAGGCGCTCCGCTGCATTGCCCTGGTCGAAAAGTTCAAGGAATTTAACGACAAGCGCTTTCCGACGGAGGACTTTTACTTTCGAAGCGAAGCGGAAATGCGAAGCCTTTTCCCGGACACCCCGGAGGCCATTGACAATACGGTAAAAATTGCGGAACGTTGCCATTTCGAGGTGAAAACGGGAATCGGCGACGACTTTTGGCCGCGCTACAGGATTCCAAAGGAATTTCTCGAGTCCGAGGAATGCAAAGAAATTTATCAGGTAATGGACAGGGAGTATGCGGACGAATATCCGGCGGCTTTTAAAAAGGCGTCCGGGGATTACGTTAAAAAGCTCCAGAAGTCGGGCATAGAAAAGTCCCCGGAAAGCTTTACCGACGAGGACGAGGCGAAGATCGAAGAAATCATGCGGGAGAACAAGCTCTGTCGCAAGGGCGACGATGCGGACGCCTACTTGATTCATCTTTCCCGCGAACGTTTAAAACGCCGCTATCCCGAAGAGACGCTCCTCTACCCGGTGCACGGAACCGAGGTGAGCGACCGCGTTTACAAGGAGCTGAACTGCATCCGCAACATGAACGTTGCGGGTTACCTGTTGATTGTGTGGGACTTTATCAACTGGTCCAGGGAACACGGAATTCCCGTCGGACCGGGCCGCGGATCCGCAGCGGGCTCCATCGTCACCTACATCATCGGCATTACGAACATCGACCCGCTCAAGTTCGGGCTTCTTTTTGAAAGATTCCTGAACCCGGAGCGCGTCTCCATGCCGGATATCGATACGGATATTGCGGATAGGGACCGCGGACGCGTCATCGACTACGTGACAAACAAATACGGAGCGGATTGCGTCGGGCAAATCATCACGTATGGAATGCTCAAGTCCAAGGCCGTCATCACTGATGTGGCGCGCGTTCTCGGCATCGACCACAACGAAGGAAAAGCCCTCATCAAGCTCTTTCCGCAGCGCGTCCTGAACTTTTCGCTCACCGAAGCGTGGACGGGGAAAAATCGCAAGGGAGAGCCTATAGCCCCGGACTATAACCCGGAACCTCTCCAAAAGGTTATCGGGAGCCGCGAAATCTACAGAGAACTGTGGGACATCGCGCTCCGACTGGAAGATCTTCCGCGTCAGACGGGCGTTCACGCATGCGGGGTTGTCATCACTCCGACGCCCATTTACAAGCTTGCGCCGCTCTACCGGGCTGCTCCCACCGATACTCCCGTCGTCATGTACGACAAGCATTATTCCGAGACCATCGGCCTTCTCAAAATGGACTTTCTCGGGCTCATCAACCTTTCCATCATCCAGGATACGGTCAACATGGTCCGTGAAACGCGCGGAATCGAGCTTGACATGGACAAGGTCCCGACGGACGATGCCGAAACGTTTGCGCTTTTGAGCAAGGGAATGACAACGGCGGTTTTCCAGTTTGAATCTCCGGGCATGCAAAAGTATCTGCGCGAACTGAAGCCTTCCCGCATCAGCGATCTTATTGCTATGAACGCGCTTTACCGTCCCGGTCCCATTGAACAGATTCCGCACTTTATTGCCCGAAAGCTCGGAACGGAAAAGATAGACTGTTATCACAAGGACCTCGAACCCGTTCTCGGCGAAACGTACGGCGTCATCGTCTATCAGGAACAGGTGATGCAGCTCGCGCAAATCCTCGGTGGTTACACTCTCGGCGGCGCAGACAACATCCGTCGCATCATGGCCAAAAAGATGCCGGAAAAAATGGCGAAGCTCGAACCGGAATTCAAGGAAAAGTGCATTGCCCGCGGATACGACAAGGCGATGATCCAAAAGGTCTGGGATGCGGTGCTTCCTTTCTGCGGATACGCCTTTAACAAGAGCCACGCCGCGGCTTACGCCTACGTCGCCTACCAGACCGCTTACCTCAAGACGCATTTTGGCCCGGAATACATGGCCGCTTCGATGACGTCCAAGATGGGAAAAACGGAAGACATCGTGACCATCGTCCAGGAATGCAAACGGATGGGAATAGAGGTTCTTCCGCCCGACATCAATGTTTCGCTCGGAGTCTTTTCGGCCAACAAGGAAGGCCAAATCGTCTATGGACTTGCGGGCATTCGAAACGTCGGACTCCAGATGATCGAGGACGTTGTCGCGGAACGCAATCTGCACGGGCCTTTCAAAACGCTTTTTGACCTGTGCAACCGCCTCGGAGACTATCAGGCGGCCCAGTCCGAAAAACGCCCGCCATTGAACCGCAAGTCCCTTGAAAGCCTCATTTTGGCCGGAGCTTTTGACAAAATGTCGAAGTCAACGCCCAACAGGCCCACGCTGATGGCAAGCGTCGAAAAGGCGCTTGAAGTGGCGGCTCGTCACCGCCGCGAAAAGGATTCCGGCCAGACGTCGCTCTTTGACCTGATGGGCGGCGAAGAAAAGGTCGAGGCCCGCATCGATGAAACTTACGAAGAAGCGCAGCCGTGGGGACTGATGGATCTTTTGAACAAGGAACGCGGAGTCCTCGGAATGTATCTTTCTGCGCACCCGCTTGACGAATGCCGTCCGGAACTTCGGGGATTTACTACGAACAGTCTTGCCGAAAGCGAACTGTACGACATCGTATCGGAAAATCCCAAAGCGGTTGTCTGTGTCGGCGGCATCATCACGGGCCTCCGTTCGTTCCAAGGAAAAAAGGACGAAACCAAAACGATGGGCTCCGGAACCTTGCAGGATTTTCAGGGCGAAATTTCCATTTTCTTTCCGCCGGACACCTGGGAACGTTGCCGCGATCATTTTGGCGAGGACGACCGCGTAATTGTCCGCGGACGCCTTTCCCCGCAAAAGCAGGACCCGTCCAAGCTGCAAATTACGGTCGATAGGGCGTTTTCGATGGATGAAGTTCGCACAAAGCTCGTGAACTTTATCCATGTTTCCGTCTCTTCCGTAGAGCTCACCGAAGATCGGATGACGCAAATTCTCGACCGCCTCGAAATGGCACAGTCACTGCCCGGCGAGCATGCTGCCGAAGTCGTCTTTCACGTCGAAACCGTTTCCGGTCACCAGCACACGCTTCGCGCCCAGGTCTTCAAGGTGGCCTATACGCCGGACCTTTTTGAATGGCTCCAAAAGGAATTCGGCGCGGCAAACGTCTGGGTATCCGCCAAAGTCAAACGCTAGATGGAACGTCCGTTTTGGCTGTTTTCCGCCGGTGAGGATTCCGGTGACATTCTCGGCGAAAGCGTCGTCCGGGAATTTCTCGACAAAAATTTTGACGCGGTGGGCGTCGGCGGCGTTCGCATGCAAAAGGCCGGTCTTAAAGTCGCCTTCCCTTTTGACGATTTGCCGGTCAACGGATTCTGTGACATTTTTTGTCATGCGAAAAAATTGAAGCGGGACTTTTTCGTTTTAAAAAAGCTTCTGGAAAACGAAAATTGCCGCGGACTTGTGGCCATCGATTATCCCGGATTCAATTTAAAGCTGATGAAAAAGGCCCTTGCCCTGGGAAAGCGGGTCGTTTACGTGGAACCTCCGCAAATTTGGGCGTGGAAGCCCGGACGCATTCAAAACTTTTTATCGGAAACAGCCCGGGCAAACGTCGAAATCCGGGCGCTCTTTGACGTCGAATGCAAAGCGTATCGAAAGTTCGGCCTACAGGTTTTGCAAATTCCGCACCCGTTCGACCGTTTTGAAAATTCCGAAGAGGTTCCCCGCGAAAGGCTCGCGCTCCTCTTCCCGGGCAGTCGAAAGGCGCAAATCCGTCGCAACCTAAAACTTTATACGGAAATTGCACACAAATTAAACTCCAGCGGGCTGCAAACGCAATTTGTCGCGTCCCGTGCCGAAACCTTTGAAACGCTTTCCCTTTTGCAACAAGGAAGCTCCAAAAAAATTCCGGTCGTCCTTTCACCGGAAAGCGCCCTGGAACGGTTTCGTCTTCTAAAACGGGCAAGTCTCGTTATTGCGGGTCCCGGATCGGCTGTCGTCGAAGCGTTCAAGGCCCGGACGCCTTGCGTTGCGGTTTCCCGGATAGACGCCCTTACCTATGCGCTCGGAAAGCGTTTTTTGAAAACGCGATTTTTGACCATCCCGAACATTGAACGGGACGCTTGCGGAAAACCGCCCGTGATTCCCGAAATCGTAAAAAGTTCGCTTTTTTGTGTCCGCAAACAGGCTCAAAGCGTTCTCGCCGCCGCCAAAACGCTCCGGATTTTTTAATCGGATTTTTGTTTTCCTATTTTTCTTTTATGCTGCTAACCGCCTTTTTTACCGTTTTCTGCCTCGCCTGTTCGGCTTTTTGCTCCTTTACCGAGGCGGCTTTTTACAGCTTCCCCATCTCCGGTGTGGAGGCCCTTACCAAAAAGGGAGCCTTTACCGCCCGCTACATTGCGCATGTCAAAAACAACATCGACCGCTACATCGCATCGGTCCTGATTTTCAACACGGTGGCAAATACGCTCGGCGTGTATCTGGCGACTTCGTTTGCCGTGGCCCATTTCAATATGACGGTACAAATCATTCTTCCGATGGCCATGTCCGTGATGATTCTTCTTTTCGGTGAAATTACGCCCAAGACGATAGGCGTCAAACAGGCGCGCCGCGTCGGTCCCATTTGCGCGGTTCCGATGTATTACATCACAATCGTTCTCAGCTACACGGGCCTCATCAAGCTCTGCCTCTTTATTACCAAGCGCTGGACCAAGAACGATTCCGAAGAACCGGAAGTCAGCACGGAAGACATCAACAGCCTGGTGAACCTGGGCCTTCGCGACGAGGTCCTCGACAGGCAGCAGGCTCTCGTCATCAAGAACATTCTCGCCCTCAAGTCGATTCTCGTCCGAAAGGTGATGACCCCGCGGCAGGTCGCTTTTACGCTTCCGATGGACAGCACCATCGGCGAGGAACTTGACAAGGTTCCCAACTGGCCGTTTTCGCGAATACCGCTTTACGACCCGAAGGACAAGGAAAAGTGGGTGGGCATTGTGCTTCGCCGCGACGTTTACAATTTGGTCGCCGAAGGCAAGCGCGACGTTCCGCTCAAAAAATTGATGCGCCCCATCCAATTTGTTCCGGACAGCCTTTCGCTCGACAAGCTGCTTCTCCGGTTTTTAAAACAGCGGGGCCACATTGTGGCCGTCGTCGATGAATACGGTTCCATCGCGGGTCTCGCTTCGCTCGAAGACGTTCTGGAAGAAATTCTCGGCCGTGAAATTGTCGATGAGTTTGACGTCGCGGTCGATTTGCAGGAACACGCCCGCCGCAAGAGCCGCGCGCTCGCCTTTCTCCGCGAGCACAAAAGGGAGAATGCCCACTCATGATGTATGAAATTTTTCCGCATGTGATGCACAACGAGTTTCGCGTGCAAATTCCGAAACCGTCGGACTATTGCATTTATGTGGAAGGCTCACGCGTTTTGCTGAAAAAAACGGAAGACGGCCATCGGATGCCGACCGTTCTCGAAGCCCTTGAAGCAAACCCCAAAGCCGCGGAACATTTGCACTATCTTTTTTCGGTTGACGAAATCGCCTTTTTTTCTTCGGACGAGAACTTTGCCGTCGGCCTTGAAAACTTTGAACTTGTAAGGGACAGGTTCTTCAGGACGATGCCCGAGCTGCATCTTGCGTTTGGAGGTGCCGTCGCCGCACACGTTGCCCGTTGGGAATCCGCCAACCGTTTTTGTGGCCATTGCGGACGCCCGATGGAGCGAAAACCCGATGAGCGGGCCTTTGTCTGCCCAAACTGCAAGGGAACCGTCTATCCCAAAATTTGCCCGGTCGTCATTGTCTCCGTCACGTGGGACGACAAGCTTCTCATGGCGCACAACCTGAACAATCCCGACCCGAAGCCCTACCTCATCTCGGGCTTTGTCGATGTCGGCGAATCGCTCGAACAGGCCGTCGCTCGGGAAGTTCGCGAGGAAGCGGGCATCTCCGTAAAGGACATCCGCTACATCGGAAGCGAGCCCTGGCCGTTTTCGAACGCGGTCATCTCGGGATTTACCGCAACGCTTTCGGGCTCTCCCGAAATCACCGTTCAGGAATCGGAGCTTTCCTTTGCCAAATGGGTTCCGCGAAAGGAGATAGGCGAATACACGGGCCGTCTGAGCATCTCCGGCACAATGATCCGGCGCTTTAAGGAAGGAACGCTTTGATCGATTTTATCGGCGACATCCACGGGCACCGCGAGCGTCTCGAACTTTTGCTTCAAAAGCTCGGATACGTACAAAGTAACGGTGCGTACCATCACCCGGAACATACGGCCGTTTTTTTGGGCGACTACATCGACCGCGGCCCGGACGTCCGGGGTGCCGTAAACATTGTCCGCCGCATGACGGAATGCGGCTCCGCCAAGGCTCTCCTCGGAAATCACGAATTCAACGCGCTCTGCTTTTGGCAAAAAAATCCCTCCGGCGGATACCTCCGCGAACACAGTATCCACAAGGTCCTGATTCATTCCAAGACGCTCGAATCCTACCGAAACGACCAGCTGGAATTCTTTGACGTTCTCAAATGGTTTTACACGCTTCCGCTTTTTATTGAAACGGAAACGTTCCGCGCGGAACACGCCTGCTTTGATTTTGAAAACATCGAAACTCTTCGCCGCGAAGGCCTCGAGTCCATCGGCACGCCCGAAAATCTCTTTCGCATTTTTCGCAACCGGAACCTCCGGCACGCCGTCTCCGACACGGTGCAGGGACCCGAAATCTCCCTTGAAAACGGAGCCTTTTACTACGACAGCGAAGGCGTACGCCGCACACGGGCGCGCATCAAGTGGTGGGTGGATCCGCACGGGAAAACGCTCCGCGATATAGCCTTCCTTTCGAACGAAAAAATTTCCCCGAAGCCGCTCTCCGAAGAAATTCTTTCCCGAAATTTTTACGGCGAAACGGAACGTCCCGTTTTCTTCGGGCATTATTGGCTCAAGGGCAAACCGAGCCTTTTCCGCTCGAACATCTGCTGCCTGGATTACAGCGTTGCGTCCTGCAACCCGGGCGTTCTCGCCGCCTACCGCTTTGACGGAAATCCCGTCCTCGATCCGAAAAATTTCGTGTTCGTATAAAGTTCCTGCTTTTGAAGGAAAATTCCGATGGCTTTTGAAATTCGAAAAATGGTCCGGGAAGACGCCGAGCGTGTCACTTCCGCCATGCGAACCTTTTACGCCTCTCCGGCCGTTTCGACAAACGGATCCGAGGAAATCTTTCGCGCCGATTTTGAGGAATGCGTCGGGCCTTCGCCTTTTGCGACGGGATTCGTATTTGAAGAAAACGGCTCGTTTGCGGGCTACGGAATGCTCACTTTCGGATACTCCACGGAATTCGGTGCGCGGTGCGTTTGGGTCGAGGACATTTATGTGGAAGAGGCTTTTCGCGGACGTGGCATTGCGCGTGAGTTTCTTTCGCGGGTGCGCAAGGAATATCCCGGGCATCTTTTGCGGCTCGAAGTGGAAAAGGAAAATGCGCACGCCGTGCACGTCTATCGGAAGGCGGGCTTCGAGGAACTTCCCTACAGCGAGATGATTCAAAAGCCGTAACCTCAACTGTCTATATTTAAAGAACCGTGCAAATTAAAAATGCATTCGTTTTGGCGTTATCCGCCCTGGTCGGTTCGGCGTTCTCCGATGCCGAGGTTTTTATCGGCACGAAAATTGCCGTCGGATTTTACGGGGCGCCCAAGGCGGGGACTTTTGCGGCCGACACGGTAGATAGGTACGGCGGCAACTGGCGCGGACTGCAGATTCCGCTCGAAACGGGAAGGCAATACGAGACGATAGATCCGATGTTCGAACTTTATTTGGGCGGCCGCTACCGGAACTTTTCGGTCTATTTCGACTTTCCGTTAAGAAAGGACATCGAAGCGTGGTATGAGGACGACCTTTCGACGAACACGACCTACCTTCCGGACAATCTCGACATCAACGTTCCCATCAAGGGCTACGCCCGGTGGGACTACGGCGCGGGCTTCGTTCTCGCCGGACGCTTCAAGCCCGACATGGGACCTTCCCCGAATACGCTTGCGCTCGGAGGCGCACCCTACCACGACGCGATTCTCTGGAACTTTGCACCGGGCTTTTTCCGCTACGACTTTTTTCTCAGTTCGTTGAACGCGCACTTGCACGGCACTCCTTCGACCGCCGGCGGGGAACCGGATTCTTCGACCGAAGCGTGGAAACAGGAAAACCTGCAAATCGACAACCAGCGGAACCGCGTCTATGCGGAGCCTTACAAGACGCTCGTTTACCACCGGATAGGGATGGACTTTAAGCACGTCTGGTTTTATGTCATCGAACAGTCCGTCATCGGCGGAAAGCAGATAGAGTTCCGTTCCATAAACCCGTTCATGTTTTGGCACGACAACTATGCGACGGGCTACACCAAGGCCCAGGCGACGCTCGAACTGGGGCTGCGTCCCGCCCGCGGCGCGAACTTCTACTATCAGTTGGGAATCGACGACATCAAAAGCCCGGTCGGCGAAACCGGGAAAAATTCCACCCGCAACATTCTGAGCCATCTCGTCGGATACCGCCAGACGCTCGAAACGGCCCGCTACGGCACGTTTGACTTTCGGCTGGATGCCGTCCTCACCGACCCTGCCGCCGGAAACGAACGGCTCCCGCTCCTCAAATATACGAGCCGCCGCATGTATCGCTCGAACTATCGCGACCAGTCCGACGCGGACTTCGCCGACATGTTCTTTGTCGATTACCCGCTCGGCTACCGGAGAGGCCCGGACGCCAAGGACCTGTGGTTTACGCTCGACTGGACGCTCGGACGCCACTCCCTAAAGCTCGAACTCGCCTGGCTCCGCCAGGGCGACAAGGAACTCTATACCGACTACGACGAGGCTCTTGCCGCAAAGGGGGCTCTTTCCGGGGTCATCGAACGGCAGGCCGTGGCCGATTTCACCTACAAGGTTTCCTTCCCCTACGGACTTCGGGCCCGTCTTGGCGCGGGCGTCCGCAAATACAGTAACCTGGATCACGTCCGGGGCGAGGACGGTCACGATTTCTGGGGTATCTTCGGTGTGGATTGGGACTTCTCCTACAGGAAACATTTCTAAATTTTTCGCCATGATGGATTTTTCTACGAAAATTCTTTGCATCGGCGCCGGATATGTCGGCGGACCGACCATGACGGTCATCGCGGACAAGTGCCCGGACGTCAAGGTGACGGTCGTCGACATCAACCAGTCCCGCATCGATGCCTGGAACAGCGAAAGCCTCCCGATTTTTGAACCGGGCCTTGACGAGGTCGTTAGTCGCGCCCGCGGCCGCAACCTCTTCTTTAGCACGGACATCCCCGCAGCGGTCCGCGAAGCGGACATCATCTTTGTCTCGGTCAATACGCCCACCAAGACGTTCGGTCAGGGAGCCGGCAAGGCAAGCGACCTGCAATACTGGGAAAAGACGGCCCGCGAAATTCTCGAAGTCGCAAACGCCGACAAGATTATCGTTGAAAAATCGACACTCCCCGTTCGCACCGCCGCCGCGATGGAACGCATTTTGAATTCGAACGACAAGGGTCTTCACTTCGAGGTTCTCTCCAATCCGGAGTTCCTCGCCGAAGGCACCGCCATTAACGACCTCTTTGAACCGGACCGCGTGCTCATCGGAAGCCACCAGACAAAGACCGGCCTCGCCGCTCTCGAAAAGGTTGTGAACATTTACGCCCACTGGGTTCCGCGCGAGAAGATTCTCACCACGAACCTTTGGAGCTCCGAGCTTACGAAGCTCACCGCAAACGCGTTCCTCGCCCAGCGCATCAGCTCCATCAACTCTATTAGCGCCCTCTGCGAACGCACAGGCGCGGACGTCGATGAAGTCGCCTTTGTCATGGGAAAGGATCACCGCATCGGTCCCAAGTTCCTCAAGGCCTCCATCGGATTTGGCGGCAGCTGCTTCAAAAAGGACATTTTGAACCTCGTTTACCTGTGCGGCTATTACGGCCTCCCCGAAGTCGCCGCCTACTGGGAAAGCGTCGTAAAAATCAACGAATGGCAAACGCACCGCGTCACGAGCCGCATGCTCGAGCGTATGTTCAACACGATTGCCGACAAGAAAATTGCCGTCTTCGGGTTTGCCTTCAAGGCGAACACGGGCGACACCCGCGAAAGCCCGGCAAACCTGGTCGTTCGCGACCTTCTCGCCGAACACGCCCGCCCGGTCGTCACCGACCCGAAGGCTATCCCCGACGCGAAGCGCGACCTCGCCGACGTCCTCGACAAGGTTACGTTCGAAGAAGACCCCTACAAGGCCGCCGAAGGCGCCCACGCCGTCGTCGTCTGCACCGAATGGAAGTGCTTTGCCGACCTCGACTGGAAACGCATCTACGCGGGCATGAAAAAGCCGGCATTTGTCTATGACGGCAGAAACATCCTTGACGCATCCGCCCTCCGCCAAATCGGCTTTGACGTGGCGAACGTCGGCAAGGGCAATGTGGAAGAAGTTGGATGAAAAAAGAAAACACGAAGATTTGCTTTGTGTCTTCTTCTGGTGGCCATTATCTACAGTTGCAACGTTTGTCGCCATTGCTTCAAAAGTATGACGGCTTTTTTGTTTCTGAAAAGACAAAATTCGATGATTCTGCTAAATATGTAATGATTCAGACCGATGTCAAGGATCCTTTAATGGTTTTTAAGATGCTTATCAATAGCATTCGTTCTTTGATTGTCTGGATGAAGGAAAAGCCTGATGTTGTTGTAACGACAGGAACATTGGTTGCACTTCCTTTTGCAATACTTTCTAAAATTTTCAAGAAAAAATTCATCTATATTGAATCGTATTCCCGGGTTTATAATGGGACGAAGGCTGGCCGTTTTCTTTATCGACTTGCGGATCTTTTTATCGTTCAGTGGAAACCGTTGCTTGAAATTTATCCAAAAGCAAAACTTGGGCGAAAACTGTTATGATTTTTGTTTGTGTCGGATCCCGGGAATATCAATTTAATCGTCTGTTAAAGGAAATAGACAGACTTATTGAAATTGGCGTCATCCAGGAAGATGTTTTTGAACAAATCGGCGTCTCTGATTATTTGCCTAAAAGATGTAAATATTCAAGGTATGTTACTCAGGAAGAATTCTCTTCTTATTTGAATGAGGCTCGTCTTGTTATTACGCATGGTGGGGCTGGATCTGTTATAAAGTCCTTGAATTTGGGAAAGAAGACGATTGCGGTTACCCGGTTAAAGAAGTATGGCGAGCATATCGATGATCATCAAATACAGATTGCTTCCGTTTTGGAAAAACAGGGCTTAATCAAGTCCGTAAAGGAAATGTCCGAATTGGAGGCGGCCATCAAGTTTTTCGATAATCATGAGCTGTCCAAAAAGCAGGAAGAATCGGATGAAATTCCGAGTATTGTTCAGATGATTGACGATTTTATTTCGGGGAAGTGATTGAAAACCGTTTTGTTCTTTCCTCAGGCAAAGACCTCGGAAAATTTTTACCTCGGAAATTTGGCCAAAACAATTTCTGGTAAATTTCGTGTTATCGGAGTGAATCAAGTCCTTCATGGCCATTTAAAAGAATTTTTTGTTGCGAAAGTCTGTCATTTGAATTGGCTGGAAAATATTCGAGGAAATAATGAATTTCGGTGTCTGTTGAATTTTGCCTTTAGACTTGGTTTTTTGTGCTGTCTGAAAATATTTCGGAAAAAAATAATTTGGACAGTCCATAATAAAGTTGCCCACGATCAAAAAAAAGGCAGGAAGTATTCCAAATTTTTAATGGGACTTCTAATGCATTGGAGCGACCGGATACATATTTTATGTTTGGCAACAGTTGAAGAAGTTCCCCAATTGCAGAACTTTCGAAAAAAAATATTTTACATTCCTCATGGTGATTATTTTCAAAATTTTGGACATGGAAAAATAGATATTCGGCAAAAATATGGAATTTCTCAAAAATCAAAGATTATTTTTTCCACAGGGAAAATTGGACCCTATAAAAACCTGGAATTATTGATTGAAGGGTTTAAAAAAACGAAACTAGATAAATCAGATTTTATCTTGTTGATTTGTGGGAAATGTAACGATGAAAATTATCGGGAAAAAATTTTGCAAAAATCAGAGTCCTGCAAATCAATTGTCGTTGATTTTCAGTTTATCGAAAATGATTATATGGGGGATTATTTAGAGCAAACGGATGTTTTGGTCACGCCTTATGACATTGAAAGTTCCTTAAACTCCGGAACTTTATGGATGGCTTTTTCCTATAAAACCCCGATGATTTGTCCGGAAATTGGCTGTGTTCGAGGTGAATCGGAAATAAAAAAATGTTCTTTTATCTATCATTATGATACTCCTGAGACGCATTTCCCTGCACTGTGCAAAGT